>JACZRH010000342.1 GCA_022574815.1 Planctomycetota bacterium | reverse complement strand
GCCGATGGGATCGACAACGCGATCGCACGCCGGGCACTTGAAGCCGCGCTTGGTCATTCGCTCATCGCATTTCGGACAGGGAACGCGCCCGTCCACGTTCATCTGCTTCTTCACCTCTGCGAGTGGGAGATTGAACTCGTGGAGGCACTCCGGGTTCTTGCACATCCAGAACACGCCCCCGGGCATGTCCTCGCCGTCCGCGCTGGGGGCCGTGAAGAAACGGTACAGAAAGGCGCCTGCCCCGCCCAACAGGACCAATGCGACAACCAGCTTAATCTGTTGACCACCCATGGGATTTCACGCGCACAAGAGCTTTCGGAACTCGATTCGGACCGACCGGCGGTGCGCTCAACCCGCTACGGGTAATGCCTCCAATAATTGTGGTGCGGCTGGAAGTCATTGTTCCACCTCCGCATCGCGACGGCCGATCGATTCAGGGTCCCTATGTTTCGCTTGCCGACCAACTCGTCAAAGTGCACGTTGACGGCATGCCCGTCGGTGAAGAGAATCTCCGCGCCTCCGCGATGACGCTTGCTGGGGTACGACTCGGGAGATCGAACGTCGGGCGTAAGCCACGTATCCCAAAAGGCGTTCATAAAGGTGTCGCCGATCGCGATCATTTCCTCGGGACGTTTGATTTTGGATTCCTGGAGTTCATGATTGCCCTGCCGATCATCAATCCCACCGCCAATGTGGCCGCCCAGCCCTAAGTGCCTCTGGCGAAAATTGGTAAACACGCGCACGCCCCAGCCGTTGTAGCCGTAGCTGAAGAACTCTTCTCCTTTCAGCGGGGTCTCGCCGGGCTCGTACCCGAGGAGCCGCAGGAACGAGCGCTGGGCGCCGCCTTGTCGCCTCTCCCAGCGGATGCCAATGTCGGTGGACGGGCACCAGTAGACGTTCATTTGGCCGTCCAAGTACTTGCGGATGCGCGGCGCCCACGCGATCCAGGAACCGTTGCGCCCGCCCGTCTCCAGGTGATCGCCGGGGTAGAACCCATTGTTGTCGTCGAGATAATGCCGCAGCGCGAGGCCCATCTGACGCATGTTGGACCCGCAGACGGTCTCCTGGGCCCGCTTCTTGGCCTCGCTCAGGGCGGGCAGCAGAATGCTGATTAATAGGGCGATGATCGCGACGACCACCAACAGCTCAATTAATGTGAACCCACCTCGCAAACGTCTCATTGCACACTCCTTGATTCAAATGCTTGACCGGCTTCGTTGACGAGTTGACCCGTCACCGCCAGTATGACCGGCGAATCCGCATCCTGCAAGTGCGAAACCGAATGATTTTGGGACTTTCTGGAATCGGCGGCTCACCGCTCCAATCGGGCCGGTAGCCATCGCCCAGTGGCCAAAAACCCCGCCCCGCGGCCGTCAGCGGGCCAATCGGCCGCGGAGCTGCCCGGCCGCATCGGCATGACCGCGCTCGTCGGCTATGGCCGCGGCGTCTTTGCCGTCGTCAGCGGCATGCCCCGGGTCGGCGCCGCGGCCGAGCAGAGTCTCGATCAAACCGATCTCGCCGGCCGCCGCGGCCGCGTGCAACGCCGTGAAACCGCCTCGCTGGCGAGCGTGTACGTCGGCGCCGCAATCCAGCAGCTTTTGGACGCTCGCGTGATCGGCGGCGGCGGCGGCGCTGTGAATCGGCCGCAGATCGGCCCCGTTTCGCGAGACTACGTCGGCGTCGGCGCCGTGTTCGAGCAGCAGGCTCACGACCGGCTCGTGACCGAAGAACGCCGCCAGGTGCAGGGCCGTAAAGCCGTCCGAAGAGTATTCGTGGAGGCTTTGGGGACCTTCGACGAGCAAAGCTGCGGCACGATCCGAATCGCCTACGGCGGCGGCTTCGAAAAGGTCAAGCTTGCAGCCCGTGGTGCGGAGCAGGTCGATCAGGTCCGGCCGCTTCCGGTAGCAGGCTTGCATCAGCGGGGATAGTCCGGTCTCATCCCGGCTCATGGCCAGGGTCGGATCGTCGGCCAGGACCTCCCTCAGCGTTTCGGCGTTTCCGGCGCGGATTGCTTCGAATGCTCGGTTTGTGCTCATTGCAATTACCCTCACATAGGCCCAAACTAGTTAGGTGCGCTAACTAAATATACCGCTGCGGAGCCAACCCGCAAGTGCCCGGCGACGAAATCCGAAAATGACGAACTCAACGTCATGACCCTTGAGCCTCGGCAGCGCCGAGGCCGGCGCGAGGAGCCCGAATTGCCCGATTCGAACTTACCCTCCGATGCCGAGTCCAGGAACCTGGTGACCGCCGACCGGCTGCACTCGGCCGCGATCCACCTGCTGCGCCGGCTTCGCCGCGTCGATGAGGCCACCGGCCTGAGCGCGCCCAAGCTCTCAGCCCTGTCGGTGCTCGTGTTCGGCGGGCCGGTGTCGCTGGGCGGGCTCGCCGCCGCCGAACAGGTCCGCCCGCCGACGATAACGCGGCTGGTGCGCGAGCTGGAGGCCGCGGGGCTGGTCACTCGCCGTCGCGATAAGGACGACAAGCGTGTCGTGCGATTGACCGCAACCGAAGCAGGTCGGCGTCTGCTCCAACGGGGCCGCGGACGGCGGGTACGCTTGCTGGCCGCTTGGCTGGAGTTGCTATGCGATTCCGAACGAGTGACCATCGATCGGGCCGTCGGCGCGCTCGAGCGTCTGCTCGAGAATGCTCGGTCGGAAACCGGATCCGATCCGGGAGACGGAGGGGAGTAGCGGCTGATCAGAGCGGCCGCTCGGTCGTCCGTTCGTGCGCGACGGCGAGTGGCCCCTGGCTTTGCCCGCGGGGGACGCGAATTGACGGTTCGCCCTATTCCGCGATCGCGTACAGGTGCTGCTGCGTGCGGACGAACAGAATGCCGTCGGCAATGGCGGGCGTGGCCATGCAAACGGCGTTCATCGAGTTGGTCGCGAGCAGCTCGAATTCCGGCCCGGCCTTCACGACGTAGATCTCGCCTTCCTCGCTCGTGAAGTAGAGGTTGCCGTTGGCCGCGACGCCCGAGGCGGTGAAGCCCAAGCGGCCGCCGCTGCCGAGCCGCTTGCGGTAGATGGTCTTGCCGATCTTCGCGTCGTAGCAGGTCAGCACGCCGTTATCGGCGCAGCAGTACAGATAGTCGCCGACCGCGAGCGGGGTCTGCATGTAATTGCCGCGGTTCCGCCGGCTCCAGACGACCGAGTCGTTGGCGGTCGCACCATCGGCGAGCGAGATGTCGCCGGTCGCGTCGATCTTGATGAAGAAAATGGGCTGCTGCGGTCTGTGGTTGCTGGTGATGTAGATCAGGTCGTTGGCGACGACGGGCGTCGGGACGGGAATGTCGCCGCCGCCCGAAAGCCGCCAGAGCTCCTTGCCCGTTTGCGGGTCGTAGCCGCCGATGTGCTTGTAGCCGTTGACGATGAGCTGCGTGCGGGTTGCGCTCTCATGGATCGTAGGCGTGCTCCAGGTCGGGACGTCGTCGCGCGGCGTGCGCCAGATCTGCCGGCCGTCCTTGAGGTCGAACGCGGCCAGAAAGGGGTCGTTCAGCACGTCGCACTGCACGATCACGCGGTCTTTGTAAATGATGGGCGAGCTGGCGAAGCCCCACTGGGCAGTCGCATCCACGTACCAGGCCGCGTCGAGCTTGCCGAGGTCTTTCTTCCAGAGCAGCTTGCCGTCGAGGTCATAGCAGTAGAGGCCTTCGGAGCCGAAGAACGCGACCAGATGTTTGCCGTCGGTCGCCGGCGTGGAGTTGGCGTGCGAGGATTTGGGATGTCGCTTCACCTGCGCGACGCCTTCATGCGCGGTCCGGTTCCAAAGGATCCTGCCCGTGCGCTTGTCGAGGCAGAGCACTCGCCACGACTGCTCCGATTCGTCTTCCACCGGCCGGACGTTGCCGTAGAGCCCGACCTTGACGCGCGGCTCCGATTCCTTGCCGACGGCGGTGGTCAGGAACACCTTGTCGCCCCAGATGACCGGGCAGGAATAGCCGAGCCCCGGAATCTCGGTCCTCCATTTGATGTTCGCGCGCGAATCGACGTCCCACTCTGTCGGGATGGCCGGCCCATCGGCGATGCCGGACGCGTGCGGGCCGCGAAACGAGGGCCAGTTGCGGGCGCCGTCTTCGGCCAAGCCGGGCAGCGCGCCGGCCACGACCAGCAGCATCGATTGCAGGATTCTTTCCGTCATGTCTGGTAGTCTCCGGTAATATGCGACAGTGTTACGGCGACCGTTTTCGCGAGCTGGCTCGGCGCTTTTCGGCCAGTCCACGATTGCCCTCGCCCGCACCATCCGGCTCAACATCCGAAATCATCCCACCGGTTCAATCGACCAGGCTGAAACAGACCACGCGCCCCAGGTTGCGGGCGTAGATGCGGCCCTTGTATAGCACCGGAATCGTCCAGCAGCGCCCGCCGAGGATCCCCGCTTCCGTCAGCGGCTCGAAACTCTGGGGCA
>JACZRH010000054.1 GCA_022574815.1 Planctomycetota bacterium | reverse complement strand
CGAGAACGAGGGCCACCCAAGCATCCGGTCGCTGGTCGACGACGACTACGAGATCATCACGTTCTGACGTCGCTTATCCGGAGAGTATTTTCGAGACACGCCGATGATCGAGACGGACGGTCGCGTACCGGACGCCGTTTCCAGCGGCGTCCGAACTGATAAAATCGAAGTAGCCGTCCCGACCTCGGTCGGAATCGCTCGGCTGTGTATCGGTTCGTGAGAAACGCCTACTACTACCAATAGCGCCTATCCGAACGGGGACGACTCGGCCCTCGAGTGCCGACCACTATCATTCTCCGGGAAACGCGACCGGCTCGCCAAGCCGGATCCCAATCGGTGCCGGTCCGGGTGTTTTGTGTCCGCGGACGTAACCGAGGTAGAGGGCGCTGTTGACGATCCCAATGTGGCTAAATGCCTGTGGGTAGTTCCCGAGGTGCATGCCGGTTTCTGGGTCGATTTCCTCCGCGATGAGTCCGAGCGGGTTCAGATACTCGAGGAGTGACTCGAATCGGGACTGCGCGTCCTCGATGCGTCCGCGGGGCAGGTCGTCGCCGACATCGGCTTCGGAGACGGCTGGCTGTCCGAGGCCGTCGCGGACGTGGTCGGAGCGGACGGCAAGGTCTATGCCGTGGAGGTTAAGGAAGACCTGGTAAAGCGAATGCGCGACCGCGGGCTGGCCCACATCACGGTAATTCTATCGGAACCGGATGACGTGAAGCTCCCGGCCGGCAGCGTCGACCTGGCGTTCATGCACGACGTCGCGAGCCACGTCGATAAGAAGGGCCGCCCGGAGTTTTATGCGAGCATCGCCCGGGCCCTGAATGCAAACGGCCGTCTCGTCATCTTTGGCCCGCACGGGCGCGCCGCCAAAATGCTGGACGAACTGCGCGGCTACGGGTTTGTCGCCGAAGATGAAAAGGAGCTGCGCGACCTTACGAGCGAGGATCTCGACGCGCGGCTCGAGGCGGGCATTCGCTTTCGATACCGGTGATTTCCGCTTCGGGCGCACCAGTTCGCCGGGCGAGGGGATCGGCCGCACGCCCAACGCTCGCACGCCGGCAGGCCCAAACGGTCGCCGCGATCAGCAGGATCAGGACGCCGAGGTGGATGCCGTACCAGCGCGCCGCGTGCCAGCCGAGGCACAGGACGCCGACGACCCACGCGAGCAAGGCCGCCAGCGCGAGACTGCGGCCGAACCCTCGCGAAGCAGCCTCTATGCGGCCTTCGCTCCAGAGCGCGCGGGTCACGACGGCGATGGCGGGCAGCGCCCACGCCAAGTAGTAGTGGCGTGTCATGGGTGACGGAAAGAACATCGCGAGCATCCACAGCGCGCCGACGGCGTCCCAAGCCCGCCTGCCGCCGCGACCGGTTCGCCACGTGAACCAGACCAGGGCCACGAGCGCACCGCCCAGCGTGGACGACCAAATCCACCAGACGGTTCGCGGCCCGAGGTTCGCGATGTGGAACCTGGGGACCCAACCGATGTCGACGCGTTTCTCCGCCCAGCGTGAGCCCGGCCGCGGCATGGGATCGAGCGTCAGGATCTCGTCGGGCGCGAGCGCGGCCCGGTAGCGCTGCACGACGTCCTCGGGCGGATTGCCGTAGAGAATGACTTGGCGGCGCGCGTCGGGAACGGAACGCAGCCAGCGCGTCAGGACCGCCGCGTAGGAGGCGTTGTTTCCGTGCCGGTGGACGCGGAGCAGGGGCTCGTCGATCAGGTTGCCACTGGAGTGCCAGCGCACTCGTTGCAGCCACGCGCGATGTTCATCGATCGCGCCCTGCCAGCCGAAGAAGGCGACGCTGGGGACCGCGTCGAATAGAACAACCGCGACGAGCACACCCCCCAGCGCCCGCCACTTGCCGCGCAGCAACAGATATCCCACGAGCATGAACGGCAGGACTTTGATCAGCCCGGCGAGCCCCAGCACGACGCCGCCGAGAAACGCCCGCTGGCGCCCGACCAGCGTCAGACCCGCGAGGCACAGCACGAGCGTCCAGAGCGTGATCTGGTTCGCTTGCAGCGCGTGCTGGAGGTTCGCACACGCCAACAACACCGGCCACGCGAAGAAGATTGCCGGCACGTGTCCGTCCCGCCACCACCACCGGTAGAGAATCCAGACGCTCGCCAGCGCCGCCAAGAGATTGGATGTGACGAAGAAGCCAATCCCCACGCTGCGCGGCGTCCAGGCGGTAAACGGCCACAGCGCGAAAGTCGTCGTGGGCAGGTAGCCGAACATCGCCGTCCCCGGCAGGCTGCGGCCGCTCTCCCAGACTTGGCGCGATTCGCGGGCGAGGTCCTCCCAGTCGGGCTTGTCGTTCAGCGCGCGATGCAAAGCCCCCACGACGCCGCTGGCGATGACCACGACGATGACCAGCCAAGCGACGCGCGCGGCAAGGCCGGCGCGTTTGGAATCCATGCGTTTGCGGTGGCTGGAATCGGAAAGAGTCGATTCATCGACCATGGCACGGGTTATGGCCGAGCCGTGCAAGCCATGCAACCGGGGCCAACCCAAGTTGCGCGACTTTCAAGACAGGGTTGCCACGGATCCCTCTCGCGGAGAGCACCGGCGTCCTGACGCCCACTCGCTCGCGCCGCGGCCGCTCATCACGTAGCCCGCAGCGCGCGGACGACTGGCAGACCGGCCGCCGCCCGCGCCGGCCAATAGCCGCCCAGCAGCCCGATCGCGGCCGCGCCGGCCAGGGAGAGCGCGACAATGCGGCCGGTGATGCGCACATCAAACGCGATCGAGGAAAACGTCGCGGTCGCGACCAGGTCGCCGGTCGCGGCGGCGCTTTGAATGAAGACAAAGCAGCCCAGGCACCCGAGCAACCCGCCGCCGAGCGCGACCAGCAGCGATTCGATCAGGATCGCGATCAGGACCGCGCGGCGCGAGTAGCCGATGGCGCGCAGCATTCCGATCTCGCGCGTGCGCCCGGCGACCGAGGCGAGCAGGGCGTTGGTCGCCGCGAATGCGGCGCCGGCGCCCATGATCAACAAGAGCCCGGTAGCGAGGGCTCGAATGACCTGTGCGCTTTGGGCCTGGTTCGCGAAGTACTCCGTCTCGGGGACGGCTCGCAGGGAGATTCCCGCGGATTCGATGCGACGTACGGCCGCGCCGATCGCAGCGGGGTCGCTCGTTCGCAGCCGAACTACGGCACTCGAGAAACGCTCGCGCCGATAGGCGGCCCGCACGTTGGACCAGTGCCCCCACAGCTCGCTGCCGCGCGCGCTGCCGCCGGCGGTGAACCGGCCGACGATCGCGAACGTCCGCTCGCCGCAGTCAAGGGTCGAGCCGATCTGCAGGCCTTCAAACCGGCCGGCGGCGTCGGCGCCGACGACCAACTCGTCGGTGGCGTCTCGGAACCAACGGCCCGCGATCAGCTCGACTCCGCGATGGACCGCGAGTGCGGCTTCGAGGTCGATCCCGCGCACGACGACACCGGCGCGAGTCCCGCTCCGGTCGCCGCGACGGACGACGTCGGTCTGCACGACGACTTCGGGCGACACGAGCGGGCGGCCGTCGTCGGCTCGCGCGACGTTCGGGACGCTGATCAGCCGGCGGGCATCTTCGTTCGAGAGCGCGCTATTGGTCTCCGCCGTCGCGCCATCGGCGAGCACGATCAGATTGTGCGGGTCGCCGGTGATCTGGAGCGCGTGGTTCAGACCGTCGGCGAAACAGAGCAGGTAGCAGAACACGCCGACCACCAGCGCGACGCCCAGCAGCGTCGCGAGCGATTGCAGGCGACGCACCAGGAGGCTGCGCAAACCGTATGCGAGTGGCAACATCGACCAGCTACCTTTTCAGACGCTCCGCAAGGCGGTGGTGACGGGAAGCCGCGCAACCCGCCAGGCCGGCGCCAGCCCGGACAACAGACCCACCAGGACTCCCGCCCCGATGCCGGTGACGGCGGTCGCGAGCGAGATTGTGATCACCGGAAAGTACGGAATGCGCAGCCCGGCGGAAGCACTGCGCGAGAAGACGAGGTAGGGCACGAGGCAGCCGATCAATCCGCCGACGAGCCCGAGCAGGGCCGATTCACTCAGCACGAGCGCGAAGATTCGCCGCCGCGAGTACCCGAGCGCCTTCAGCAGGCTGAGCTCGCCGGTGCGCTCGCGAATCGCGATGGACATGGTGTTGAGCACGACCAGCAGGACCGCCGCGATCACGATTGTGCCAACGGCGTTGGCGATCGTCGGCAGGTCGCCGAACATCTTGGTGAACTGCGCCACGAACGCCTCTTCCGGCTCGGTGCGCGTGGCGTGCGGCGAGGCGGCGTAGCGCGCGTCGATCGCGGTGCGCACGCGTTCCAGGTTCGCGCTCGAATCGGCCTTGACCCAGAAGAAGTTGACGGCGTTGTCGTAGTCGGCCGACGTTTCCGTTTCTTCGTGCAGGGCGTCGAGCAGATAGTCGAGTCGCAGGACGAACAAGTTGGGGTACGCGGCCGCTTCGGTCACTCCGATCACTTGAAACTCGAGGGTCAGGTACGGTGGCACGGTGGAGCGCAGGGCCACGCGCTGCCCTGGGCGCCAATGCATTCGCCGCGCCAAGCCCGAGCCGACAACAGCCGCGTTCCGCGTTCGGTGCCAGGCCTCGAGCTCGTCGGCGGACAAATCGAAATCGGAGTAGACGCGGGGGAATGACAACGTCTCGGCGGCCAGCGACGGGAATTGTTCCGGACTGTTCTCGATGCGCCCGCCGAACCAGCGCACGCCGCACACCGCGCGGACGCCGTTCATTTCTCTGATTTGGCGTCCCATGCGCAGCGGCAGCAGCGTGGTCATGGTCGTCTTCTGATGGACGACGAGCCGGAGTTGGCCGGCCGAGTCGGCGGCGACGCGTTCCATCGACGTGACCACGGCGCGCAGCCCGACGAATAGGAACAGCGACAAGGATACCGAGGCGAGCGTCAGCAGCGTGCGTCCCGGACGGCGCCCCAGGTTGCGCAGTACGAGCGTCGCACAAGTCATGGTCAGCGCACTTTGCCGAGAGGCCGCCGTGTCCCGCGCGGGGTGGTGAGAACGCCCTTGTCCAGGTGCAGTTCGCGCGAAGCACACGCGGCCGCCCGCGGGTCGTGTGTCACCATCACGATCGTCTTGCCGATCTCGCGGCTGAGCACGCCGAGCAATTCGGTGATTTGCTCGGCGTTTTCGGCGTCGAGGTCGCCGGTGGGCTCGTCGGCCAGGATCAGCTTGGGATCGGTGATGAAGGCGCGCGCGATCGCGACGCGCTGCTCCTGCCCGCTGGAGAGCTGGCCCGGCCGATGCGCGGCGCGGTCGGCGAGTCCGACCAGGTCCAGCGCGAGCGCCACCCGCCGTCGCCGCTCGCGCCGGCCCATGCGAAAGAGGCGTAGCGGCATCTCGACGTTCTCCGCCGCGCTCAACACCGGAATCAGGTGATATTGTTGAAAAACGAAGCCGACGTTGCGGCTGCGCCAGGTCGTGCGCTGCTCTTCGCTGAGTTGGGTCAGGTCGTCACCGGCGACGCGGACCACGCCGGAGTCGGCGGTGTCGAGGCCGCCGAGCAGGTTGAGCAGGGTGCTTTTGCCCGAGCCGCTGGGTCCGAGCAGGCTGATGAATCGGCCTCGTTCGATCGTGAGATCGAGATTGCTCAGGACGTTGATGCGGATCTTGCCCTTGCGATAACTCTTGCAGACGTCGACCAGCTCGATCAACGGCCGATCGGCGGCTGTTTCGTCGGAGCCGTGCGATACGAGCGGGGCGACCGCCATCACGCCCGCCCGCGATCGATTTCGAGCAACGCGAGCTCGATCGTCAGACCGGGCCCGAATGCCATCGCGACGCAGGTTCCGTCCACCTTCCGCTCGATCAGGTCGCGCAGGATGAACAGGATCGTCGGCGACGACATGTTCCCGAAGTGCCGCAAGACGTGTCGGGAGAGATCCAAGGCATCCGGCGGCAAGTTCAACGCGGCCTGAACACTGTCCAGGATTTGCGGTCCGCCCGGATGCACGAGCCAATGGTCGATGTCCGCAAGCGAGTGATCATTCTCTTCTAGAAAGCGTTCCAGTGCGCCCGGCAGGTGCTTGCCGAGCGTGTCCGGCAGATCCTTTGACAGGTTCAGCCGCAGGCCGTGATCGTCTGCGAACCAAACCATCTGATCGGCATACTGCGGCAGTGCTGCGCATTGGCAATCGACGACGCGAACGGCGGACGGTTCCGGCGTAAGGATCGCCGCCGCGGCCCCATCGGAGAACAGGACGTTGGCGGTCAACTGGTCGAGCGCGTCGGTGTATTGGAAGTGCAAGGAGGACAACTCGCACGCGACGATCAGAGTGTTTCGTCGGCGCGGCGCGGTCTGATGAGCGAGCCGCAAGGCCGCCAGCCCCGCCGAGCAGCCCATGAACCCCAGGTTCCAGCGGTCCACGGCGGGCGAAACGGGTGTTCGAGTGAAGATCGGGAGATCGAGTGCGGGAGACGAGGCGTGCGTGCAACTGCACGTGACCAAGGCGTCGATACCCGCCAGCGTGCCGTCGGAGAATTGGCCGAGCGCTCGGCAGACGAGATTACCGGCGGCGTCGTCGAACAGTGCCGAGCGGGCCCCCATGCCCGGTCCGTCGGGTTGCTCTTCAGAAGGTAGATACAAGGGCCGGTCGCAATCGAGCTGATGATCCAGCACGGCCAGATGCCGCTTTTCGATCCCGGTCAGCCGCACCACGCGCCGCAGCAGCTTGGCGGCGCGCGGGTTGCGACAGGCCCGCCGCAGCAGTTCGGCCGATTCCTCTGCATTCAGGGACCGTTCGGGGACGGCGGTGGCGATCCCATGCACGAAACAGGTCGGCGGATCTTTCACGCGTTCGCCTTCACACTTGGGCCGCGCTCGGTCTTTTTGCTGCCGGAATTCGCGGCCACGCCGGCCGATCCGACCATTAGTATAATGTTCCGCTACCGGACCGCTATTGCCGGGACGGGCCGGCGCGACGCGAGAAACGGCATGACGTCATGCTAGGTCGCCCGCCGGAACATCTACTATTTGCATTCCCCGGTTGCCGCGCGAAGGGCAGTGCCCGGCACCCCGCTACGCTCTGCCCTGGAAAGGACCCGGTGCTCGCTTCCCTGAAAATGAGACGCCGCGAGCGGCGGCCGGAAATCATGGACGATCCGGCCCTGGAGCCCGAGCGGCACAGGCGCGCCTTGCACGGTTTGGCGCGCGTCAACCGCTGGAGCGACAGTGCCGGAATTCTATGGCCGGCCCTGCGCGAAGCTGCGCGGCGGAACGGCCGACGCGCATTGCGCGTGCTGGACATCGCAACCGGGGGCGGCGACGTGCCGATCCGTTTGTGGCGGCGCGCCCGAGCGAGCGGCGTGCCGTTCGCGATCGACGGCTGCGATGTGAGCAGCCGCGCCGTCGAGCACGCTCGCGAGAGCGCCGACCGCGCCGCCGCGGAAGTCGGCCTGTTCGTACACGATGCGCTTGCCGGTGACCTGCCCACGGGCTATGACGTATTGATCAGCTCGCTCTTCCTGCACCACCTCGACGACGGATCGGCAACGACGCTGCTGCGCGCCATGGCCGCCGCCGCTTCACGGATGATCCTGATCAATGATCTGCGGCGAAGTCCCGCCGGGCTGGCATTGGCCTATCTCGGAACGCGATTGCTGTTGACCTCGGACGTCGTTCGCAGCGACGGCGTGCTGTCGGTGCGGGCGGCCTTTACGCTGCGCGAGGTGCGCGAAGTGACCATACGCGCCGGTCTGAGCCGGGCGAAGATCAATCGTCGCGCGCCTTGTCGCTTTCTGCTGGAGTGGAGACGACCGTGAGCGCCGCCGAATCGCTGCCCGCGCCGACGATTTCCCTGAACGAAGCCGCCGACTGCGTTTGGGACGCTCTGGTGGTCGGCGCCGGCCCGGCGGGGGCGTTCGCGGCACGGGAGCTGGCACGCGACGGACTGCGCGTGCTGCTGGTCGACAAAGCGCGGTTCCCGCGCTCGAAAGTTTGCGGCTGTTGCCTCAACGGGGCGGCCCTCGCGACGCTCGCGGACCGTGGGCTCGCGCTGCTCCCCGCGCGCCTCGGGGCGCGCCGCCTGGAGTCGTTCCACGTCGCAACCGCCGGTCATCACGCAACGGTTCCGCTACCCGCGGGCGTGGCGTTGTCGCGCGAACGTCTCGACGCGGCCCTGATCGGCGAGGCGATTCGTGCCGGTTGCGAGTTTCTCCCGCAGACCCAAGCCGCACTCGGACAAGACACACAAGCGTCACGCAACGTCACTCTTCGCTGCCATTCGCATTCCGCCACTACCGCCGCACGCGTCGTTCTGGCAGCCGACGGATTGGCCGGCGGGCTGTTGAAACACGAGCCGGGCTGCGAAACGCGCATCGCCCGCCGCCCGCGCATCGGCCTCGCGACGATTCTCGACCAGGCCCCGCCCGCCTACCACGCCGGCACGATTTTCATGGCGTGCGCAAGACGCGGCTACGTCGGCTTGGTGCGGCTCGAAGACGGGCGGCTCGATCTGGCAGCCGCGCTCGAACCGTTCTTCGTAAGACGTGTCGGCGGGCCGTGGTCGGCGGTGGATGCCGTCCTGCGCGAAGCCGGCCTCAGTCCCATCGAAGGACTCGACCGGCAGGTCTGGCGCGGCACACCCACCCTCACGCGACACCGCGCCCTGCCCGCGGCCCAGCGCGTCTTCGCGCTCGGCGACGCCGCCGGCTACGTCGAGCCCTTCACCGGCGAGGGCATCGCCTGGGCTTTGAGTTCGGCCGTGGCCGTCAAACCGTTCGTCGTCCAAGCGGTCGACCGCTGGCACGCCGCCTTGCCGCGCGCTTGGGCACGGCGACTCGCTACTCTCGCAGGCCGGCGACGGCGCCTTTGCCGCATGCTGACGCTTCTGTTGCGCGTCGGGCCGGTCACCGGCCTGGCGATCCGAGCGCTCGGCCGAGCGCCCGGCTTGGCCGGCCCGTGGGTTCGTTGGCTCAATCGACCTTGGCAAGACTCCGGGTCAATGAGCCCGTGTGTCGAACGTGCGGGCTGATATGGCATTCACGGTTCGTGGACGTAAGGCGTTGCCTTCGGATCGCGTATACTAGTCGCCGGAAACTCTATGCGCTATTCGATTGGACAGTTGGCCAAGACGGCGGGTGTGCCGAGTTCCACACTGCGCTATTACGAGCGAATCGGGTTGCTCGAACCCGAAGGCCGAACGGAAGGGAACTATCGCTATTACGGGAACCGCGAGTTGCAACGCCTGCGGTTCATTCGGGCGGCGCACGCGTCGGGGTTCACGCTCGACGATGTCACCTCGCTGCTGGACTTGCGTGAAGAAGGCGCCCCGCCATGCGGGCAGGTACGGGAGCTGCTCGAAAAACGATTGACCGTGCTCCGAGAGCGGATCCAAGAATTGCACGCCGTTGAACGCGTCGTTCTGCAAAACCTCGATATCTGCAGAAAGACCGACCGAGAGGATCCCTGCCAACTGATCGACCAACTCGACATCGAGGCGGCGGCGGAGCCGGCCCCGGCTTCCGCGGCTGCCATCCCGCCAGCGAGAGAAACCGGCATTTCGGCTTGACCTTGAACCTGCGTTCAAGGGGTATAGTTGAAACAGATGCGGTCCGGCGCTGCGAAGAGGCCTGGATCGCGCGGCGTGGGCTGTGAACCGCGAAATGCTCGAAGGTCCTGGATTCCAAAGAGGTCTCGATGAAACGAGTGGCGATGATTGAAAAGGCCGCGGGTCTGACCATTCTGCTTGCGCCCGCAGCGCTGTGCGGTTGGGCCGATGACGAATCGGCCCGACAGAATGCGGTGACGAGCCGGCCGGCGACGGCGTCGGTCACGTTTCATGTCATCGGCATGAAGAAAACGAAATCGGGCGCGACGTGAATGGGGTGACCGAATACGGTCACGGCCTCCCTGGATGGGAGCAAGACAGCACTCGAGATTCACTGGGATTTTGAGAAAGATCGCGTAACGGTGGTCTATGACCCGGCCCTGACAAAGCCCGACGTGCTTGCCAAGCGAATCGCAGCCGTGGGCTTCAAGGTCGAGCGCGTGGCTCCGACGCCGACCCGCCGGACCACGACCAAGCCGGAGCGTGTAAAGGCCCGCTTGCCGGATGACGCGCCGGAATTCTTCCGCACGGCCTTCGAGCAGGCGCGCCGCAAGCAGCGACCGATGGTGATTGACTTCCACGCGACTTGGTGCGTGCCGTGTAAGCGGCTGAAGAAAGAGACCTTGGGTGCCCCCACGGTTGCGAAGCTGCTCGAACAGGTCGAGCTCATCTACGTCGACGTCGACCGAAACCCCGATCTGGCCAAGGCCTTTGACGTGCGGTCGGTCCCGGACGTGCTGTTCATCAACCGCGGCGGCTATATCATCGACCGGCTCGGGAACTTCGAGCCGCCAGCCGCCTTTCGCGATCGCCTGCGCCGGCTGCTGGCCGACTGAGCGCGCGTGCCGATGCATGTGGCGGGGCGTGCCGGCGGGCCGCCAGCCGTGTCTGGAATTGTAGGCGTTCGCGCAAAAGCCGAGCAGGCCCTTGACGTTGCACTCGGGTTCAGGGTGTAGACTCAACAAAGAGGACGAGCGGTGTCAATCCAGACCAATTAGCGCCAACAGACTGCGACAATCTGCCGGTAGCCCCTCGAGGAGACACGTGATGATTCAAACCATGTTGCTGATGGTCACCACAGCACTTTCGACGACGGCGGCGACCGCCCAGAGCAAGGGGGCACTGCGAGACGAGCCCGTCGCCGACTTCGCGTCATCCGAGGATGAGCCGCTCCTGACGAGTCTTGAGAAATCGCTCCAGCCGTTACGCGATCGCTTCAACGAGGATAAGGGCAAGCTCCGCTTTGTCACGCTGCTCTCGCCGACGTGAGGCGGGTGCATCCACGGCGCCCGTGGGGTGCTCAAGTCGCTCGTTCAGGACTACCCGGATTTGGATATCAGCATCAACGTCGTGTGGGTCCCGATGCTCGCGAGCGACAACGAGACCGCCGCCCGAAAGATCAGTTCCATGTTCGACGACCCGCGCGTGCATCAGTACTGGGACCCGCAGCGGCGAAGCGGCATCGCCTACACGCGGAGCTTTCCGACCATGTTCGGCGACATGGTCGCGTCGCTGCCGCGCGAACACCGGCTTCGTGCCGTGCTTTCGAAGCGAGCTGACGCCGCAGCGGAGCGGGCGCCGATGTGGGATGCTGCATTCTTTTATGATCGCACGGCCGAATGGAGTGCGGGTCCGCCTAAGCCGGCGGACTGGATCAAGCAGGTCAGGTTCTATGGCGGCCGCAATGACGGCGTCTCAGGATTTTTCTGGCTGGACGATTTCGCGACGCCGCCGATCGATACCGATTGGTGGGTCGAATTGAGTAAGAGCATGAAGAAAATGGCCGGGGCCGAGCCGGCTGGCCCGCAGCGGAAGAAGGCGCGCGAGCGAAAGGGCGCCGCCGCCACCGGAGCGTCCAAGCCGGGTAAGATCGACGCGAAGGAGGCGCCCGCTTCGAAGCCGAAAGTGAAGGGCAATACGGAGGTCGTATCACTCGCCGATTCGCTCGCGCCGCTCGAGAAGCGCTTCAACGCTGCGACGGACAAGCTGCGGTTTGTCGCGTTGCTGTCGCCCACGTGAGGCGCCTGCCTGAACGGCGCCCGTGCGGTGCAAAAATCGATTCTGAAGAAGTTTCCGGACAGCGACCTCGACGTGACCATCGTTTGGATCGACATGCTGGCGAGCGATAACGCCGAGGCCGCTCGCCGTTCCGCGAAGATGTTTGACGATCCGCGTGTGCGGCAATTCCACGACCCGCGCGCGACGCGCCTGGCGGGCAAGGCCTTTGCCCATGGACTGATTCGGGAGGGGCGCGGCCTCGCGTGGGACATTTACCTGTTCTACGACAAGGGCGCGCGCTGGGACGAGCATCCGCCCCAACCGGCCGAATGGATGCACCAACTGGGCGGCGGGCAACGCGCGGAGGCGGCCCGCTTTCGCAGCGGCCAGAAACTGGAAGCCGGCCTGCGCGAGGCCATGCAGAAACTCGCGCGCCAATAGACGGATCACGTCACGCCCAGGGACGGGTACCAAGTTCCTATCCCAGAACGCCGAACACACCGGCGGGACGCCGGTGCCACAGGGGTTCTGGGATAGGATCTACGGGCACGCCCCGCCGCCGAGGCACTTGAAGAAGGCGTCGATGTCCGCTCCGTTCACCAGACCGTCGCCGTTCATGTCAGCGTTGCTGATGTTGCAATTAGGAAACGCCGCTCCGTAGCCGACCGGGTCGCCCAGGGCCAGGAAGAACGGGTCGATGTCGCCGCCGTTGAAGCTGCAATCGCAATTCAGGTCGCCGGGATTGACGACATTCAGCGGAGTGACGGTGGGATCGGCCGGATCGCTGCACGCGTCGAGCTCGTCGCGGTCGAAAAATCCGTCCTCGTCGCGGTCGATTCCGATCCGGATCTTCGCACCGCGCGGAACGACCGTCCAGGTCAACTCACTGTCCGGGGCGGCCGACTGCCGTAGCGCGTCGGCCGAAACGATCTCGCTGGCACGATCGCTAAAGAACAGGCCTCCGCCGAGATACGCGTAGCCGCGCGCGATACCGTTTTGACGCCCTTTGACGACCACGCCGACACTCAGGGTCTCGTCCATCAGCAACATCTCGGCGATGAGCGCCACGACGGCGGGATCGTTGTTGTTACTCCCGTCGAGCGTCAATTGCGTGCCCACCGCGGCGTGCGTGTCTTGACTCGGTGTTCCGGGAGGCGCCAGCGGGTGATTGAGCGGCCCGGCCGGGAAGTCCGATCCGGAGATGGAAAGAATGAACGCGACCAAGTCGGCCACTTCCTGATCGCTGCGGACGTTGAAGACCGGTACGGCGACGAAACGCGCAAACGTATCGATGCTGCCGTCGTGCAGCACGCCGAAGCCCGCGTTGCTCTCGAGCGTCATGGCGTTGAATCCGATCTTTTCGTAACTGTTGCGCAACTGCGGCGTTTTAATGGCGTGATTGGTCGAGCCGTCGACCGAAACGAGCGCCTGGTGGTGCTCGCCGAGCGGGCCGAGCGGGAGTTGCGCCCAACTGCTGCCGGTCCAGCGGTAGTCCGTCCCGCCGCCGGTCGGCAGCGTGTGGCAGGTCACGCAGGCAAAGGCCCCACCGTCAAGCCGACGGCTGAGCGAGGTGTACAGCAGGCGCCCGTTCTCGGCGTTTCCGTTCGGCAGGGGCTGACCGGCCGGTCCGAAGCGCCCGGTCGTCAAGTTCCCCGGCAACGGCAGACTCGTCGGAAGACTGTTGTCGAACTCGCGAAAAGGGTTGGGCGGAAAGTAAATCGTCGCCAGGAAATCCTCGAACTCCTGCATCTCCTGCTGCGTCAAGGGCACATCGTCGCCGAGCAGCCCGACGAACGCGGGATTGAACGCCTCGAGGCCGGTGCGGTCGCCGCGCCAGTGGTGCGGCTCGTGCCCGATGATGTCCTGCAGGGTCTGCGTGGTCATCGGGCCTTTCATGGGGTGGAAGTCCTCGAAGGGCGGCGAGGTCGTGCCGGGCCGGAGCCCCAGGATGCCGGCACCGAGGTTGTTGCCGGCGAGCGACGCCACGGTTCCGGCCGGGTCGCCGAGATCCCAGGCCAGCCGGTCCGTTCGGGCGTCGACGTGACACGACGCGCACGCGGCCTGGCCCAGCCCCGACGTCTTGCGCGTGTCGTAAAAGTGTTTGCGCCCGAGCTTGAGCGCGGCGGGGCTGGGATCAAACAGCGCGACGCGCGAGACTTCGAGCTCACTGACCGTATCCACGATCGAAATGGACCCCTCGAAACGGTTGAAGACGTAAAGCCGGCCGCGCGGCTCGTCGAGCGCCAGCGCGATCGGGCCTTCGCCGACTTCGATCGTCTGCGAAAGCCCCGCGCGGGCGCCCGCCGGATCGATCACGATCACGTTGTTCGAACCCATCCCGGCGACGTACCCCCTCGTTCCGGCGGCGGTCCAAACCACCGAGCGCGGGTCGCCGATGGACTTGTCGCGTTCGGACTGCGGGAGCGTCGCGACCGAGTAGTCCAGGTGCGGGTTGAGATCCACGATGGTCTTGTTCGCCGGATTGGCCGCATCCACCGTCGCCATGTGTACGCGGACGAGCACGCCGTTGACGTTCGGCTCGAAGCGCACTTCGTTGATCGCCTCGGTCCCGACGACGGTGATGTCGCCGCTGGCCGGATTCACGCCGACCGCCATGCAGATATTCATCAAACCGGTGGCGTAGGTGATGCTCAGGGAATCCGCGTCGATGATGGCGAGGTCGCGGTCCGGCATGTCCCAGCCGATCACCCGCCCCGAATCTGCGGCGCGGGCTCCGGTCACAAACTCCGTCCAGTCTCCGCCGTTGTCGTCCAGCCAGTGCCCCAACTCGTTCTTGCGGACGATCAAACCCACCCGCGGCGGCGGCGGATTTCCGGGCCGCTGCGGCGGAGAGAAGGCGTTGCCGGCGTTCGGCGGCGGATTCATACCGCCCCAGGGGCCGGCGGGGTTGTTGACGACGTTCGGCGGGAAGAGGATCGGTGAGGCGCTGTCGAGTCCACCCCCGAGGATGGTCGTCGCGTTGCTGGATTCGAAAACGGCCACGTAGACCGTGCTGCCGTCCGGGCTGACCGCCATGGCGCGCGGGTCTTCGCCGGCGATCGGGATCTCGATCGGCGGGACCGTCAGATCGGACGGGTCAAACACCTGCACCAGGTTGGCTTGCGAACAGGTCACAAACGCACGCCCAAGAGTACCGGCGAAGACCAGATCAGTGGGTTCGTCGGCCGTGCTCAGCGTGGCCACGACATTCATCGTCGTCAGATCAACGACGCTGATGCTGTCCGAAACGTGGTTCGCGACCCACACCTCGTCGTTCGTCCGCGCCCGCACGGCCACCGGATCGAGCCCGACCGGCACGGCGCCGAGATGCACGAGCCCGGCGCCGGAAACGTCGAACACCTCCAGGCGATTGTCAGCCGTGTTCGCGACGAGCAACCGCGTGCCGTCGGGGGTCATGTCCATGGAGTGGACGCCCAGGTTCTCCCAGTTTACGAACGACGCCTGCCCGTGGACTGCCGCCGGCAGTATCGACATCAAACCCACTGCGAAAAGCAGACCATAAACACGTCTTTGCATGACAAGCCTCCACCCCATCCTTCGTTGAAGCCCCGTGCTATTCAGGGGAAGCAGTTCCGCCCGAACTACTTGACAGCATAGCCGCTAACGGCCCCCGCCTGTCAAGCGAAAGTGCGCCGCCTCACAAGAGAATTCGACGGACAGGGACGAATGTTTGCAGAAAGGTCAGCGCTCGCAGTCTTGGCGGGGCGTGTTACTTGCGGAATTCGGCTGCCCGGTCAGGCTTGTCCCAGGCGTCGTAGAGTTCGAGCAGTCGTTGCCGCGCGAGCTTCGTCGACGCGTGTTCATCGCCGAGCACGGCCCGGAACACGCGATAGCTTTCGAGCAGGTGCGGCTCGGCCGACTCGAACCGCCGGCGCTCGGTCAAATATCCCCCGTAGCCGCACTGAAACGTTGCCGTGGACAGGTGGCCGGGGGGTAACGAATCGCGGGCCAGCTCCACGACGCGACGAAAGAGCTGCCCGGCCTCGCTCAGCTTGGTCTGGTTGTGCAGTGCCTGCGCGAGACCGAACATCGCGCCGAGCGTCCGGAAATGCCGTTCGCCACGCCGTTTCTGTTGAATGTCGAGCGCCGCGCGGAAGCAGCTCTCTGCCTCGGCATACCGCAGCTGATCGACAAGCGTCCCGCCCAGAGCGTCCAGACAATGCGCCACCAGCGGGTGCTCGGGGCCGAACCGATCTCGATAGAGCGTCAGGGCCTCACGAAAAAGTCCTTCGGCCACCGAAAGGTCCTGGCTCGCGCGGGCGCACTCGCCGAGATTGACCAGGATGGCGGCGACGCGCGGGTGCGTGTCGCCGTATAGCTTGCGAGACATCTCCAACGCCTCACGAAAGTGCGTTTGGGCCGCGGCCGGATCGCCGCGCTCTTTCAAGACGATGGCCAGGTTGTTCAAGGTGCCGGCCACGTCCGCATGCTCGTTGCCGAGCCGCTTGCGCTGCATCGCCAGCGCCTGACGGAGCAACGGCTCGGCCCCCGCGAGGTCGAAGCGGCTGCGCACCTTCAGTGTTGCCAGCGAGCTCATGCTTTGCGCGACGCGCAGATGTTCGTCGCCGAGCAGCGCGCGGCGCATCCGCAGCGCTTCGGTCAAGCTGGTCTCGGCTTCCCCATACCCGCCTTGATCGACCAGCAGCACACCGAGTTCATGAAGGCTCGTCGCGACACTTTCGTGATCGCCGTCGAAGAGCCGGCGTCGCGTTTCGAGCGCTGTCCGCAAATTGCGTTCGGCGGCGTCATAGAGCCCGAGTCGCCGGTAAATCCCCCCGATTGTCGTCCGAAGCTCAGCGCTCAGCTCGGGCTGGTCCGCGAAACCGGCGTCGATCCGCTCCGCGGCCTGGTCGAGCAGCGCGCCCACCGAAATATTGGGATTCTCGCTGCGCGTCGGGTCGGCGGCCGTGAGCATTTCCACCAGAAACGCTCGAATCGCATCCGCCTTACCGGCCTCTCGCTCGGCCAACGCACGCGCTTGGGCTTCCCGCTCCCCAGCCTCAACCGCCAAGTCGCGCTGCTCGGCCGAACGAAGCGCGAAGATCGTGGTGGCCACGGCGAAGCCCATGACGAGCACCAGCACCAGCGCTCCGCATGTGACGGCGAGTTGGTGTCGTCTCAGGGCCTTTCGCAACTGGGCGATTCCACCGGGGTGGCGGGCCAGCACGGGTTCGCCCGACCGGTAAGCGCGCAGGTCGCCGGCCAGCGCGTCGGCGGACTGATAGCGCTCGGACTTGTCTTTGGCCAATGCTTTGAGCGTGATCGCCTCGAGATCGCGGTCGAGCTGCCGAACCACAGTCGACGGGCGAACCGGGTCGCTGTTTTCGATCGCGTGCGCGACCGCCGCCAGACCGTCGCCCGCCTCGTGAGGAAGCCGCCCGGTGATCATCTCGTACAAGATCACGCCGAGCGAGTACACGTCGCTGCGGACATCGGTGGCGTCGGACCCGCCGCGAAGCTGCTCCGGGGCCGCGTACGAGAGCGTGCCGACAAACTGGTCCGCCGCCGTGGCGGAGCCGTCGCTGGTCCCGCCCGGCGCGATCGTCTTCGCCAGCCCGAAGTCGAGCACGTGCGGCTGATCGTCCGCGTCGACCAGGATGTTGGACGGCTTGAGATCGCGGTGAATGACGCCGCGCTGGTGCGCGTGGTGCACGGCGTCGCAAACCTTGGCCATGACTTCGACAATTTCGTGTTGCCGGCGTCGGGACCCGCCGTTCTTCATGGAGCAACGCGAGATCGGGACGCCGTCGATCCACTCCATCGCCAGAACGAGCGTTGCGTCGGCCACAACGACGTCGCGGACGGTGACGATATGGGGGTGGTCGAGCGTCTGTAAGGCCTCGATCTCTCGTTCGAAGCGCCGCCGCGCCGCGCTGGTCGCGAACGCCCCGGCCAGCAGGCGCTTTAGTGCGAATACTTGCGCGGATCCGCGTTTCCGCGCGCGATAGACGATGCCCTGCCCTCCACGGCGCACTTCCTCGAGCAGCTCGTAGGAGCCGATAAAAGCGCTGGGCAACGGTTTCTCAGCTTTGCGAATGAGATCGATCCAGGAGTCGTTGGGCGCGTCAAGCCCGAACCGGCCGAGGCCTCCGTCACTGTCGTCGATTCGCGCGGCGGCGGTCGATGGGTCATCCATGGGGCTCGTCCTCGTCCCGAATCTGCGCGGCAATGAGGTGTTTCAGGCGATTCCGCACACGCTGCTTGACCTTATGCACGGCATCCGGAGTCATCCTGAACTCTCTGGCGATTGTGTTCACCGAGCTTCCGGCCAACAGCGCCTCGAACACCTGCACGCTGCGCGGGTCGAAACGTTCGCGGATGTCGCGCATCGCCAGACGCAGGTGATGGTGGGTCCATTCCTCTTCCCACCGCTGCTCGGCCGATTCCACGGCCGCGGCCTCACTCAGCCAGGCTCCATCAGTACTTACCCGGCGCGGTGCGACTCTTGGACGGCCCTTGTGCCGGGCCAGCTCGTTGCGAACGATGCACCACAGAAAGCTGCGAAAGCGGCCCCGCCCCGGCTCGTACTCGAACGAACGCAGAGCTCTCGACAGCTTTTGCATGACCATCTGCCGCACGTCCTCGGCGTCGGAGTGCTGCAAGCCGCATCGCCGGCCGAAGCGCAGGATCAGCTCGCCATAGCGCGCGTCAAACTCGCGCCACGCGGTCGCATCGCCCGCATCGCGGACCCGGCGAAGCAAGGATGGAGAGGTCGTATCGGATCCCATGTGCCCAGCATTATTCGAGCCCTGAGGTCGGTGATTCGGCCCGAAGGCCCGCCTATTGGATTGTAGCGACCGAAGATGGCCTCATAAACACTTTTATCCGTCCAATCGGACCCGCCGCGCGGGTACTATACCTGGAGAGTCGTGTCGAAAGTGGATGCCGGCGGCTGTTGGTCAGCCGGCGGGCATCACGGTGTTTATCGGGTGGGCGCGCTGGAATGGGCCAACTCGAGATCACGAGCGACGTACACGGGGAACGGCGACCGGTGCTCGCGATGGCGTC
Source organism: Planctomycetota bacterium (assembly GCA_022574815.1). Taxonomy (GTDB): domain Bacteria; phylum Planctomycetota; class Phycisphaerae; order UBA1845; family Fen-1342; genus JACZRH01. The sequence continues at coordinate 1,532 of JACZRH010000054.1, read as the reverse complement.
TTGACCCATTTCGCACCGCCGATCCCGTGAGGCGTCTACGACGCGTAAGCGAGCCCTTTGCGCGAGGAGTGTGTCTATGTTTCGATCCACGCTTGGAAATACGCGTCGTGCGTCCGTAGGAGCGATTCTGTCGGCTCTCGGTTTCGCGACGGCCGCCTTCGGTCAAATCACCCTCTACGTCAGCAGCTCCTGCGGCGATGACGCCTGGACGGGCCTGAGCCCGGTCTGCCAGGGCCCGGACGGCCCCAAGGCCACCATTCAGGCCGGCATCAATGCCAGCGTGACCGGCGACACGGTCCTGGTGGCCGACGGGACGTATACCGGTTTTCCGGGAAACAAGTGGCTCTGGTTCCCCTTTGAGCGGAACTCCACGCTCCGCTCGGAGAACGGGCCTGAAAACTGCATCATCGACTTGGAGAACGACGGGTTGGCGTTCTTCTTTGTCGGCGATGAGCCCCCCGAAGCGGTCGTGGACGGGTTCACGATCACGAACGGGAACAACACAGAGGGCGGGGCCATCTACTTTCACCACCACAGCCGCGTGATCATCAGAAACTGCATCCTGACGGGCAACACGGCTCCGGGCGGCGGGGCCATCGCCTGCGACAACGACAGCAGTCCCACGATCATCAACTGCGTGATCACCGGCAACACGGCAGGGTTCAATGGCGGTGCGGTAGTGACCACGGGCGAGAGCACCCCGACATTCATCAACTGCACCATCACGGGCAACACCGCAGGCTGGAATGGCGGCGCCGTCTTCTTGAACGGCTTCCGCGGCATCGGCCCGACGTTCATCAACTGCACGATCGCAGACAACACGGCAGGCCGCGAGGGCGGCGGGTTATTCGCGGGCGGCTTCGAGAGCGGCGCGACCGTGAACAACTCCATTATCTGGGGCAACAGCGGCGACCAAATCACCGGGCCCGGCGCCATCAGCGTAAGGTTCAGCGACGTGCAAGGAGGATTTGTTGGCCAGGGCAACATCGACGACGACCCGCTCTTCGTCGATCCCGCGAGCGGCGACTACCATATCGCGCTCGGCTCGCCCGCCATCGACGCCGGTGACAACACGGCCGTGCCAACGGGTGTAACGACGGACCTCGACGGCAACCCGCGCTTCGTGGACGATCCGGGCACACCCAACACCGGCGTGCCCGGCAACGGCTTTGCCGAGATCGTGGACATGGGGGCGTACGAGTTCCAGGGCGAGGTCTGCTACGCCGACTGCGACGGTAACGGAACGCTCGACATCTTCGACTTCCTTTGCTTCCAGAACAGCTTCGTGCTCGGCGAGCCGTACGCCTGCGACTGCGATCCCGACCCCGTCTGCGACATCTTCGACTTCCTGTGCTTCCAGAATGCGTTTGTGGCGGGGTGCCCGTAGCGAGGTGCGGGGAGAATCGACGCGAACCCAGGGTCAATCGAACGGCACCAGTCCTAGCAGGCCGCTAAAAAACTCTCTCACGGCCTCCGAAACGTACGGCTGCACGCCTTTGATCCCGATTTCCGAAGTGATACGGGCGTTGACA
>JACZRH010000341.1 GCA_022574815.1 Planctomycetota bacterium | reverse complement strand
TTGACTGGGTTCGCGGACCAGATGATTACAAGCGCCGCCGCACACGTCGTGCCAGGCCAAGAGCGCCGAATCCGAGGAGGGTCAGCGTCGCGGGCTCGGGAATAGCTTCGATCCTCGCGCCGAAGTTGGTATCTAGGCCGCCCAAGTCGTACCAGCGCGATTCCCAAGTCCCATCGGGCTTGTGCCACCAAACAAAGTCGCGGCTCGACCCGACCACCGGCGGGTCCATGAAGCGCGGCCCCAAAACCTCACCCGGAGGGTCCACGTTCTGAAGCTCCAGCGTCCACGTCAGGCTGTCGGGCGCCGTCACGTTGGGAACATCGAAGTCGTACAGATTGGTTCCGGTCAGAAAGGCCATTTGCTCGAACAGATCGCTCTGCCACAGCATAGCGCCCGGTTCGGCGCCGAGTTCGTCGCCGCGTTCAAACAGCCGCACGGTCACGTCCGCGCTTATATCGCTGGCGTTGCTGTGAATCATCAGAGCGATCTTGGTGACCACGCGGTCGGTTCCCGCGAGCGTCATACCGTCACCCCGCTCCACGCCGTTGTTGTTGTAGTAAGCACCGAGGAAGTTGATCGTGTTGTCGTAAACGATCGTGTCGGCGCTCACGACGGGCACCGCCGCCAGCATCAGCGCCAATCGCGCACAAGCTGCGACTTTTCTTACCACGCTTTCTTCGCAAAGGTGATCGTGCCTCATTCTTCGGCCTCGCGCTCGTGCGTACAGACGTGCACCTCCATGAAGCCCAATCTTATCGTCATCGCGAGCGCCGTCCAACCCCGCTTCCGACGCAACCCCAGGCGATCGCGGACCGGCCAGGCTACGACGAACAACCGCCCGGTGGTGGGCCGGTCTTCCCGCTTCAAACAAGAATTCGTCGCCCGTCGCTACGGACAGTTCCCGCCGCCGAGGCAGGTGAAGAACGGGTCGATATCGCCGCCGTCGAGGCGGTTGTCGCCGTTCATGTCGCCGTTGAGTGGGTCGCAGTTGGGGAATTGCAGCCGGTACGCCGGCGGGTCGCCGAGGGCGAGGAAGAACGGGTCGATGTCCGCGCCGTTGAACGCGCCGTCGCAATTCATGTCGCCCGGCATGAATTCACACCGATTGGGAACGACGGTCGGCCGGAATTCTGCGACCGTGTCGGCGGCCTCGTTGAGCGAGCGCACGTTGTCAGCGGCGTCGGGCGGGCAACCCTCGCCGGGGACGCCCAGGGGCCAGCCGCCGAAGTGCAAGTTGGGGCTCGAAAAGAAATTCACGAACGTCCCGGGTGCACCGGACATAATCGTGCGCCACTGCAAGTCCGGGGTGCGGTGTCCGAACGAATAACAGAAGATCGTCCGCGGGGCGCCCGGCTCGTGATTGTGGGCGCAGCCCATGTTGTGGCCGATCTCGTGCGCGAAGGGCAGCCCGCCGGAGTTGACGCCGATCACGCTGAACGCCGAGTCCGCGAAGCCGGTGCTCAAGGTTTGCATCAGGTAGGCGACGCCGGCCGTGTTGGAATTGTTGATGAGATTGACGAGGTCGGCCCCCCACTGGTCGCGCAGGGCATGCACCTCGTCCATGAATCCGTCGGACCGGTCGCGCAGCCGCGTGAGGTCGGTGATCGAGTTGCCCGATTCGACGTAATTCACCTCTCCGGCGTGTACGAGCCGGAGCCGATGATTCACCATACTGCGTTCGTAGGCGTCGTTCGTGAAGGCGATGTTGGCGTCGATGACCGCCTCGATGGCCGCCTGACCGCCGAGCGTGCGTCGCGCCGCGGGTGTGTACACGACCATGACGTCGATGATCGGGCAGGTGCTGTCGTCGCCGGCGACGGTTCCGCTGTGCGGGGGAGCATCATTGTCGCGAGTTTCGATCCACAGTCGCGGCCCGGACAGACAGTGCAGCCGGTCTTGCGGTTCGATGCGTGCGATGGTGTGCAAACGATCGCCGGCGTAGCGGATGTGAAAGTGCCCGCGGCTCGGCGAGGACACTTCGCCCGCGACGATTCCGTCGTTCACGACGAGCAGGAACCACCCGCCGGGCTCGCCGATCAGGCGCCCGTGCCAAACGCAGTCACTCAGCGCCCCGGGCTCAATGCGCTCGACCACGCCGGTAAACGTTTCGCCGTCACCGAGGTCGAGCGCGATTCGCGCTCCAAGGATCGGATCGCCGGGTCGCACCGCCAACAAATGGGGATGGATGACAACACTACGCGACGGGCCGGCGCCGGCGGCGGATCCCGAGACAATCAGCCGCAGGGCCGTCCCGTCGTCGGGTGCCGCTCGAGCCCGTGCAACCGGATTCGTGGCGAGAATTATGGCCGCGGCAGACGCCACGACACGCACAGTCCATCCACATCGCATTGCCGACCTCCAGCGCAAGGCCCGCCTGAACACCCGATTCGATTATACCTGCGGGGCGTGTCGATCCGAAGCAAAAGAATCGGATTCCCCGCAATAGTCGTTCGACCCGGTGCGGCAGGCCGCAGAGAATGGATCACGGGCACGCGCCGCCGCCGAGGCATTCGAAGAACGGATCGATGTCGCCGCCGTCCAGCCGTCCGTCGTTGTTCATGTCGCCGTTGAGAATGTCGCAACCCGGGAAGGCGGCGGTGTAGGCGGCCGGATCGCCGAGGGCGAGGAAGAAGGGGTCGATATCCCCGCCGTTGAACACGCCGTCGCAGTTCAGGTCGCCGCGCGGTAAGCCGGATCCGAGGATGGTAAACGGCCCGGCGAGCGTCGTCGCCGATGCCAGCGTGAAACGCAGGTAGTTTTTCGTCGAGCTGCGCAACGAAGCGGGCAGGAGCCACTGAAACCGGCCGTTGTTCGGCGCGCCGGCGGCGATCGTGCTCCACGAACCGCCGGGCCCGGTTTGCGACAGTTCGATGGTCATGGCGGGTGTTTGCCCGGCGGGCACGGCCGCGTGCCAGTCGATGAAGTGTACCGAACCGGCGACTAGTGTTTCGCCGCCGCGCGGGGATTTGGCGTAGACCGACACTTGCGTCGGCGTCGAACTCTCGGCGAAGAAGCGCGGGCGATTGATGCCGCCGACAAACGGCTGGCAGTTCTCCTCAGCCACGTAGACGAAGTCGGGAAAGCCGTTATGGTCGGCGTCGACGCCGGCACGAAACGCCCCGTCATCGCAGGCGGCAGGCGTCGTGACGGAAGCGAGCATTTGCCATCCTCCCAGGCCGTCGCCGCCGAACACGACGACGCGCCCGTTCTCGTAGGCGACCAAGTCGCCGATTCCATCGAGGTCCATGTCGGCGATCTGCGTTCGCCGGAATTCACCGGAGGTCGGCAGCGAGCCCGACAGGTCCTGCCACGTTCCGGAAGCGACCCACGACCAGACGCTGAGCCCGCCGCCCGGCGTGGCGAACGCGAGATCGTCGCGGCCGTCTCCGGTCACGTCGCCGAGCGAGAGGCCGCGGTGCCCGATGTTCCCGCCCGAGGGCAGGTTGCCGTCGTCGCGCGTAAAGTTGCCGGCACCGTCGCCGAGATAGACGACGCCGCTTTGGTGGCCGACGGCGAAGTCGGCGTTCCCATCGCCGTTCACGTCGCCGAACGCGAACGCCCCGCGCGAGTTTCCCCCGAGGAATCCGAAGGTCTGCGTCCAGGTTCCGTCGCCGTTGTTGCGATAGACGTGTACGCCCGCGCAGCAGCCGAAGGAAACCGAGCCGACGTCGAGCAGCCCGTCGTTTGCAACCGCGGAATTTGCGATCGGCAACCGCATTGCGTACATTGGCAGGTTGGCGACGACCGCCAACGCGCCGGTCAGCGGTTGTTCGGCGTCGTCGATGAAAATTCGCAGCGGGGGATAATCGTAGCGCCACATCGCTTCCAGAATCGGCCGGACGTAACTCAGCTTGCGAATGTGGCCTTTTCGCCGGGCGTGAGTGCGGTGGACGACGTCGGCGTCGAATCCGAAGCTGGCCATGATGAGAAACTTCCGGCCCCGCAACGTGCACAGATCCAGTTGCCGCGTCTCTCCCGCAGCAATCGTGTCGGCCAACAACCGTCCCGATTTCGGAATGCCGAGATATTTCGCGAACAGGTTTTCGGTCCCCAACGGGCAGACCGTCATCGCAACCCCGGGAAAGCGGTTGATGACGTCGCCCACGGTGCCGTCTCCACCGGCGGCCACGACGCAAATCAAATCCTCGCGGCGTTGCGGATCGCTCAGCACTTCGGTGAGACGTTCCCTTTTCGAAAACAGCCGGGGACGAAGACCGTGCTCTTTCAGCCGGCGAACCAACTCCAGCAACACCGCGCGCTTCGTTCCCGAACCGGACGTCGGATTTCTCTGAATGGCTACCCAACGGGTCATCGAGGAGAAAGCACGTTAAAGAGTTCAGTAGTTTGAATCGTAGGACGGCTTTTCAAGCCGTCGATTTCTCGGACGGGTTGAAAACCCATCCTACAGAATCTCATCAATTCGTTTTTTCGC
>JACZRH010000340.1 GCA_022574815.1 Planctomycetota bacterium | reverse complement strand
CGCCAGGCTCGGCGACGAAACACTGGGCGAGAACTTCTCGCTCTTCCAGACGACCTCGCCGGTGTCCTGTCGGAAGGCGGCGAGGCCGGTGTCGGGGCCGCCGACGTTGAGAATTACGAGATCTCTGTATGCGATCGGGCTGGCGGCGTACCCGCGGCCGACGTGACTGGCGCCCAGCTCCTCCATCAAGTCGTGCGACCAGAGCACCGCGCCGGTCCGCTTGTTCAGACAATGAAAAAGAACCGTGGCGCCGACCGTGAAAATGCGCTCGCCCACGATCAGCGGAGTCGAGTGCGGGCCGGGGCCGAAGTCGAGCCTCATGCGCGGCTTGGTCGGTGCGTCGTACTTGAACTCCCACGCGGTCTTGCCGGTGTCGGCATGCATTGCGAGGACGGCGTCCTGGTCCCCGCGGCGGCACATGGTGTAGAGGAAGTCCCCATCGACCAGAATCGAGGAATGCCACTTCTCGACCAGCCCGGTCGCGTCGGACGTGAAATCGCGCCGCGGCCCGCCCCACTGCGTCCATTGCGCCGAGGCGGAATCGACACACGCACAGACCAGCAACGCGACGGCCGTGATCCGCGCCGACGTTCTTCGCGAAGCACAAATGGGTAAGAAACGCGTGTACCGCATTGGTGCCCTCATTGTAGCTGGATCGCTTGTCCCAGCGCCAAAGTACGGCACGCCGCGGCGCGTGCCAAGGCTTGCTCGTGCGTGGGACTGTTGGAAATTGTCCGAGAATCCCCCACACGCGAGCCGCAAGACCGGCGTCGACCGCCATGGTCGTCGACGTGCGGTGATCCTACGGCCGGATGCCCGTCGTCGTGCTCAGCCCCGTGAAGCGACGCGAGCCGATCGCCCATTCGGGGATGCCCTCCGGCCAGAGCGAGACCGTCACGCTCAAATCATTGTCCACGTTGTCGTACTCGAAGTTCACCGCGAAATACCAACGCGGCAGGCGGCGGACGTAGGCGATCGAAAACTCCCCGAGATCACCGCGTTCGATGTCGTACCAGGCCCGGGCCGTCGTGATGTGCTTCTCGTTCAGCCGATAGTTGAAACCCCCGCCAACCAGCGTCATGTCGATGTCGCTCGCGTGCCGCAGGCCGAAGACGTACGCCGTTCGCGGCAGACGCTCGACCGCGAGCGAGACGTTGTGGCGGTCGAACTGCCCATCGTTCAGGTCGAAATTGAAATCGTAGAGCAGGCTGGTGGTGTCGCTCAGTCGGTAGATGAGATCGCCGGCGAGGTAGTTGCGCGAGCGGCTGTCCTCGGGGCGCAGCGGATTCACGTAGCCGTTGGATTTCTCGTCGCGCTGCGCGTCGCCGAAGAAGCCGGCTTCCAGGTTGAAGGTCAGCAAATCGACCGAGCGCTCGCGGCCGGGCGCGCCGCGTTTGGTCTGCCAGGTCTGGCGGATTCCCACGGACGCACCGTAGAAATCTTCGATTGTCTCGATGCCCTCGTCGAAAGGCGTGATCTCGTCGCTGCGCACGTTGCTGTGCGCGAACCAGGCCACGAAATCCGGCTTAATGATGTGGCGGATGCCGTTGATGTCCCACAGCTCGGACGAAACGTCGTAGACGCGGCTGAGTGACGTGCCCCCGCGCGCGCCGTAGGTGGCGAAGCCGCGCCACAACCCGCCGGCGTGATGCGCCGCGCCGTCCCAGTAGCTCCCGCGCAGCATGCCGAAGGGGACGATGTTCAGACCGGCGAGCTTCAAGGGCAGCTCGACCTCCTCGCGAACATCGATGCGGAACGTCGTGTTGGTGCGCGAGGTGTTGTCCAGCCGCCGGCTGTCGAAGAACCGCCGGTCGTCGGGGCGGTAACGCACGGCCCCGAGCCGCGACTCGTGATAAAAGACAAGCGGGCTGAGCAACGTGTCGCCGATGCGGCGGTAGGTCAGGTCGGGCAGGTGTTCGGTCTGCGTGGTGAAGTCGAGCAAACGCCAGTTGGCCAGTAGTGTGACGGCACTCTTCTCCCACGCCCGCTTCAGGTAAATGAGCGTCTCCTGCTCCTTACCCTCGTTGAATTCTGAGTTCTCGTAGGTCTCGAGGAAGTTAGGGTCGGAGATGTAGCTGATCTCGAAGGTCGCTTCCCAGTCGTTCGGCAGGAAGTGGCGATGCCGCCAGAGCACGCGGCCGCGATTCTTGCTGCTCAGCTCGTTCTCGAAGGCGCGCAGCGGGCCGAGGTCGTCTCTGCCGTCGTCGTGGATGTAGTAGCTGCGCAACAGGCCGAAATGGTCTTCCTGCTGGTAGTCGGCGTCGATGCCAACCGCCGGCCCGCGCTCCGAGAAGTAGTCGAGCTTCAGTGTCGCGTCGTACCCCGGCGGTGCCGCGAGCCCGAGCAGGTTGAACAGGTGCCAAGCCGTCTCGACGCCGGTGCCGAAATCGCCGCCGTAGCTGGCCCGAAATCGCCGCAGCCCCGTCTCGCTCGACTCGAAATCCCCCTTGGCGTAGGGCCAATAGGCCAGCGGAAAGCCCTCGACGTTGAGCGTGGTGTGCTCGAGCTGGTACGAGCCGGCGATCTTGCTCGCCGCGAGCCCTGTGGTGTCGCGGACCGTGCGATCGGTGATCAGGACGCGCTCGGCGCCGACGTGATAGTGCGGCGTGTAGAACTCGCTGGTGCTGACGCGCGCGGGCGTGGCCGAGTATTCGCGGGCCGAGAGCTGGCGAATCTCGTCCGCGCGAATATAGAGCGGGATGTCGCGGCCGGGAATCTCAGTGCGAAAGACGGCGTCGAGGATCAGGGCGCGGTCGTTTTCAAAATCGTAATACAAACGGTCGGCGCGGATCAGCCGTGAGCCGAACGAGAGGATCACGTCCCCCTCGAGGTACACGGCGCGAATTCCTTGCTGCGCCACTCGGGCCAAGTCGTCCGGTCCGGTGTCCGGATCCTGGCGGGCACGCTCCGGCTTGCGGCCAGGCTCGGCGTCGGGCGCTACCGGCACGTCACCGCGAATGTCGCTGCCCAGAATCGAGGCCGCGGCGCCTTCCGCGGGGAAAACGACGGCGTTGGTGGCCTGGATTTCGAGAAATGGCGCGTCCGGCCCGCCGGATTGCGAGAAGTAGACCCGCCCGCGGACCACGAAGAGCTGTTCGCCGGTCGAGGTCTCGACCGGTTCGACCTCCGAGAATTCGTAGCGAATCCGGCGCGGGGCCCGCTCGGTCTTCGGCCGCCGCACCGTGGCCGGCCGCCGCACACCGACCCGCGGCCCCGTCGTCGGGGGCGGCTCACCGGCCTCGATCAGAGCCCAATCGCGCAAGGCCCGCTGGTAGAGCGGAGACTGTTCCATCTCTTCGGGGCCGTGGGCGTCGTGATATTTGACGATCCGGCCGTATGTGCGGAGGTTGCTGACGAGCAAGACGTTGTCCTGCGTGAGCGTCCCGCCGGGCTCCAGCACGTCGGCCTGTTCGCTCAGATAGACGGTCAGGGAGTAGTACTTGCGGCCGTCGGGTTCGGATCGGTGGGGCGTGATCCAAACGACGGAATTCGTCGAGCTCATGCGGCGCCCGCCCATGTCCAGCCGAAACCCGCCGGTGAACATCAGCACGAGCGTGCCGTCGTCCTGTTTCCATTGCCGAACGTAGCGCCCCCGCATCTCCACGTCGCGCTCGCTAATCGCCGCCGGCAGGAGCGGCTCGTCGTCGCGCTCGACCACCTGCGCGAGCGCGCTCGGCACGGCGGGGGAGAGCGCGCCGCCGGTCAGCAGGGTGAGGAGCAAGCGACGGCGTTTCATGCCCCGGGCGTCCGGGGCCGGACGCCGAGCGCGGGATGATTCAGGACTGCCGGAAATAGACCGCACCAACCGTTCTCGAGTCGCTTCAAGGAAATCGTTGTTGAACGGGCCATTATCCGGATGCGACCCGTAGGGTCAATGGGCCGCACGGGAACTCGTGGTGATCGGGCGAGCGTCAGATCAGAGGGCTCATCCTCGTCCTGGCTACGATGTTGCCGAGTTGCGTGTCGGATGTCGGCAGTATGAGGTCCCCGAAGCCTCGGGCCCGCATCCAGAGTGGGCGCGGTGACCCCGATCATTTGCCCTTCAGCGGGCTTCGCTTCTCCAGGACCTTCAACACGGGCTCGATAGGCGATACCATCCCTGCATGAAGACTTGGCTCTCCATCGTCGTCCTCGCCCACCTCGCGGCGACGATCGCGTTCACGGCGCACGACGACCCCGACGAACACGAAAAAGTGGATGCGGGCGCCGTCACTCGATGGGCCCTCGAGCTCGTGGCGGCTCACGAGGCGTACCGCGCTTTGGTTCCGCACAAGCTCATCTTCGAGACCTCCGACCAGCAGCGCCGCACGATCGACTTTTTTTGGAACATCCTGGATTTCCGGGGAAGGGCCAGCGACAAAACGCTCTGGGAAAACTGCGCCTCCGTTGTGCAGAACAGCTTAGAAGCCTTGCGCGACCAAGTGATTTTGGAAAGGT
>JACZRH010000053.1 GCA_022574815.1 Planctomycetota bacterium | reverse complement strand
ACCAGGCGACATGGCGGGCAAATGGGTCGGCTGCGCCGGTGCGAATCAACTTGCGAAACTGCCGCACGCGGTTGCCGAGTGCCGACGATCGTGAAGAACTCATCGCCCCAAGAAGCGGTTGCACCATGTACCTGCGCATGAAGTACGGGAGGCGTTGATAGGCGGCCAGCGAGTCATGTCCCAAGTACCGCCAGTACCCCCCGAACAGCTCGTCCCCTCCATCGCCACTCAAGGCTACCGTAACATGCTCCCTGGCGAAGCGCGAGACGAGTGAAGTAGGGACGATTGAACTATCACCTACGGGCTCGCCAAGATGGTCCAGGATACGTGGAATAGCCTCCAGCACGTCTCGTTGCGTAACGATCAACTCCTGGTGCTCGGTTTGGAAGGCCTCCGCGACGACCCGCGCATGGGCTTCGACTGGCTGCGCTGCCTGTCCGGCGTGGATCACATCGAGGACAAGCTGCTCACGGCGGTGTACGACCTGCACGCGACGCGGCCGGCCGAGTCGCCGGACGGGATGTGGAGCATCCGCAACGAGATCGCGATCAAAGTGCCCGTCGAGCGCGACCGGCCGCACATTCCCAGCGTGGCCGATGTCTGGCCCGCGGCCGATTGGCACGAGCGCGAGGCGTATGACCTGCTCGGCATCATCTTCGACAACCACCCCGACCTGCGCCGCATTCTGTGCTGCGACGACTGGGTCGGCCATCCGCTCCGGAAGGATTACGAGTTTCCGTTGGAGTATCACGGGATACCGGCGACGACCGAATTCGCACAGACGCGCCCGCAGCACTGATTGGGCACGCGGACCGGGGTCCGCCCGCACGTGAATGAACGAAATCTGAAGCCGTGAAGCAGAACGTGAACAAATCCCATCGTCGCCCCGTCCGCCCGACAAAGCGAACCGCGAGACCGGCGGTGCGCACGCGAAATCGCAGGGCGCTAGGCCCGGCCGACCACGGGCGCGTGATGTCGCTCGAGCAGTGTCTGCGATTGCGGGAAACGCCCGGGTACGTTTACGAACTGATCGACGGAGCGCTGGTTGTGTCGCCTTCCCCGAAGCCGCGGCATGATTATTGGGTTGAGTTTGTTCGCGCGGCTCTGCAAGACTATGTGACCAAGCACCCGCAGCGCGCATACAAGCTCTCCGAGCGTTGCGACGTTGTCGTTCCGGACCGTCCGGGGGAAACACGCCCGCAGCCGGACCTGGCGGCGTACCGGGACTATCCCGATCCACCTCCCGAGGATTGGAAGGATGTCGCGCCGATTGTGGTTGTCGAAGTCATTTCGGCCCGACGAGAAAAGAAAGACACGATTCGCAACCGACACCTGTACTGGTCGGCCAAAGCGATTCGCGAGTATTGGATCATCGACCCAAGTAGTGATGCGTTGGCCCCGACACTGATTGCCCTGAAACGACAACGCGACGCGCCGGACTGGGTCGAGCAGGTCGTCCCGTTCGGAAAGTCCTTCAAGAGCACCGCTCTACCCCGATTCACGCTGAACCTGAAACGCAGAAAACGCAAGTGAGGCCGCCACCGATGGCTGAAGTTACCCTCGAAAGCCAACCCGACATCCACTTCGACATCCGCAAGGAAGACTTCGGCGACCTCGCGACCGAGGAAATGCTCGTCAACATGGGACCCCAGCACCCCGCCACGCACGGCGTGCTGCGCGTCGTGCTGCGCACCGACGGCGAGCTGGTCCTCGAGGCCAAGCCCTACATCGGCTACCTGCACCGCTGCGCCGAAAAGATCGGCGAGAACCTCCAGCCCTATCAGTGGGTCCCCAAGACCGACCGCATGGACTATCTCGCCGCGATGAACAACAACCACACCTTCTCGCTGGCGATCGAGGAGTTGTGCGGCCTGGAGGTGCCCGAGCGCGGCAAGTACCTTCGCATCATCGCCGCCGAGCTGAACCGCATCGCGTCGCACCTGGTCAGCTTCGGGACCTACGGGCTTGACATGGGCGCTTTCACGCCCTTCCTCTACGCCTTCCGCGAGCGCGAGTACATTCTCGACCTGTTCGAAGCGCTGTGCGGCGCGCGGCTGACCTACTCGTACATCTTCCCCGGCGGGCCGAACCAGGACCTGCCCGACGGCTTCGTCGAGCGCTGCCGAGAGTTTCTCGATTACTTTGAGCCGAAGATCGACGAGTACAATGCGCTGCTCAGCTTCAACCACATCTTCGTCAAGCGCACCGCCAACGTCGGCGTCATCACCGCCGAGGAAGCGATCGCGTACGGGCTCAGCGGGCCGTGCCTACGGGCCAGCGGGCCGCGCTGGGATCTGCGCAGGGTACGGCCGTACGACATCTACGACCGCTTCGAGTTCGACGTGCCCGTGGGGCTGGACGGGCGCAGCACCGACGGCATCCCCGACGAGGCCGTGATCGGCGACTGCTGGAACCGCTACTTCGTCCGCATGTTGGAGATGAAGCAGTCGGTGCGCATCGTGCGGCAGGCGCTCGACCAGATGCCGGCCGACGGGCCGTTCCGCACCAAGGGCGCGAACAAGGTCAAGCTCCCCGCGGCCAGCATCTATTTTGAGGGTGAAAACCCACGCGGCCAGCTCGGCTTCTACATCGAAGGCGACGGCTCGCAGATACCCTACCGCATCAAGGCCCGCGGCCCGAGCTTCTGCAACCTGTCCATCCTCGAGCGGGTCTGCCGCAATGTATTGCTGGCAGACGTCCCGGCGATCATCGGCAGTATCGACGTCGTGATGGGTGAGGTGGACCGCTAGGCGTTCGCCGGAACCGATCAAACGTGGACGGCGCCGTGTAATGTAGCGGCCGGCGCCTCGCCGGCCGTAGACGAGCGAATAGGTTCCGGCACGCGCGGCGCGTTCGCACCCGTTTGGTCATCGCAGGCCTCCCGCGATACAATTGAAGTGCGAGCGGCGATCCCGCACCGATCCGCGGCATTGGGAGATTCTGTATGTTCATGAAATCGCGCCCCGATAGATCGTGTACCGTATTCGTGCGTCGAGGATTGGTCTGCACCGGGCTCGCCTGTCTCCTATTGGCGCATCCATGCTTCGCCGACGATTGGGATCCGCCCGCGCCGAATCCGGCGAAACCGGTCAACTACATCGAGTGGATCAATAAGAGGTTCGGCGAAGGTATCAAGGCCAATGCCGCAACAGTCTATCTCCAGTGTTACACAAACCTCGAACCATTTGACTCGAAGTGGAATGCCATCCTTACGGGCCAGCCGGTCGACGACCCAGCTCTTTCGGACTGGCTGGCCAAAAACCGACGGGCCTTGTTCCGCTTTCGCGCGGCTGCCGGCATGCGCCGGTGCTTCTTTCGACTCGGATTCGGCGAGGAGCTTCTGAGCCCCGATCAACGTGAGCCACCCTCCGACGAACGAATGGAATCCTCGCTCTTTTTCATTCCGCTCCCGTATCTTTCCCTGCATCGTGCGGCCGTCAAGGGACTCGTCGCGCAGGGCTTTCAGGAGCACCGAAAAGGACGACCGCGGCGCCTGGCATCCAACTGTCTGGCGGCACTCCGGTCCGCCCACCATCTCGCCGCACGCAATCCATGGGCTATCCAGCATCTTGTCGCGGTCGCCTGTGCCCGCCTGGCGTACGCGGGCCTGCTGAGTGGGCTCGCTTCAGCCGATGACCCCGCTGCGATGGCTGCGGAGTTCGCGCCCCGGCTGAGTTCCAACGATCCCGAGCTCCCTACCCTAGTAACGGTGATTCGGATTGAGGAATTGATCGCAGTGGACCAGGTTCAGCGCGTCTTTGTTCCTGTTCCCGATGGAGCACCCGGCGAGTTCACTTCTCACATCGGACCATTACGGACCTACCTTGAGGCGACCGGGGCGGACGTTGATAACAAGCTCGTACTCACAATCGCAAACCAATTGGCAGCGCTTGGTTTCGAAGAAACGACGAAAGCCGCGCGAACGACCTTTGACCAGATCGGAAAATGGTGCATGGCGCCATACCACCGCGTAATGGGCGAAGCTGACGCACTTGAGCGGAGTCTGAAGGACCAGCAGAATCTTCTTGTCCGGGTCTTTTCAGGTTCAATTACGCGCTTGCGCGCAGTAGACGAACTGAACCGTACAGTGCGGCGAGGTACGCATCTGGTTTTCTATCTGTATGCGCACAAAGCGAAGAACGGCGAGTTTCCCGAAAAGCTTGACGAGCTACAGATGCCGAATCTGCACCGACTCCGTGTCGATCCATTCAGCGGCAAAGATCTGGTTTACAGGAAAACTGCGGATGGCTTCACACTCTACAGCGTTGGCGGCAACCAGAAAGATGACGGCGGAAAACACAGCACCGACTGGAAAGACGAAGGCGACTACGTGATTTGGCCGATTCAAGAGGAGCGGTAAATCGGCCGATGCGTGCTTTCATGTCCGCGAGGAAATGACCACGGGCAGCGTAGAAGGCTGAGCGTCGCGCCTCGGATTCAGAAAGATTCCTCCCTGCGCTCGGAATGACAAGTAACGCGCTTTCCGCCGAGATGAAGCGGCGGCTGAGTTCGCGCGACGACATCGACCGCCGGCGCGACTCAAAGCCCCGTCAGCCCCAGTAGCCAGCCGATCAGCTCGACCGCGTTCTGCGAACCCACCGGAAACACGCTATCGTCCAGCGGGGCGGTCGTGAAAAGCTGCGCGCTGAGGATACGGCTGTTGCCGCAGGCGGTGTCCATCAGGCTGTCACACTCGCTCGTGTGGACGAGGCCGAGCAGGTGCCCGACCTCGTGTGCGACGGTGTTGCCGACGGCCTGGGCCATAGCCTCGAAGGACGGCGCCCGGGAGAACGCCTCTTTGTACGAACGCGTGAACACGATCGAGTTGTCGCTGGCGTCCGCGTTCAAGATGTCGATCTGCTCCGAGATCGCGAACGCGCGACTGCTGTTGCCGCCGAAATAGATCGTCGAGTGCGCCGAAGCGGGCACGGCGTCGTCGTCAGAATTCATGACGATCAGGTTGAATCCGTCGTAGCGCTGCTCGACGATCTGCTGAACGCGGTCCTTCATGGCCTCGGTCTGACCCTCGTACGGCCCCAGGTCGGTCGCTTTGAAGGGGGGCAGATCAAATGTCCCGACGTTGGCGACGGTGACGTTCTGCCCGCCGGCCCAGTTCAAGAACACGATCTGCGGCGCGGGGTCGGGTACGCCGACGGCGGGTGTAATCCGCACGGTGACCTGATAGCGGCCGGTCGACGCACTGCCCTGCAAGGATGCGATCCCGAGAAAGTACTCTCCCCGCGGGCCGCGGACGATGATGTCGAGCAGCGGGTTCAGGTCGCTGGCGTCGGGCGTGCGGTCGTCGTTGAAGGCGTGAATGAACTCGCGGCTGTCGAAGATCGCGAGGACCGGATCGAGATCGCCGCTGGTGCGCTGCACGTCGACGAACAGCGCGTCGCCGGGCGCGAGCGTGCCGAGGCTGAATATGTCGACATCCGCGCCGCGGCTCACCTCGCCGCTGAATTTGAGTTCGGTCGCGTTGTCGAGCGAGAGCGCCGTGGCGCCGTCGAAGGTGAAATTACCCGATTCGTCGAGAAACGGGAATTCGCCAGCGCCCGCACCGCCGCCCCCCGCACCCGCGTCGAATGGACAGCCGCAGCAGAAAACCAGCAACGGCACGTACAGAGTGGCGATGATGCGCGGCCGAATGTGCAGACGATTCATCGTGAGCGTGTCTCCTCTCGGCACCGTTTTCCCAGTCACGTTAAGCGGATGGCTAATCATCGAGCGCCAGGCAGGTCCCACAGCCGAGCCGAATCTCATCATGAACGAACGATCGAAGCAAGGCCTTGGAGGTTAATTCCAGCTTGCCCGCCGGCTCGGCCAGCGTCACGAAGGCCGTATTCAAACCCACCGTCTGCTCCAACATCCGCCGAGTGTTCTCCATGCCCGTCAGGAAGACCGAGGGCTCGAGCGGCGTGCGGCCGAAACGCTGGTTCGTGGCCAGCTCCCAGGCCGACCCGGTCGAGTCCATCACGTCGGACGGGTCACGAGTATGATAGAGGCCCAACAGGTGTCCCAGCTCGTGGCTGGCCACGTTTCCGACCATTTGGCCCATCTCGGCGGGCTCGAGCTCCATGACCGAGTAGTTGGCGAACGTCCGGATGTAGACGACGGCGTTCTGCGACGGATTGCGGTTGTAGCGGTCGACATTGTCGGCCAGCCCGAGCAAGCCCGAATCGTCCCCCCCGAAGTGTAGGACCGAATAAGGCGGCTCCGGCGGCTCGCGCTCGTCAGACGTGATGATCGTGACGTTGTAGGGCGCGTAGTCCTCGCGCATCGCCTGCACGATACTCGCCTTGATGGCCGTCGTCTGGCCGATGTAGCGCTCTCCGAGCATGGCCCCGTCGAAGGCGGCGAAGGAGATGCCGCTGCGCCCGTGTACGCTGACGTTCTGGCCGGCGGCGAAGTTGAGCCAGACGGTCTGAGCCGCAGGCGAGGGCACGTCAGCCTGCGCCCGGTGGACCGAATACGCGAAGTCACCGCCCGGGCTGCTCGCGGCGGACATCACGCCGAGATATACGTGGTCGGTGTCGCGCCGAAACAAGTGCTCCAGCACGACGCTGCCGGACAGCACTTCGCGGATCAGCAAGTCGTAGTCGGCGTCGAACAGGACCACGACGAAGCGGCTGAAGAACCCGGGGCCGGAATTGGCGAGGGTCCAGCGTTCGCCGGCGTGACCCGGACCGAGATCGATCATCCGGAACACGCCGTGACCGACCACGCGGCCGGCGGCCTCGGAGAGCCCGGCCACGCTCGAATCGGTCGCGGTCGAACCGTCGCCGGTGCGCGTGCTAGCGACGGTCCCGGCCCCGAGCACGAGTCCGAGAAAGCTATCGTCCGCGTTGGAGGCCGTCTGCGGCGTGCAGGCGAAGTTGAAGGTCGTGAGGCCGGCGATGGCCGCGACGGACAGGAGGTGTCGCATGTCTCAACTCCGCGCTGGAGGAAGAGCCATGCGACGACGTGCCGGACCGGCGGGTGGTTGCGTTCACGCCCGCGCCTCGAGCGATGCTCGCGCGGCAGGACGGACCGGGCAAGCGGTGCGTCACGTGAACCGAGGTCCCAACGGCCTCTCACTTGAGGGCTTGCTTGTACTATCGAAAAGCGCTTCGCGCGGCGTGAGCGGAATCTGCGCGTGAAGAACGCCGAGGTACGGCGTCCGAAAAGGTCTGTGTTTCTCGGGCGTCGGACGGGTGAGGCTCGCGCCGTGGCGGCGCAGGGGCTTACGGAAACGACGCCCGCCGCGGCCCGCGCGTCCAGTAAGTGCCGGCGCCGGGTCCGGGTCGACACGTGATCGAGGACCCTTGCACGGCGGCTCCGCTGTGAATGGTGCGCCGCTCGGGTGTCAGGTGGAACGGCGGGGCATGGCTTTAGCCGTGAGGGGCACGAAGCGGCGCTCTATTCGTGACCCCACCGAAAGAGGTGCCCGCACGGCCCGGTGCTACGGTTCGACGGCCGGTACGGGGTCCGGCCGCCACTATTCGCCGGAGTTCATGTCCGAAACCGATAAGTCCGCGCGACGCGCGGGGCGGCAATCACAATCCGATTGATGCCGGACCCCGCTCGTTCCGACACTGAGTATGGGCGTGTCGAGCCCGAGGCCGGTCACCGCCAGGCGAGCCGGCCGCGCCGGGCGGAGAGTCGCGCGACCTTACCCGATTGCGGGGCGTATGCGATGGACGCTGAGAACATTGTCAAGCTGACACCCGAGGCGATCCAGATCCTGCTCGATTCGCAGGCCATCAAGGCCGAATTCAAGCAGCCCCTCGGCAAGCGAAGCCAGGAACGCTGGCCCTTCCCCGGGACGGTCGAGCTCTGGCTGCCCGACCAGTGCTACGGCGAGCAGCACCTGCTGGCGACGCTGCACAACCTCAGCCCCAACGGTCTGGCGATGCGCACGCGCCGCCCGATTCCGAGCGACACGCGCATCTCCCTGGCGATTCACCTGCCCGCTCTGAGCTGCTACGGGCACGGTGTCGTGCGGCACTGCACGCGCGCCCAGGTCGGATATCTGGTCGGCGCCGAGTTTCTCTTCCATGCCGACGAAGAGGAAGGAAGCGAAGAGGACGGGTCCTAGGGCTCTGCGGTCCTTCGGCGTACCGCAGTCGCTGGACTCCGTGTTGGCATGCGACCCCGCGCCGCCCGGCTCCGCGGCGAACTTCCGGCGCTGCGCCGCCCTTCTCCGAATGCCCGCGCCGCAATACAATCCGCGCCCATGCAATCCACCTTCGTCGAACACGAACTGCCGAACGGGCTCCGCATCGTCTGCGAAGTGATGCCGCGCGTCAGCTCCGCCGCCATCGGATTCGGCGCGCGGACCGGATCGCGGCACGAAGCGCCGCCCGAGCACGGCGTAAGCCACTTCCTCGAACACATGTGCTTCAAGGGCACGGCGATGCGCACCTGCCGTGAAATCAACGTCGGCTTCGACGAGCTCGGCAGCATCTACAACGCCTTTACGAGCAAGGAATACACCGTGTATTACGGGTGGGTCCCGTCGGGTCGGACCGCCGAGCAGCTCGAGCTGCTGGCGGACATGATGCGGCCCGGCCTGCCCGCCGAAGGCTTCGAGACCGAGCGAAAAGTGATCCTCGAAGAAATCGCGATGGGCGACGACAGCTTCGAGCATTGCGTCTCCGACTTTCTCCACCGCGTGGTTTTCGACGGGCACCCGCTGGCGCACGAAATCCTCGGCGAGAAGGAATCGATCGAAACGCTGCCGCGCGATTGCATGGTCCAATACCACCGGCAGCGCTACGCGGCGGACAATATGTTGCTGGTCGCGGCCGGGGCGGTCGAGCCGGAGGCGATCTTCGCGGCCGCCGGGCGACATTGCGGCGATTGGGAGCGCTCAACCAACGGCGACCTTTCGACGAGCCCGCCGACCCTGAATCTGAGCGGCGTCCACAAGAAGCAGGTAGACAAGTTTCAGCAACAGTCGGTCGTGCTGCTCTTTCCCTCCGTGCAAGGGGTACACCCCGACGAGGAATCGATCGAAGCCTTCACGTCCCTCTTCGGCGGCGGCAACTCGCGCTGCTATTGGAACATCGTGCAGAAGGGCATTTGCACGCAGGCGGGCGGCGTGTGGCTGGCGTACGAAGATTGCGGGATGATGGCACTCTACGCGGACGGCGAGCCCGAGCGCTGCGACGACATGCTCGCCGCACTGCGCGAGCAGGCCGAGCTGGTCCAGCGCGAGGGTTTTGGAGCCGACGAAGTCAAGCGTGTCAAGAACAAACGCCGCACACAGCTCGCGCTGGAAGGCGAAAACCCGCGCACGCGTTTCATGCACGTAATGGACGACCTGGTCGACCGCGACGCCGTGCGCACCAGCGCGGCCCGTCTCGCGGCGGTGGATGCGGTGAACGAACGCACCATCGCGGAGCATCTCGAACGCTATCCCATCACCGGCGAGGGCCTGCTGCTCTCGGTCGGCCCGCGGGACTGGCCGTAATCCACAAACTGACACCGGCGTCCCGCCGGTGTGTTTGGGGTTCCGGGATAGGTGCTAGCGCCTGCATGTCCTCACGTGGGACCGGACAGGGAACAATGGTTTTCTTTTTGGCTCGCGCCGGACGGTGGCGCAGAGCAATCGCTCCAAAGAGTTATGATCGCGAGTAACGGAGCTCCGTAATCGCGCACGGGGACTGCGATTCACAAGCATACCCAAGTGTCCCTGGCAATTCCGCGCGCGTAGGTTGCTTGTCCAGCACAACTTGGAGATTTACGCTTGGTTTCTGGATGGGGGAGGGGGCTACAATTAGCCGTGCGTATGGGATAAGCGCGCGGCTGAGTCATTTCTCGAAGAACGCATAGCGCTGTTTGGATGGGCTAGCACGGCGTTTCGTGGGCGGAGGCCCGACATGGGCCGGACCGGCTTTTTCCGATTCGAATTATTCTTGCTGATGCCGCGCGGCCCGCCGCGCGGGGGCGGTGAGCGACTCATCGTTTTCTAAGACCGCACAGGACTTCAACTTCTTTCACCAAACCCAAGGAGGCAAAGAATGTTTGCGCAATCATCTTTCACACCACGTTTTGCAACGTTCGGCCGGCCGGTGCTCGGAGGCGTTCTGCTCGCGAATGCTCTCGCAATGGCCGTCGTGTTCAGCACGCCGGCCCTCGCGCAGCCGGCGCCCGTCACTTTCAAGGACACGGTTTTCTTCGACCTGAGAGAAAACCCGTCCGGTCTCTCGCTGGGCGACATCGACGGCGACGGAGACCTCGACGTCGTGGTTGCGAACAACACGCAAGGCGGCTGCCCAACAGGCGAATGCGGCCGTGTGACCGTCTACAAGAACACCGGCGACTGGGACCCGCCCTCGGACGGGTTCTCAGAACGCATGGATTACCCATTGGAAAGCATTTTCAACGCACCGTACGACGTTCAGTTAGCCGACATGGACGCCGACGGAGACCTCGACATCGTCGTTACGATCCAGGATTGGAGCAAAGTGTTCATCCTCGAAAATGACGGAACCGGCTGCTACTGGGACTCCGCCACGGATTGCCAAGAAGGCGGCGGCACGACGAACTTTCTGGTCCCCGCGATCCCCACCGACTCCGACACGATCTTCAGCCTATCGGTGGCGGACATCAACGGCGACGGCGTCAAGGACATCTCGATTGCGGGCTCGGACGTCAACCTCAAGCCGCAAGCCGAAGTGCTCTGGGGCCGGGAGACCGAGGGCGTTTTCGACTGGGACGTGAACCAACCGATTTTGGTTCCGAACTTCGTGAACCTGGACCGGGGCAAGGGCATCGTGACGGGCTCGTTTCAGTATCCGCAGGTCGCGGGCCGGCTCGACATGGCGATGACGCTGGAAGGGACACAGTTTCCGTATACGGAGAAACTGGTAATCTTCCGCTACGACGACGACGATGCCTTCCCGCCGATTTGGGACGTCTACATGGTTGACGGCATGCGCGGCGCCGGGCTGGCGACCGGCGTGTTTCGCACCGGTGTCGAGCCGGCGGTGCTCGACCTCGTCTCGACGCACCGGCATCTTCTCTTGCAGCCTAATGATGAGCACACCGTTCACATCTTCGAGAACCAGCCGAACCAGCCGTCGGAACTGTTCATTATGCAGGAGCCGGGAGAACATGCTCTCGACGTCTACGTCCCTCGCGATTTGGGAAGGGGTCCCTACGGCGTGGCCACCGGCCTGCTCAACGGCGACGCGCGTGTCGATCTGGCCGTCGTGTGCCCGGAGAGCGACTTCTCGCCGCGCGCCGGCACGCTGGCGATCTTCCTGGCGCACGGGAAGGCGGGCGACTTCTATGAGCCGCCGACCTTTGTGGATGTATACGACGAAACGCGAATTGGGGTAGGGTCGAAGCCCTGCTTCGTAAAGATCGGCGATCTTGATCAGGACGGCCATAATGACGTCGTCGTCACCAACTGGGACGGCGACTATCTGGCGGTCGCCATCAATGATGCGCCGTAAGCTGCTCGTCGCTTAGCAGTAACGGAGGTGCCCCATCCCGTTCCGAAGGACGGGGTGGGGGACCGATTCGAATACTGGAATGGTCGAGATCGGGCCGAGTTCCCCGTTGGGCGCTCGGCGGGTGCCCCATCCCGTTCCGTAGGACGGGGTGGGGGACTGACTCGAATGCCCGAATGGTCGAGATCGGGCCGAGTTTCGCTGGGGCGCCCGGCCTCGGCGTGGTATAATTGGCTGCGATCGGTATCACATCCGAAGCCGCACGCGTGTAGGGAGAACCAGACATGGGCTTCTACACCTCCAGGGATGAACACGCGGAATACGTGGGGGGAGGGCCGTTGGCGACGCACGCCCAAAACACCGTCGGGTGCGGGGCCCCGACGCTACGCGAGCCGTCGGCCCACCGTTTCGGTGCGATCGTCATCGCCGGCTTGGCCGTAGCTGTCGGTCTGGCCCAGACGACCGTGCGCGTGAGCCTTTCGTACACCGGCGAGCAGGGCAACCTCGGCGGCGAAGAGCCGGTCATGTCGCCCGACGGGCGCTTCGTGGTCTTTATCAGCGGCTCCAGCAACCTTGTGCCTTTCGACACCAACAACCGAGGGGACATCTTTCGGCGCGACCGTGCGACCGCCGAGACCATCCGCATCAATTTGCGCGACGGCGGCACGCTCCAGCAGATGGACGGCTTTTCCGAAGATCCCGCGCTCAGCGCCGACGGGCGCCACGTCGCGTTTCGCAGCGATTCCCGGCGCCTGGTCCTCGGGGACACGAACGGCGTCTACGACATTTTCGTGCGCGACACGCTGACCCAGCGCACGGTGCGCGTCAGCGTCTCCTCCGCGGGCGAGCAGGCCAACGACCGCAGTTTCGCCCCGGCCCTCTCGGCCGACGGGCGCTGGGTGGCGTTTTACTCGGCGGCTTCCAATCTGGTCGCAGGCGACACCAACGAAATCCCCAACGTTTTCATCCACGACCGCGACCCCGACCGGAACGGCGTGTTCGACGAGGGCAACGGCATCACCGAATGGATCGACCGCGGGACCGACGGATTCGGGATTGTGGCGGGGGCCGGCGGATGGACTCCGGAGATCTCGGCCGACGGCCGCTACGTTGCTTTCGTGGGCGGCCTGAACGCCGTGCTCCCCACCGGGCGACGGACTTTTTCCTTTAGCATCTTCATGCATGACCGCCTCGAGCAGCGCACCTGGCTCGCCAGTGTCGGGCCCAACGGCGAGCATCCCGACCGGCATTGCTACAACCCGGCCATTTCAGCCGACGGGCGCTATGTGGCCTTCGATACCACGTCGAGCACGCTCGTCGAGCGCGACACCAACTTCACCCGCGACGTGTTCGTACACGACAACGTCACCGGCGTCACCGAGCGCGTCAGCGTGACCTGGCGGGGGGCCCAGACGCTCGCGCACTCGTACGAGCCGTCGCTTTCGGCCGACGGGCGTTTCGTGGCGTATCGGAGCCAGGAAGTAACGCTCGTCCCCGGAGACACCAACACCTGGGCCGACGTCTTCGTCTACGACCGCTGGAGCGGGCGCGTCATGCGGGCCAGCCTCGGCCACCAGGGTCAGCAGCCGCTGTTGTGGAGCAATTCGCCGGCGATCTCCGCCGACGGGCGCCAGGTCGTGTTCGAGTCGTTCGCCGACAACCTCGTCCCGGGGGACACCAACCAGGCCCCGGACGTCTTCGTGCGCGACCTCGGCCCCTGTGTCGACTTCGTGCTCTACGACGGCAACTGCGACGGCGCGATCGACGAGCGCGACATCGATGCCCTGATGCTCGCCTTGGCGTCGCCCAAGGAGTACGCCCGCCGCTATCCCGGTTGCGAGCCGCTCTGCGCGCTGGACGCGAACGCCGACGGGCGCCTCGACGGTGCCGACGTGGACCCGCTGGTCGAGCGCGTTCGTGGCCGCCCCGCGCCGCGCGACCAAGTGATCTATCACGTCACGCCGCTGGGTATACCGGCGGGAACCTTTAAGGCGATTCCCTACAAGTTCAACGAACGCGGGCAAGTCGCCGGCCTCGCTACAAGGACGAACTTCGTACGAACCCCGTTTCTCTGGGACCCGATCGAGGGCTATCGGTTGCTGGGCGTGCTGCCGGGCGACCCGCCCGTGAACGGTGGAGGTCTGGACGTCAACAACCTCGGGCACGTGGTGGGATCGACCTCCGCGGTGCCCGGTGCCGGCCACGTCTTCTTCTGGACTCCCGAGGCCGGAATGATCGGCATGGGCCGGGACGCCTTATCCGCCAACGCCGTCAACGACCAGGACGAGGCCGTCGGGCACGGCAGCTTCGGCCGCGGCCAGGAGGCCTACATCTGGGACCCCTGGAACGGCCTGACCGTCATCGGCGACCTGCCCGGCGGCGGCGTCTTTGCCGTTGCCAACGACATCAACAACTCCATACAGGTGGTCGGCACCAGCGACGGCGGCCGAAGCTCGGAAGCCTTCCTCTGGGACCCGTTCAACGGCATACGCACTCTCGGGGACATCCCCGGCGGCGGCTACGCCAGGGATGCCACCGATATCAACGAAAACGGCCGGATCACCGGCGGCGCCGACACCTTCGCCGGACCCCAGGCCTATACCTGGCACGCGAACGAGGGCTTCACGCTGCTCGGGAACCTGCCCGGATCGGCGCCGAGCTCCGCCGGTTATGGCATAAACGACGACGGCATCGTCGTGGGGCTCGCAGGGACCAGCCGAGCGCCGAACCCCTCGGGCTTCGAGTTCATCTGGACCCGCGAACACGGCATGCGCTCGCTTTGGGATCTGATCGCGCCGAGCACGCCCTGGGAGTTGCGGCTGATCCAGGGTTTTCTCAAGATCGACAACACCGGCCGCATCCTCGGCGCCGTCAACGCCGTCGGCGAAGCCCAACAGCCGGTAATCCTGACGCCGTTCATCATCGGCGACATGAACTGCGACGCGACGGTCAACGGGGCGGACATCGACCCGTTCTTCCTGGCGTTGGGCGACTACGCGCGCTACGAAGTGCAATACCCGAATTGCCACGGCGACTGGGCCGGCGACGTCAACCAGGACGCCCGCTTCGACGCCGCCGACATCGACCTCTTCTTCCAACTGCTCGGCGGCGGATAGTCGCGGCGGCACAAGCGCCCGCCAATTCGGCCGGCCGCCCGGACCCTTCGCATTGGGGCGTTTCGCGGCCCCTCGATCCAAGTCCGCACGGGGAGAGCGGCGCGAGTCCCTGTCCCGCCGCGCCATCGCTTGCGTCCCGATGAGACCGACCGCTACCAATCTCCTCCTTCGCTCGATGCGGTCCCTCGCGCAAGCCGCGGCGGGCTGCCGCGCCGACCGATTTCCGGTATCCTGTCCGCGATTGCTCACCGTCTCGTGGAATGGAGTCGCGCGTGGTTGTCGGCGAACTGACGGAAGAAACCCAACTCCTGATCGTCGGCGGGGGGCCGGGCGGCTACGTGGCCGCGTTTCGCGCCGCCGACCTCGGGCTGCAAACCACCTTGGTCGACGAGTCTCCGCTGCTCGGCGGCGTGTGCCTGCGCGAGGGCTGCATCCCGTCCAAGGCCCTGCTGCACGTCGCGCACCTGATCGAAAACGCCGAGCACGCCAAGACTTTCGGCGTGACGTTCAAAGCGCCCAAGATCGAAGCCGACAAGCTGCAAGCCTGGAAGCAATCCGTCGTCGACAAGCTCTGCAGCGGCGTGAACGCGCTCGCCAAGGCGCGCAAGGTGCGCGTCGTGCAGGGCCGCGCCGTCTTCGAGAACTCGCGCACGGTGCGGATCCAGGGCGGCGACGTCAGTCGCATCAAGGCCAAGCACACCATCGTCGCGACCGGCTCGCGGGCGAAGACCCTGCCCGAGTCGATCATGCCGGCCGATTGCTGCATCGATTCGACCGCCGCGCTCGATCTGAAGCAAATCCCGAAGTCGCTGCTCGTGGTCGGCGGCGGGTACATCGGGCTCGAGTTGGGTCAGGTCTACGCCGCCCTCGGCAGCAAGGTCACCGTCATCGAGGCGTTGCCGCGCGTGCTGACCGGCTGCGATGACGATCTAGCCCGCCCGCTGGTCGCGCGGCTCAAGAAGCAGTTTGACGCGATCCACACTTCCGCCGAGCTGCAAGGCGCCAAAGTGACCGGCCAAGGCGTCGAGGTGACCTTCACCAAGAAGGGCGAGACGCAGCGGCTCACGTTCGAGCGCGTGCTGGTCTCCGTCGGCCGGCAGCCGAACTCTGACGGGATCGGCCTGGAAAACACCAAAGTCAAGATCAACGAACGCGGCTTCATCGAGGTGGACGAAACGCGGCGCACGGCGGACAAACGCATCTACGCGATCGGCGACGTGGCCGGCGACCCGATGCTGGCCCACAAGGCCTCGCGCGAAGGCTTCGTCGCCGCCGAAGCGATCGCCGGCCGACCGAGCGTTTACGACGTTCGCGCGATACCCGCCGTCGTATACACCAGCCCCGAGTTGGCCTGGTGCGGATTGACCGAGACCGAGGCCCGCGAGAAGAGCATCGAAATCAAAGTCGGCAAGTTTTCCTGGGGCGCTTCCGGCCGCGCCATCGCGATGGGCCGCCCGGAAGGCCTCACCAAGGTCATCGCCGACGCCGCGACAAATCGCGTCCTCGGCGTCGGCATCGTCGGAGAGCACGCCGGCGACCTGATCGCCGAAGCCGTCCTGGCGATCGAGATGGGCGCCGAGGCCGAAGACCTGGCGCTAACCGTCCACCCCCACCCGGCAACATCCGAAACGATCATGGAGGCGGCGGAGAATGTCCTGGGCTCGGCCATCCACGCTCTGCGGCGGTAGATCCCGCCGAGTCCGCGTGAGGCGTTGCATACCTTTTCCGTCTTTGTTCTGGCGCCCTTCGTCAGCGACTCAGCTTCGTTACGTTGCGATCATCAGCGGTCTTGTCGCGCTGTTCGCCGCGCTGCCGGCGTGCGAGTTCCCGATGAGGCGCGGCACCGGCGGCGGCGAGCTCGGCGAAAGTCTCCCGCCCGCGCTGCAACGCCTGCGCGACACCTACCCCGATCTGGCGTCCGGAAGGTTCATCTGCCTGGCCCATTTCGAAGAGCCCGGCGAAGAGCTGCTTTTTCGAGTCGTGCAAACCGACGGCGCCCCAAGTGAAAAACCCCAGCCGGAAATCAGCGTGCGGCGCAGCCGAAAGAGAACCGGGGCGGGCGGGCTCAAGGTGCATCTGGCCCAAGGCGACCTGCTGCGATTCGACGGGGCCCGCTCCGAGGACCGCGCGCTCGTCGGCGATTGGGTCGGCTACTCGATCGTGCTCGCGAGCATCTTCGGGCCGCGCGACGGCACGAAGCTCGAATTCGGCGTCGAAAGCGGCGCCGAGCCGCCGCTGCGCTGGACGACCACGGTTTCGGTGCGGGCGGGCTGGAACCTGTATCGCTTCGACACCGTCGAAATCGCCGATCGCGTCGACCTCGCCGACGTCCGCGCGCTCACCTGGCGCCTGGCGGTCGGAGCGCCCGCGACGGACTTGTACTTCGACGACATCGTCCTCGCAGACAACACGCGGCACCTGCTCGGGCAACACGCGCGGGCCGGCGAAATGTACGTCTTTCACCAGGGCCGGCGCCTCCATGTCGGCGCCATGGGCCGCTACGAACTGGCCTTCTCGCACGGGACGATATCGGCTTGGTTCGACCGCGGGGCCATCCCGCCCGGCCGTACGCCGGACCCGGCGCGGGCCGAATCGCAACCCGAAGCGGTCGCGCCGCGAACGACCCGCGATCTGAAAAACCTCACCTTGCCGAGCGGTCTGGGGCCTTGGCCGATGCCCCTGGCGAGCGACTGGTCGGCGGACCCTTTGTCGCCGCCGGTTTATGACGATCCGCAGCTCTTCGCGCATTGGGGACCCAGTGTCGCGACCTCGCAAAAACTCGTGGAAGCGTCGCCTTTTCGCGTCGTGGTCGAAGGCACCTGGCGTTTTCGAAACCCGGCCAACGCTGCGGCCACGACCGATTCGGCAGACGGGCCGGGGCACTCGTGGAGCTACGTGATCTACCCGTCGGGCCACGTCTATGTGCGCATCGTCTCCAACTGCGGCAACGCCGGCTGGCGGACCCCGCGTCTCGGATATGCACTCGCTCTCGACGGCAGAAGAGGATTCGCGCGCGTCGCCCCGTCGCCGGTGCAACCGGGCCGGGCCTCGGCCGTTTTCACGCTCATGGCCAGACTCGGAGCCGAGCGCGGCGACCTGCTCTGGGTTCCGTCGGATGCGGCCATTGCCGCGCGGCGAATTCTCGTGGAGTCGGCCGATGAACGGCGGGTCGTCGTAGTGGTCGGTGATATCGAGGCGTCGCCGATAGTGGACACAACGCATCTCCTGCGTGTCTGGCCCACCGACATCGACGCCGCCCCGGAGGCCGAGAGCCTCGCGCGGGACTTTCAAAGCCCCGCAACGCTTGTCGTCCGCACCGGCGAGCTGCGGACCGATGTCGCCGGCGACCGCAACGCCGACGGTTTCAACGAATCGCAAGGCTGCTACGAGATCGCGCTGGCCTCGGGCGTGGCGCGATTCACGTTCGACCCGGGCGGGCAATTGCGCTACCAGCCTGTTTTTCGCCTGCACGGAACCGAGCAGCGACGCTGCTGGATCTACGCCGACGGGCGGATCATCCGATCGAAGGGGCGCGATCAGCAAGGCCGGCTGCTGTTCGTGCTGCCGAGGGTCATCGACGCGCCCGTCCGCGTCGAGATCAACACCCGCGCCCAACAGCCTTGAGGCTCGGCTCGGGAAGAATGAACGCGGCTCGCCGGAGCGAAGCGATCGCCTCGGCGCCCCGACTTGACGCCCGATCGGCACCCTTCTAGCATCGTTGGGGTGAATGCGCGTTCGACCCCCGGAGCGGACCCATGGGATTGATGGGACTGTGTGAGCGTTGCAAGAAGGCCCAGGCGACGTTCCACCTGACCAATCTCGAGGCCAGTGGGAACAAGGTCGAGCTGCACCTGTGTGAGCGCTGCGCCCAGGAAGAGGGCCACTTGCAGGTCAAGCCCAACGTCAACATCAACGACCTGCTCGACAGCTTCGTTTCCTCCAGCAAGTCCACCGGCGGCTCCTACGGCAGCCTGATCTGCGACGAATGCGGTATCAGCTACGTCGAGTTTCGCAACCAGGGGCTGCTCGGCTGCGCCAAGGATTACGAAGTGTTCAAGGAGCCGCTGCTGAGGCTGCTCGACCGCGCCCACGACGGGGCCACCCACCACACCGGCAAGATCCCCTCGTCGCTCGGCATGCCACGCACCACGCTCCAGGACATCAATCGCCTGAAACGCCAACTCACCGAGGCCATCGCCGCCGAGGACTACGAACGCGCCGCCGAGCTGCGCGACCGCGTCCGAGGCCTGGAGAACCCATGAGCTCCCCGCTCGACGACGTAGTTCGCCGCGGGGGCGAGTGGCTGCGCGGCGTCGGCCCGATGCACGAGATCGTGATCTCGACGCGCGTGCGCCTGGCGCGCAACATCCGCGGCTATCCCTTCCTCTGGCGGGCCGGCGCCGAGCAGCGCCAGGACGTCGCCGAAACGGTCCAAGCCGCGATCCAAAAGGCGCCGCGGCTAAGCGACTTGGTACACCTCGACGTCGAAGCCCTGGACGAGCTCGACCGCACGCTGCTCGTCGAGCGGCACCTGATCAGCCGCCAGCACGCCGAGGGCACCGGAGCTCGGCGAGTCGCGTTTCACACGACCGAGGTCGCGTCGTTGATGACCAACGAGGAGGACCACCTGCGCATCCAGGTCATGCGCAGCGGCTTGCAGCTCGACGAGGCCTGGGAGCAGATCAACGAGATCGACGACGCGCTCGACCAGAACATCGACTTCGAGTTCGACCCGCAGTTCGGCTACCTGACCGCCTGCCCCACCAACGTCGGCACCGGCATCCGCGTCTCGGTCATGGTCCATCTGCCGGCCTTGAAACTCACCAACGAGGTCGAAAAGGTCGCCCAAGCCGCACGCGACATGAAGCTCGCCATTCGCGGCCTCTACGGCGAGGGCACCGAGGCGCTCGGCGATTTCTTCCAGATTTCCAACCAGATCACGCTCGGCCGCAGCGAGGTCGAGATCATCGACGATTTTCGCCGCGTGGTGATCCCCAAGATCGTCGACTACGAGCACGCCGCCCGCAAAGCGTTGATGAAGGACCGCCTGCACGCGTTGGACGACAAGATCTGGCGGGCCGTCGGTACCCTGCGCAACGCACGCCTGATGAGCTCCAACGAGGCCATGCAGTGCCTCTCGCACGTGCGCATGGGCGTCCACATCGGCCGGCTCTCGTCGATCGACCTGCAAACCGTCAACGAGCTGTTCATCCAGATGCAGCCCGCCCACCTGCAAAAGCTGCAAGGCGACCGCCTCAACGGCGAGCAGCGCAGCATCGCCCGCGCCGCCCTGATCCGCTCGCGCCTGAGCAGCAACTGAAGCCAAATCGGCCACCGCCGATGCGAATTCAGTGATGATGTCGGCGGCGGCGAGCAGCGCGGGGAGCCACAGAGGATTCAGGGTACGGGATTCGGGGGGAGCCACAGAGGATTCAGGGTACCGGATTCGGGGGGAGCCACAGAGGGCCTGGCGCGACCTTCGGCCGCAACCAACGCCCAGCCCGGCACGGGCGACAGTCCTTAGCCAGGGGCGTGAGCCCCTGGGAAGAATGCGCTCCGATGCCGAAAGCCCCAACGGGGCGGCAGAGCGACACGCTACCT
>JACZRH010000052.1 GCA_022574815.1 Planctomycetota bacterium | reverse complement strand
AAAACTTCGTCCTGACACCTCTTCCTGCCCCCCATGGAGGATCGAATTCTCATGAGCGCATTGATTGACGCCTGGTCACTCTGGTTCTCAACCCATCTGGACGATTCCTTCGTACTCTGGGGAGTCAAGTTGCTCTGGTGGGGTAGAATCGGGAAGCTACTTCAGACTGCAGCCATCCTCACAGTAATCATCGAACTGATAGGTGCCGAGCATCTAAGACGATTTGGGAATGACCTCCACGGGGCGTTTTCGTTCCAAAAGGCCAAACAACTATGGAGTGACGCAAACGAGTACAGGCGGGCGTGGCTTCGCTACTTGCAGGCCGAGAGCGGCTCAAGAGATGAGGAAGAGGCCAGAAAGGAACAGACATCCCTTAAATCAGATAATCTGAATTTGCTTTTAATCCTGACGCTCCTTCCCACGCTCGGTTATTTCCTTTGGGGGCTAATGAGCTGGTGGTTATATCTCATTGTGATGTTCTTTGCAATCGGGTTGTACGCATGGATAGCTGGTTACGTTACGTTGGCCGTTATGCTACTCTTCACGCTTGCCGGCCTCGTCCTTGATACCGTACTCATTGAACCAGTCGCCTGGGCAATATCTCGTCCGAGATTCGACATGTGTATAAGAGTCGGCGCTCTCGTTGCCGCGATCTTAGGCATTCATTTCGATTTCCTTGCGTCTTGACTGGCGCGATAGACGCCGGACAATGGCATGCACTCGAGCGGAATTCCCAAGAAGAGGAAAAGGTGGAGGGAAAGGTGTCATGGAGGAAAAGATGTCAGGATGATATTTGGTCATTCCCGCCGAAACCGCTCACAACATCAAATAATTCATCCTGACTGACACCTTTCATGGACCCTTTTATGGACCTGTCAAAATGGCCGGTAACTCTTGAATCTCAGGCCCGAACTGCACGAATCACGCTATTACGAACATTCCATCTCGCAAGGCCGAGTGTACGGGCTACTGAGACGACTTGCCCGGGACGCGGATCTCGCCGCGGATGGTCGTGTGACAACGGCCGGCGATCGATACGTTGTAGGCTTCGCCCACGGACTCGACCAGCGCCCGCACCAAGCCGGTCCTGCCCCCCGGTTCGCCTTGGATGCAATTCACCGCGGATCGGCCGGACGCGGTCGGAACCAATCCGTTGACGACCATCAAGACGGCGAGCGGGCCGTGGACGCTGCCCGTGACGGGGTCCTCGTTGATGCCCAGCGCCGGCGCGAAGAAGCGCGACTGCACGTTGATGCTCGCGCTAAGCGTCGCGGTGGTGGCGACGCACAGGCCGCGAATGCCGTTCTGCTCGGACCAGGACGCCAACTCGGAGAAGTTCGGGCGCAGCTCGACGAGCCGTTGCCACGAGCGGATCACCAGAATCAGGTCGTCATCGCGCGTACGCATGAGCGGGATGGCCGGGTCCAGATCGTCGATGTTCATCCCCAGCAGCTCGCACGCCTTCAGCGGGTTCGCGCGGGCCGGTTGCATGGCGGGGTCGGGCAATCTCAGCCACCACAAAGCGGTGGCGTCTCCGGGGATGCTCTCCGGGTGCAGTTTGAGTGTCCCGGCAGCCGACTCGAACGCGATCTTCGCGTCCGACTTCGACAAAGCCGCATCGAGACAGCCGGCTTCGTGCAACGCGTGCGCCGCCGCCAGCGTCGCGTGGCCGCAGAAGCCGACCTCGGCCCGTGGCGTGAACCAGCGCAATTGCGTCGGCCGGTGCAGGTCGTTGGCCCGCAGGATGAAGACCGTCTCGCTCGCATTCACCTCGCGGGCGATGGCCTGCATCTGCCCTTCGTCGAGCGGGTCGGCCCCGAGCACCACGCCGGCGGGGTTGCCCGCGAAAGGCCCGTCGGCAAAGGCATCGACGAGCCGGAATTCCAGGTGATCGGACATGGCATTCTCCAGTCGAAGCAGAGACCGAACGCGCGCTCAGGGAATGATAAAGGACCGCACGCCTTCGCGCTCGGTCAGCACGAGCCGGTCCCGGACCCAAAACGAATCGAGCCATTCGATCGGCGGCAGGCGGACGGCGGCGACCGGAATCGCCTTTGCCGGCTCGCCGGACGCTAGCGCGGTCTTCTCAACCAGTCGCGTTGACCCCACTGGTAACAACTCGCCCCACGGTGCCGTCCACTTGCGATCTTCGCTGCGCAAAACGACGACGAAGCCGTCATGCAGGGTCGCGGCGAGGAACCTGTTCTGCTCGATCAAATCGTCGTCGCGCTGCGGGTCCAGATACCGCTGCCCGAGCAGCTTGCCTTTCGCCGCGTCCACAATGAGCCAAGCGTCTTCGCGCAGCAGCAACACGCTCTCGCCGAACACGCGCAGCGCGGACCATGGGAGCTTGGACCCGTTCGCCGGCTCCATGTCCCAGACCGTTTCACCGGTCGCGGTATCGACCCTGTGAACGCCGCCGGAAATGTCCGTGTACAACAGGCCTGGCTGTGGGATCGCCGCGGCCGGTTGGCTTCCCGCGACGGATCCGGGCGGGTGCAACAGGGCGAACGTCGCGACTTTCGCGGGAGAATCGATCTTCAATTCAAAGGCCCGCTCGAACCCATTCGCAGCGCGTGCGATAAATCGATCGGACCACGCAACGAACAGCGTTCCGTCGTAAAGCACGGCCCATTCCGGCCACGCGTCGCCGATCGGTTTGTGTTCGCTGCGAGTCGGCTTCGTCGCGCCGCTTGCATCGAAGAACTCCGCCCGAACCTCGCCGCCGGCTTTCCAGATCAGCGCTGCCGTCCGGCCGTCCGCGTGCCAGCGCGCCAGCGACATCGGCCCACGTTCGACCGTCCAGACAGGCGCACCGTCGCGTTCATTCAGCAGCGCCACGCGGCCGTCGCTGCGCGCGACGAGCACGCCATCGGGCGCCGCTTGCGCCGCAATGATGCGCGTGAGAAACTCGGGATCGGCTTGCCTCAATTTGGGTTGCGATGGGGCGTCGCCGACCTGCCACTTCAGCGCGGCTTGCAGCCGGCCGTTCGGTCCGCGGCGCGCGACCGCGATCGCGTGGACGGAATAGCGGCTGTAACAATAGATCATGTGCTCGCGCGAAGGCGCCGTGGGCGCATCGGCACCGGGCCGGGAAGTCGCGGCCCGTTCCCCGCTTTGATCCGCGGCGACGATCGCCACCGGAAGTTCGGTCGCCGCTTTGACGCCGCCTGGGATCCGAATCGGCTCCCACAAGAGCAGCCGCCCGGTTCGCGCGTCGAGCAGGAATAGCGAGGTGTCGCGGGCGCAGACCAGCAAAACGGGCGCGTCGCCGACGTGTCTCAGCTCTGCCCACTCCACGCCCTCGGCGATGTCGCGCCGCCACGCCAATCGCGCCGCGGGCTGCGACGTCTGCGCGATGGCCGCTTCAACCGTCGTGAGCGCGAGCAGCCAGAGCGACATTGACAGCCACAAACCGTTTTGCCTCACATCGGCGCACCGCACGAACGAAATCTGAAGCTCACTTCTCATCGCGCATGGGATTGTAGCTCGCCGTCTCGTGTGCGGGGGGGATTCTCCTAAGACGGGCAACGCGAAATGCCGACCCTTGTCCTTCCCAGCGCAGCGAGTAATCTTGTTGAATCCACAGCAAGATGCTTCGCTCCGCTCAACATGACGTTTAGCGGGTGCCCGCCTTTCGAGCGAAGGAAGTGGAGCATCCGCCTAAGCCTGCGCCGGGCGCGGGCGGTTCCGCGGAGGACGCTCGGTGCTGCGCCTCGGCCCGTCGACCCGCTTCGCCACCTGCTGACTCAACGACGCCGCGCTGCGCCACCTGGCGCGCGGCCACAGGCCGACGCCCATGAAAGTCAACTGGCACAGCACGAACAGCAGCAGCCAGAACGCGACCGAGTCCGTGAAGCCGTAGGAGTGCAGTCCCACGCCGAGTTGATTCACGCCGAACCACGACCAGCTCGTGACGATGCTGCCGAAAATGGCCAAGACGGCGATGCCGCGGGCTTTGACCATGCCGCCCCAGCGCGCGTGCAGGATGAGGGCGTTCCACAGCACGATCATCAGAGCGCCGTTCTCCTTGGGGTCCCAGCCCCAGAAGCGGCCCCACGAATCATCCGCCCACAAGCCGCCGAGCACCGTTCCGACAAAGCTCAGCAGCATCCCGAAGCAGATGATGCCGTAGATCATGCGGTAAAAGATGCCCTCGGTGTGCTTGTCGAGCGAGCGGGTCAGCACGCCGCGCAATACGTAGATCACCGCCAAACCGCCGGCCAGGAACGTCGCCGCGTAGCCGAAGTTGATGATGATCACGTGCGTGGCGAGCCAGAACTTGGTGTCGAGCACGGCCTGCATCATCTCGAGCGTGTCGCCGTCGCCGGCCAGGAAGTGCGCGATCAGCAGCGTGAGAAACCCCGACGCGGCGGCGATGAGGTTGCCGATGCCGAGCGCGTAGATCACTTCCAGGATCAGGCCCAGCAGCACGGCGCCCCAGCCGATGAAGACCGCCGTCCCGTAGAGGTTCGTGATGGGAGGATAGCCTGAGATATAAATACGGGCGATCAGCGCCCAGGTGTGTACGGCGAACGTGAGGAACATCAGCCAGAAGGCGGTGCGGTTCAGGACCTTGGAAAACCCGAGCCAGGAGAAGAAGCCGAGCACCAGCGCGACGATGTACAGCGCCGAGCAGCGATAGAAGGGCTCGAAGTGATTGAACATCGCCTCGAAACCCAAAGCGGGTTGTTCCTTCAGGGGGTGGCTTGCGAGAAAGGCCTTGTAGTCGACCAACGCGTCGTTGAACGCCGCGACATCGCTTAGCTTGTGGGCTCGCAGCATCCCCGCGAGGTGCTCGACGGCCGGGTCCGCATGCCCGGACACCTCCGCTCGCAAGGCCGCAAAGAGAAACGGTTTCCATTCGTCGTTCTCGCCGTGGGGCGGGACGGCGTGCGGCGGCTCCCGGCCCTCGATCGAGCGCCAGAGCGCGATCTCGCGCGAGAGGGCGCTTCGCATCGCCTGTTCGTCCCCATCGCGGTCGATCTCGGGTATGCGGTGCGAGCGCATGAGCAGGTGGAAGAGCCGGACCTTGCTGGAGAACTCCAGGACCTGGTTCGCGTAGGCGTCGCGCTGCTGGCGTTCCAGCCGCGCGATTCGCCCGGCCTGCTCGTCGAGTTGGCGCAGCTTGCTCTGGAATTCGTTGAATGCGTAGCGGTATCCCGGGCGGCGCTCCAGGCCCAGGGTATCCAACAGTTGCAGATTGACGATTCGGAAGACCTTGTGCTCGTAGGCGCCCTCGGTCTCCGCCATGACGTCGAGCAGCCATTCGATAGCCGGGCGTCGCTTGTTTTCGGCGTCACGCCAGGTCTGCCGATCCGAGATGATCACCAGACCGTTGCGGGCCAGCGTGTCGAAGGGTTTGACGCGGCCCTGGTAGACGACCGGGAGCCGCCCGAATTCCTGAACCTGCATTTCGCCGGCCGCGTCACGCGGCGGGACGGCGTTTTTTGCGAGCCAGCCGCCGAGCGCCAGGACGACGACCCACGGAATGAGGCGCGAGGCCGAAGTCATAACGTCACCTTTCGGCGCAGGAAGCCGACCAACGTGTAACCGAATTGCAGCGTCAATCCGGCGCCGACGATCATGCACGCGAGATACGGGAGCATCCAGCCGTCGTTGCGAACGACTTGCAGGATGGTCAGTTTCTTGCCCGGCTCGAAGCTCGACTGGTAAAACGTCTCACCCGCGTAGCGCAGCGGGTTGTTCATCCAGATCTTGACGGTCCGGTCGACACCGCGCCGCTCGTCCACCAGCCGCACGAGCGACGAAAAGTTCTTGGCCTTCTGCGTGCCCACGTACTTGTCGTGCCGAAACTCCACCAACTGGATCGAGTACGGCTTGTACGTCCGCCCGAAGCGCAGCTCGATCTCGTAGGTCTTTTCGCCGACGGTCACGAGTTGCGGCGGCCATTGCGGGCCGTCCAGGAATACCGAGAAGAGGTAGGTGCCGATCAACTCGCCGGTGTCTTTTTCGGTGATCGTCGCGTAAATCGACGGGATGTTGATCGTCTGTTCCGTGTCGACCCCGCTGGTCTCGGGCTCCTCGATCGCGACCGCCCGCAGACCGCTGCCGGCGGTGGCGCGGTTCGTCACGCCCGGCTGGGGCCGGACTAGCATCGAGTTCTTCATGTACTGCACGACCGCGATGTCGAACGGCAACTTGTCGTCCTGGATCAGATCCATTCTGCGGAGTCGCGCGCGGGGAACGACCCTCACGTCGTCGAACTCTGGATCGGAACGGTCGATGATCGCCAGCTCGAACGTGGACGAATGCGTCAGGTAGTTGATGGTCTGGCCGGGGTTGATCCGCATCGTGCCTTCCACGGCGGCCACGCCGGTGAAGACCTCGTGGACCAGCAGCAGAAGAACGCCACTGTGCAGCAGAACAATGCCGGCGCGTTTTTTGAACACCAGCCAGCAGCCGGCCAACAGGATCGCCGCCGCGCCCCCGCCCTGAATCAGCCGGTACAGGACCCGCCAGAACGCGGCCCCTTCCGTCGTCGCCACTTCCTGGCTGAACACGCCGATGACGATCAGCCAGGTCAGCACGCCACCGGCCGTCAGGATCAGCAATCCCGCGGTCAGCCGTGCGCCCTTGGCGGCGATGCGAAATCGAATGAGATGGGCAGTGATGATATTGATCATCAGGGCCGCGCCGATCAGCCAGCCGCCGGGAAACGGAAACCCGAAGCCCTTGAGGAAGGCCCAGTTTTCATTGCGCGGGAAGAAGAGCGACAGGTCGATCCAGGTTCCGAAACAGCGGAAGTACTCGTCCAATACGGTGCTGATGCCCTTGTCGATCTGCGCGACGGTGCCGGCCAAAACGATGAAGACCGACATCGCGAACAACGCGACCGTGAGCTTCAGCGATGCCACCGGGCGCAGAATGTTCTTTACTGCATCACCCACCGCCATCTCCGTCAAAGCGCAACGCCCGGACGAACGCCTGGAAGGCCGCCTTCTGCCCTGCCACGAGCGGGTCCGTGCCGGTCAGCTTGTAGAACCAGGTCGTGTCGCCGCGCTGCACGATGACCCCCAGCATGTGATTCGACGAGCCCGCCAGATCGATGAAGTGCCCCGGCTCGCCACCAACCTCAATCGGCTCGGCCGACGCATCGTCCAAACTCGACGCCGGCCCCAGGCCGACCTGCCGCCGCCAGCGGTTGACGTTGTTGAGCGTGTTGGGCGGCCCGGTCAGAGGCGTGATCGTCAAAACGGCTTGTTGCTCTCCCTCCGAGATCAGGAAGGACGCCACCGACATCGTGCGCGGACGCTCTTCGTGCTTCCAACCGGCGGGAAGCTCCTGCCACACGGGGCCGCCGCTACGACCAGCCGTTGCCGGCGGCTCGGGCGGCGGGGGACGGGTCGCGGCGGCCTGGGCCTGCCCGGCGAAATGAACGGACCGGCAAAACGCCTCGAACGCTTCGCGGTGCTGTTCTAGAACAGCGTTCGGTGCGGTCGTCTTGATGAACCACGTCGTCCGCGTCGCCGGGAAGATCGCGGCCAGCATGCGTGTCGCTTGCGCCTCTCCCGCCTCAGGAGTCGGGCCGAGCAGATCGACCAGGACGCCTTTCGCGCC
Organism: Planctomycetota bacterium; assembly: GCA_022574815.1. Lineage (GTDB taxonomy): Bacteria > Planctomycetota > Phycisphaerae > UBA1845 > Fen-1342 > JACZRH01. The sequence continues at coordinate 12,632 of JACZRH010000052.1, read as the reverse complement.
GCGGCCCTCGATCGGCTTGATCTGATCGTGAATGTCGGCCTGGCTGCTGGCGCCCAATCCCACCTGCCCGCGCCAGCGCTCGATGTTCGCGGCGATCCCGCCCCCGCCGGCGCCGAGTTGGCTGACGGCGATTTCGATCTGATGGGCCCCTTCGCCGGCGACGAACGTCGCGAAGCGCATCGAGTTCGGATTCGGTTGTTGCCGCCAGCCCTCGGGCAGCTCCCAGCGCAGCGGCCCGGAGTCGGCCGGCGTGGGCGTGGACGCAGTCGCTGCCGCCGCCATCTCCGGCTTTTCCTTCGGAATCTTGTAGGATCGCACCTGGCTCGACTCGTTGTCGCAGCCGACCAGAATGGCCAGCACGCCGATCCAGGCCGTCGCTGCCAGCTTGTTCCGTGTCATTGCGTTCACCGCCATGCCGCTACCTTCCGGCCGATCGTGAATCATCATCCGTACACCTCTCGCGGCGTATCCTGGTGCTCTTGTTGCGTCGCGAAACCGGATCGATCGCATCGGCCTACCGACGGACTCTAAGCAAGAGCCGTACCGCATGATCGGGTGTCCCGGCAAAACAACCATCATGATCCGTTTTCACAGCCAAGGGACCATCGACTCTACATCTTATCCGCAGCCGACAGTTCGAGCCACATCCCGGGGTCTCACGACCGCGCCGCGAGGGCTTCCCGCACCGCGCGTCGCACGTTTTCAGCGGTCTCTCGCAAAGCCGTGGCGACGGATGCGGATTCCGGCGTAATAACGACGATGCGGTCGACGTCGACCCGCGCGGCCAGTGCAGCGAGCCCGGTGCCATTGAAAGTATCGGCTTGGCCGGCGAACGCGAGCGAAGGAATGCCGAGTTCCTTCGCGAGCCGCCCCACGCCGCAAACCACCTTTCCGGCGGCGGTTTGCGCGTCGATTCGCCCCTCACCCGTCAGACACAGGTCGCACGCGCGGGCTTTTTGCTGAAGATCAAGCCGGCGAGCCACCTCGGCGAACCCGGGAACCAGCTCCGCATCGAGCGCCGCGGCCAGCCCCCCCGCGAGTCCTCCCGCGGCGCCGGCCCCGGGAAGCCGGCTCACGTCGCGTCCGATCACACGGTGCAGCTTTTCCACCCAGAGGCGCAGACCCTCTTCAAGCCGAACGACTTGATCGCTCGCGGCCCCCTTCTGCGGGCTATAAACGCGGGCGGCCCCTTCCGGTCCGAGCAGCGGGTTGACTACGTCACACAGCACCCGGCACGCGGCCGATAGCGGCTTCGATGGGGGAACCAGTTGCGCAATTTTGCGCAATACCGCACCCGTCACGGGCTCGAGGATTTCGCCGCCGTCCGAGTCCAGCAACCGCCAGCCCAGTGCCTGGAGCGCCCCGGCCCCGCCATCCACCGTCGCCGAGCCGCCGACACACACCAGCACCGACTTGCAGCCGGCATCGACGGCCGAGCGGATCAACTGCCCGGTCCCGTAGCTGGTCGTCCGCTCCGGATCGCGCTCGGCTTCGGTCAGCAACCCAAGCCCGGACGCTTCGGCCATTTCGATGATCGCTTCGCCGCACTCGGCGACGTGCCACCAGCGGGCTTCGCGCTCGCGGCCCAGCGGATCGCGGACGAGGACCGTTCGCGTTTCGGCCGCTGCGGCGCGGGCCAGCAACGCACCGGTCCCCTCGCCGCCGTCGCCCATCGGGCAGAGTTCTACGTCCGCGGCGGGATCAAAATCGAGAACACCCGCGGCCATCGCGCGAGCGACGTCGACCGCGGCGAGTGCGTCCTTGAATTTGTCCGGCGCGATGAGGACTCTCACGAATCGTCGCACCCGCCCGCCGTCGCACGTCGTCCCCGCCGGCGGGCCTTCATGAAGCCACGTAGCGAGCGCGCTTGCAGAAACTCGGCCAGTCGCCGGCCCGGCGCGGTCTCGACCCGGGCTGCCACTTGCTCGATCGCTTCACGAAAACCCATCGACGAACGATAGAGCATGCGAAAGCAGCGGCCGAGCTCGGCCCGCTGCTCGCGCGACATTCCCGCCCGCCGCAGACCGACGGTATTGAGCCCGGCGATTCCATCGCTCACGGCCATCATGAAGGGCGGCAGGTCCATGACGCACACCGCGAGGCCGTGGATCATCGCCAGCTCGCCGACGCGAACAAACTGGTGAACGCCACTTCCGCCTCCGAGAAACGCCCGCTCGCCGACCGAGACGTGCCCGCCCAGCAGGACGGCGTTGGTCAGAACCACATCATCGCCGACGACGCAGTTGTGCCCGACGTGGGCGCCGGCCATGATGAAAACGCGTTTGCCCACAACGGTCTTGCTGTCGGGCTCCGAGCCGCGGTGTACGCTGGCCCCCTCGCGGATGATGCAACCGTCGCCAATCTCGGCGTAACTCGGCGCTCCGTCAAACTTCACGTCCTGCGGAACGTGCCCCACCACCGCATAAGGATGCACCTGGCACTCCCGGCCCAACGTCGTGCCCCGGGCCACGTAGCCGTGCGGATGAATGACCGTTCCGGCCCCGACGCGGGTCTGCCCCTCGACGATCGCATACGCCCCGATCTCGACGGTCGCGTCGATCTCGGCGGACGAGTCCACGATGGCGGTCGGATGAATGGACACGCTATTCCTCGAGCGGGAGCAGGTCTTCGGCCTCGATCAGCGCGACGTGGTGATGTCCCGCGCCTTCGATCAGCCGCTTCATTTCGCGCACCGCCTCGCGCATGCCCACCAGCACGGCGCGCGACACGATGCTATGGCCGATGTTGAATTCCGAGAAACCCGCGATCGCCGCGACCGGGCCGATGTTGCGATAGGTCAGCCCGTGCCCGCCGTGTACGATCAACCCGCGCTCGTGCCCGAATTCGACCGCGCAGCCGAGCATGTCTAGCGCCGCTTCGCGCGTCCGCGGCGTGCCGGCATCGCTGTAACCGGCGGTCCAAAGCTCGACGGCGTCGAAGCCGCACTCGATCGCGGCGCTGAGCTGCTTCGAATCGGGCTCGATGAATGCGCTCGTGACGATCCCGGCGCTCTTCATTTTCTTGACGACCGGCGTGATGCGGCGGCGCAGTTTGTGGACGTCGAGCCCGCCCTCGGTCGTCAGCTCCTCGCGCTTCTCGGGCACCAGCGTGCATTGATCCGGCTTCAGCTTCAGCGCGATTCGCACGATGCCGGGATCGATGGACATCTCCATGTTGAGCTTGGTGGCAACGGTGCGTTTGAGCAGCTCCGCGTCGCGATCGTTGATGTGCCGCCGGTCCTCGCGCAGGTGAAACGTGATGCCGTCCGCCCCGCCGAGCTCGGCTTCGACCGCCGACCAGACCGGGTCGGGCTCGTCGGTCTTGCGGGCCTGGCGGATGGTCGCCACGTGGTCGATGTTCACGCCGAGTTTGGCCATCGGTTTCGCCTCCTGTCACGCGTCGGCGTATCGTATCCGCTCGGCCGGGCGTCATGTAGGCCTTGCGGAGCGTTTGCGTCTTCGCGGGAAAAGGCGAAGATGAGGTGCTCGAAGCGACCGGCACGCGGGTCCGTGCCGGACGCCCGAACGAATCTTGAAAGCAGAGAGCCGACCACGATGGGTCCGATCGAAGCCATCCTCGCGGTGCAGCCGCTCGCGGAAGTCACGCTCGTCTCCACCGAAACGAGCGGGGCGCCCGTCGCCGTGCTCGTGCGGGCGGTCCACATCGCCGCGGCGGCAATGATGATCGGGGCGGTCGCGTTTCAGCTCTTCGCGCTGAGGCCCGCGCTGCTCGCCGTCGAGGAATCGAAACGTGCCGAGCTCCGGGAGGCGATCATCGGTCGCTGGCGGCGCTTCGTGCTCGCGGCAATCGCCATCCTGTTCGTGACCGGCATGCTCAATTTTGTCTTCAAGCTGCTCGCCTACCGCGGCCACCCCTTGATCGGCGTCTACCACGGCGTCTTCGCGGTCAAGCTCCTGGCCGCCTTCCACGCGGCCACCGTGCTGGTCATGCCGGGTCCGCGCTTCGACCGCTACCGCGCCCGGGCCGGCTTCTGGCTCACGTACCTTCTGGTCCTGTTCGCCCTGATCATCCTCCTCGGCGGCGTACTGAACGGCTTCCTCGACCTGTTCGGCCCCATGCCGGCGGTGACGACCCAGCCGACGGGCTGATGCGTCGAGCCACGCCCATCGGAACCGCCCTGCCACTAAAGTCGGGAGCGGGCCTCGCAGACACCGCTTCGGTGTGGATCCGGCGGTGTGGATCGGCTGACGACTTTGCACAGGTCTAAAAGACACGGGGCGCGATGAATTCAACAATTTCGACCCGTTTATAAGCCCCCACCCGCCCCCGGCGTGGTATCCTTCCCTGCGCCAAACGTCGTATGAGGAACTGTAATGGGTCCGGCCACATTCAGCATCTTGTTCATCGTCGGGATCATGGTCATCCTAGGCGTTTTGATTATGAATTCCGGCGCCAAGCGGGCGCGGGCCGCGGCTCGCCGGGCGGACGCGCCCTGCGGCCATCCCAACGAGCCGGGGGCGCAATTCTGTTCCCGCTGCGGCGAGAAGCTGCCGGACGAGGAAACCTAAGAACGGAGACGAGCCATGGCTGTCGTAACACCACCACCCGGAGGGTCCTACACCGCGGCGCACCTCCCGCGCATACCGCCCGCCGCGTGGCTGCTGCTGATCCCCATCGTGGGCCTGCTGGGCGTCTGCTATTGGTGGATGGTGCAGCGCATCGAGGTCCCGGCCGGGAAAGTGCTGGTCCTGGTCCACAAGGTCGGCGAACCGCTGCCGCTCGAGGCCGAGGGGCAGGTCGTGTTGTCGCCGAGCCTGCTCGCGTCACTCGGCGAACCGCCCGACTCGACGCGCTTCAAGGGCATCGTCTACGACGTGCTGCCCGAGGGGCGCTACTTCTTCGATCCGTTCTTCTGGAAACGCGATCTCGTGCCGGCCATCATCATTCGGCAGAACGAGGTCGGCATCAAAATCCGCAAGTACGGCAATTCGCTGCCGCCCGGGAAGATCCTCGCGACCGAGCCCGACGAGCGCGGCCCGCTGCCCGACGTGCTCAAGCCCAGCCGCTACAACCTCAACCCGCACGCCTACGACGTTCGCCGCGTCCCGCCGGTCTTTATCCCGGAGGGCTACGTCGGCATTCAAATCCTCTACTCGGGCCGCGACCCCGAGAACCCGAACGATTACGTCGTCAAACAAGGCGAGCGCGGCGTGCAGCCGGACGTGCTCCCGCCGGGCATGTACTACAACAATCCCTACGTGCGCAAGATCGAGTTGATCGAGGTGCGGACGCAAACCTTGGACCTGCTCGGCGAGGAAGCGATCCGGTTCCCGTCCAACGACAGCTTCGAGATCGTGGTCGAGGGCACGATTCAATACGCCGTCCGACAGGACATGGCGCCCTACGTGCGTTCGGCGTTCGGCGACCACCTCGCGATCAAAGACGCGCTGATCATGCCGTACGCCAACTCGCTCTCGCGCATCGAAGGCTCGAAACTGCTGGCCAAGGAGTTCATCAGCGGCGAGTCGCGCATCGAATTCCAGAAGCGCGTGTTCGAGGGGCTCAGCGAGCTGTGTTACGCGCAGGGGATCGAGATTCAGGACGTGCTCTACCGCAAGATTATCCCGCCCCAGGAGATCATGGGGCCGATCAGTGATCGCCAGATCGCCGGGCAACAGATCATCCAGTACCAAAACGAGATCAAGCTGGCCGAGTCCGAGGCCCGGCTCGCCGAGCAGGAGGAGATGCAAAACCAGAACAAGGCGTTGGGCGAGGTTAACCGCGAGGTCGTGGTTCTGACCGTCGATGCCGAGCAGAAGAAGGCCGTCCAGCTCACCGAGGCCAGCAAGCGTTTCGCGGTCGCCAAGCTCGAGCTCGAGGCCGCCCGCGAGACGGCCGCGGCGCTGCTGTCGCGCGGCAAGGCCGCCGCCGAGGTCGTACTACTCAAGTACGAGGCCGAGACCCAGCCGCTGGGCGACGCGATCATGGCGTTCGGCGACGGTGAGGTGTATGCCCAGTACTTCTTCTACCAAAAGCTCGGTCCCGCATTGAAATCCGTGCTCGCGAGCACCGAAGGCCCGTTCGCGGAGATCTTTCGTTCCCTAACCGCCACGGGTCCCGTGGGAGAATCATCCCGCCTGCCGGTCGAACGCGACACGCAGCGACGCACGCCTGACGATGCCCAGGCCAGTTTGGACGGAGGCCGGCCATGAAAAAGATAATGATTCTCAAGTACATCGGCGGCGGGACACTCGTGCTCGCCGGACTCGTGCTGGCCTTCTTCTGGCAGTTCTGCCGCATCTATGTGGGGGCCAACGAATGCGTCGTGCTCATACGCAAGACCGGCGAGCCGATGCCGGCGGGGCAGATGATCGCCGAAGAGGGTCAGATGGGCATTCAGCGCGTCGCGCTCGGTCCGGGCCGCTATTTCTACGCGCCCTGGCTGTGGGACTGGGAGACCTACCCGCTGACCCGGATTTCCCCCGGCAATCCGAAAACCTGGCGCGAGGTGTTCGAGGCCGGCGACCCGGACTACTCGGTCCCCACCATCCAAGGCAAGTGGCCCGAGGTCGGGATCGTAACAAACTATGCGGGCAAGCCGTCGGGCGAGCTGAAAGAGGTCGTGCCCGCCGGTTATCAGGGGATCCAGCGCGACGTGCTCTCCCCCGGGACCTATCGCATCAATCCGCGGGCCTACAAGGTCGAGACCGTGCCCGCCGTCGTCGTCCCGCTCGGCTGCTGCGGCGTGGTAACGTCGCAGCTCGGCGACCTGCCCGGCACCGAAGTCATTCAGGAGACCACCATCGGCCCCGACGGCGAGCCCGTGACCGGCCGCAGCAAGGTCGTGCAGAAGCTGGCCGACGAAGGGCAGCGCGGCGTGCTCAAGGATGTCCTGCCGCCGGGCATCTATTACCTCAACCCCTTCGTTCACAAGGTGCGGATCGTCCAGATCGGGTACAACCAAATCTCGCAGCTCAAGCGCGGCGAAGTGAGCATGCACATCCAGTTCCCGTCGGCCGACGGCTTCACCATCTCGGTTGACGTCACGGTCGTCTGGGGCCGCCACCCGCAGCACCTGCCGGAGATGCTCAACCGGGTCGGCGAGGTGGCCAAGATCCGCGAGATCGTGCGGGCTCAGATTCGCAGCATTTGCCGCAACATCGGCTCGCAATACGTCAGCACCGATTTCATCCAGGGTGAAAAACGCGAGCTGTACCAGAAGAACGTCACCGAAACGCTGCAACGCGCCTGCCGCGAGCGCGATCTCGAAATCCTGATCGCGCTGGTGCGCGACATCGAGGTGCTCGGCGGGTCGGGCAAGGAGGACATGGACCTCAAGAAGACCATCCAGCGCGGGCACATCGCGCAAGAGGACGACTTGACCCGTCAGGTGCAGCGCGAGACCGCCATGGTCCGTGCCGAGCGCGAGACGGCGCAGGTCGCGATCGACGTGGCTCGCGAGCAGATCAGCTCCGAAACCCGCAAGAAGGTCGCCGAAGTCAAGGCCGAGGGTGAGAAGAAGGCCGAAGAAATCGACGCGCAGCGCAATCTCGAGGTCGCCCAGATCGAAAGGCAGATCGCCGAGCTCGACGCCGAGACCACCCGTGTGCTCGGCGGGGCCGAGGCCCAGGTCGAGAAGCTGGCCAACCAGGCCGAGGCGGACGGCAAGCGCATGTTCGTGCAGGCCTTCGGCTCCGGCCGGGCCTACAACCTCTATACCTTCGCCCAGCAGTTTCAGCCCGAGAGCATCCGCCTGATCTTCGCCGGCGAAGGCACCTTCTGGACCGACCTGTCCCGCTTGCAGGACGTGGCGTCGATGCAGTTGCTGAAATCGTCGAGCGAGAAACCCTGACCGTCGCGGCGGATTGTTACGACCGCAATTGGGTGCCCCGCCCTTTCAAGGGCGGGGGACGGATCAGAATGTCGAACGCCACTCGTGCTCAAGTCCGTCCCCCGCGCTTAAAAGCGTGGGGCACCCATGCCACGCGGGACCGAAACGTCGCGAGAAAGGGCATTTTGCTTGACTCCAGCGGCTCGTTCGGTCATGGTTGCAGTTTGAAATCTGATAACTGGGAAGTACCGACTTGCCGAACGTGCGGACGTCAAGTGGCCCGAATCCAACTTGATCCTTCAGAACCGTCAGGGACTGATCCGCAACGATCCCCTGTTCGCCGATCTCTGCGGCATCCGAATTGAAAGCGCCCTCGACCTTGCTTGCTTCGGGCACCGAGCTCAAGGAGCTAACCTATGAGCCGAGCGTTCCTCTTGCGGTTTCAAGAATCAACAGAGCACACAAGCGTCAACGACGTCCGATGCGGCACGCAAACCGGTACGCGAGTGAAAGCCGAACAACCCGACTCAGATTGTGCCGGTGCCGATCAGGCGGTCATTCCGCGCGTTGGCCGTCATCACAGGGCAGGCATCGTGCAGACTCATGCGAGTCGGCCTGACGTGTCGGCTAATGCTGTCGTTGTCATGGCGACTCGCACAAAGACCGCCGTGCAAGCCGAATCCCCTGATCATGACCCGGGCAGGCACCATTTCCAGGTTGTTCCGCGATGCTCCTCGTATTGACCAACGGTCGCGATGCCACAGCTGATTACCTCATTTCGACCTTGGCGCACAGTCATGTCCCGCTGCTGAGAATCGACACTGACACGATTCTCAACACCGCTACCTTCTCCTATCGGTCCGGCGAACCGATTTTCCGCTGCGGCGGGCAACGCTATGCGCCGTCCGATTTCAGCAACGTCTGGTATCGCCGACCTGAGCGTCTCAAGTCGCTAAAGTTCGACGATTCCCCAGAAGGCCGGTATGCGCTCGATGAATGCACCGAGGCCTTTGAGGGCATTCTTGCACACATCCCTCCATCGAAATGGATGAACCACCCGGCTGCAAACGCGCACGCGTCCCACAAAATCGAACAGCTGACAACGGCAAGAACGCTAGGATTCCGAGTGCCCGACACCATCGTAACGCAGGATGGCGCGGCGCTGCGGCGGTTTCTTGAAGAACACCATGGTCGCATCATCGTCAAGCCGATGGCGGGCGGCCTTATCGAACGCGGCACGAATGAAACAGATTCGTTGATCTACACCAATCCACTTCGCCCGAAGGATCTGGCTGATCTGGCCGATCTTGCTTCGTGTCCTACGCTCTTTCAGGAATACGTCGACAAGCAATGCGATATCCGCATTACCGTCGTGGACGCTCGCGTTCATGCTGTTGAGCTGCGCGCAGATGACATGGACGGTAGACAGCGATGCGACATTCGGCGAAACAACATGCAAGATGTTGCCTATCGCGAGCTTGTCCCTCCCGGAGATGTAACTGAACCTATCCAGCGCCTGATGAATCACTACAATCTGCGCTTTGCAGCAATCGACATGGCCGTAGCCACATCCGGCGATTGGTATTTCCTTGAAGTGAATCCAAACGGCCAATGGGCTTGGCTCGACCTCAGCTGTGCCGTGAACATCGCGGCATCGTTTGTGGAAGCGTTTGGGTCGGAATCGTCGCCAAGCCATGACAACGAGCGCGAGGAACCCGCCCATGAACAGGATCGTCCGCCTGCTGGTACAGATCTTTCAGTTTCTCTTTGACGCATTCTTTCAGACGCGCAAAGCGTTTGTGTGGTTGCTCACGTTCTTGTCGTTGCGCCTTTGTGGCGTCGAAATTGGGGCAAAGGACGTCTGGCACGGTAGCTACTCGACGACCGTGCATAAAGACCTCAATCTTGACAAAGCAGGCGATCTTCCCCGGTTCCTCGATACTGTGAAGGTCTGTCTCACGACCGCGCAAGACCGCCGCGCCGTTGTGTCGGACAAGTGCAGGACGCTCCTGACCGTCAGCTCTGTTCTCTTGACCTTGATAGCCTTGCTTCTACCGAAGTTCATCCATCTGGACGATGCCTGGATGGCCGTCACATTCTACATCGCCATGAGCGCGCTGCTCAACACCATCATTCTACTCTTAGTGTTCTTTGATGTTGGTGTGGACATGGACATTTCGCTCGATTCGGATGATGTGGCCCTCGATGCCAAGGACATGCAGAAAAACCTCATCAATCTTCACCGTCAGTGTCAAGCAACGCTGGACAACAGAACCAATTATCTTGTGGACCTCTACAAGGCAGCGCGCTTCTTCTTCCTCTCGGCGTTTGCGCTCGTCGTCCTGCTCTTTGCGGTGAGTTCGGCCGTTCGTTCACACGTTGATTTGACTGAAGAGATCATCATGCGACTGCGTGCCGACACGGCGATGATCAACCTTTTACGCGGCCCGAAGGGTGAGAAGGGGAACAAAGGTGACCAAGGTGATCGCGGCGTAAGAGGCGAGAGGGGAGATCGAGGTCCACAACCGCGACTTGATTTGGACGCTCTCGTCGCTCGCTTGCTGAAAGATCCACGGTTCTGGACCAAGCTGGAAATCCAAACCTCCCCCCCCCTGGCCGCAGCCAGCCGGATTGACTTCTTCCCGAACACCTTTTTCTCGTCTAGACCACGAACTTGCCGCGCCGCTTTGCGAAGCGCTCGACTTTCGCGCTGCGCTTCTGAAACCCGCCGCGGCCCATGAGGGCGTAGGTCATGTCCTTGCCGGTCTGCACCGCCGGCTGGTCGTAGGGGTTGATGTTCAGCAAGCCGCCCATGATCGTGGTGGCGGCCTCCCAGAGCATGATGAATTGCCCGACGGTCGCGGCGTTGATGCGCGGGAAGCGGATCGTCAGGCTGGGGCGGCCGCTCTCGGCGAGCGCGTATTCGGTCGCGAGCTTTTCGGCGTTGAGCAGCTCGGCGAGCGAGGCTCCCTGCAAGTACGCGAGCGCCTCGGGCACGCCGGCGCCGCGCGGAATCTTCACGTCGGAACCGAACCGCTCTACCTCCAGGAAGATGAACACCTTGTCGTTCGGGCCTTCCCGATAGAGCTGCACCTGCGAGTGCTGGTCGGTCACGCCGAGCGCCTTGATCGGCGTCGGCCCGACCACGACCGGGCGGCCCTCCGTATCGACCTGCTTGCCCAGGCTCTCCGCCCAGAGCTGGCGATACCAGTCCGTCACGTCCTTGAGCTGATAGCTGTAAGACATCATGACGTGCAGGCGCTTGCCGCGGACGTAAAACGCATGAAGCAGCAGCGCGAGCATAGCGGCGGGGTTCTTGCGCACGCTCCGCGCCGCGGCGCGCTCGGACATTTCAGTAGCGCCGCCGAGCAGCCGCGTGAGGTCGACGCCGCACATGCCGGCCGGGAAAAGGCCGACGGCCGAGAGCACCGAGAAACGCCCGCCGACTCCGTCGGGGACTTCTAGGGCGTCGTATCCATCCTTTTCGACGATCTCACGCAGCGTGCCCGAGCGGGCGTCGGTCGTGACGATGATCTGCCGCGACGGCGCCTTCGATCCGAGCTTTTTCCTGAGCATTTCGCGCACAATCAGAAACTGCGCCGCAGTCTCGGCCGTCTCGCCGGACTTGCTGATGACGTTGAATTTCGTTTTGCGCAGAGCGGGGCCGAGCCGGTCGAGCAAGCCGCCGAACTGCACCGGGTCGACATTGTCCATCACGAACAGCTTCGGCCCGCGGCGTTTCGCGGTCGGCATGGCGTTGTGAAAGGGCGGGCTCAACGCCGTTTGCAGAGCGATGCTTCCCAGTGCCGAGCCGCCGATGCCCAGGACGACCAGGCTTTCGCAACCGAGTCGATGGCGAGTCACCATCTGTCGGATCTTCTTGAGCAGACGGCGCCGGCCGACCTGGTCAGGGTCGGCAAAGTGGAGGGCGCTCCCGCTGAACGCGTTCTCATTCTCGACGGCGTCGATGAAGTGCCGGAAACGCTGAAGGGGCGGTTCGTTTCCGATTTCGACGACACGCTCAAAACAGGCGCGTACCGCCACGTTTTACTGACCTCGAGACAGGCGTTCTACGCAGCCAACCGCAAGCTCTTCCGGACTGCACCTGAAGCGTTCTACATCCTCGGACTCGGCGAGCGCGATGTTAGAGCCTTTGTTGACCATCACGGCGGTTCCTTTGAAGCCTTCATGGCGGAGATTCAACGCCTCCAGCTCTCGACGGAATTAGGGAACCCTTTTGCACTCGAAGTTTTGTACCGAACGTTCACCGACACCGGCACACTCGGCCGTCTCCGCTCCGAGCCGGTTGAGCACGTCGTCGAGTCACTCATCGCCAGCCGGCCGAACGTGGCGGCCGACCGTCAGCGCCGTGCGCTGCGGATGCTTGCCATCGCGATGGAAACCGCGTGCAGAAACGAACTTCTCGCCAATGAAGCAGCCAAGCTGCTTCAGGCTGCGATGCCAGTGACGGCTCAGCAGGCCGAAGAACTCTTGGACGAGCTCACCCATTCCATTCTCATTCGAACCCCCAACGGCCTTTCGTTCCAGATGCGCTCATTTGGAGAGTACCTCGCAGCCTTGGAGCTGCGGGGGATGTCCCTGGACCGTATCCAACTGCTCCTGAACTACGAACACACTGGGATTCCGAACGAATCGTGGCGCAACTGCGTCAGCTACTTGGTCGAAATCCATCCTGGCGTAAGGCGCTCATTCGCGTTGAAGAGTCCGGACTGGGTGATGGCGGCCTCGCCGTACGCCTTTTCCGATGATGAACGCACGACACTCGTGACCCGGCTGCTTGAGCAACTCGCGAGCCGCGGCCAGTACATCAGGAGACACC
>JACZRH010000339.1 GCA_022574815.1 Planctomycetota bacterium | reverse complement strand
GAGCCACTCGATGCCTTCGTTCGGGTCCCAGAAGAACGCCATCGCGCCGCGCGCCGTGGCGCCGATGCCGGTGACCTGCCCCAGTTCGTTGATCGCCAGCGCATCGACGGGGAACCCGTCGGGGAAGTTGCCGAGCGTGCGCATGCCGTTGACCTTGTCCCAGATGATCGCTTCGAATCCGCGCTCGGAAACACCGCTCCCGCACACCTGGCCGGCGTTGTTGACGTCATAGGCGATGCTACCGACGTTTGCGCCCGGCAGGTCGCCGAGACCGAACATGCCATTGCGCGCGTCCCAGAGGAACGCCTCGTCTCCCTTGGCGACGGCGCTTATGCCGACGATCTGGTCGAGGTCGTTCATGCCGTAGGCTCGGCTGAATGTGGTCCCGCCGGGCAACTCGCCCAGGGGGATCATCCCGTTTTCCGGAGTCCAGAGGAACGCCTCGATCAGGTTTTTTGAGTTGCCCGCGCCAGCCACGTGACCGAGGTTGTTGATCGCCCAGCCTTCACTGGCCTCGACACCGCCGGGCAAGTCACCCAGGCCGACCATGCCGTTCAATTCATCCCAGATAAAAGCCTGAAGTTGGTTCGAAGGCAGACAGCACGCTGTGCCGGCGATTTGGGTCCGCTCGTTGATGGCGACCGGGCTCGAGGTGGGGCGCGGGGAACCGGGAATGCGGCCTATGGCCGTCACATGATAAAGCTCGTCGGCACCCTCAACGCTCGCAGGCACGACCGCAATGAATCCGATCCCCAGCACGAGCTTTCGAAACTTGAGTAACATCACGGCAACACTCCGGCCAGCCAGATTACTTGTACATTGTATCAGATTCAGAGAGGGAATCCGACCCGTTTGGGCCGGGCCGGATTCCCGGAAAGATCGCCACGATCCAGCTTAGCCGTCGCTGTCCTCCTTTTCAGGCGCCAGGCCGTTCATCAACACGCTCAGATTGCCCGACTCGGTACACGCCGCGACGATGTCCTTGCGGCCATCGCGGTTCATGTCAGTGATCTTGAGAAAGCACGGCTTGGGCATGTTGCCCGGGTCGATGTCGATCAGCAGCGGTGCGCCCAGTATTTCGTTTTCCGCGTCGTACATGAAGACGGCCACGCCGCCGTGGATCGCCGTGACCGGCCCCGGGAGCTGAAACAGACTCCCGGGCGGGAAGTCGCCGATGCCGCTCGTGCAGGCGATGGCGACGTCGACCGTGTTGTCCGCGTTGAGCTTGCCTGCTGCCGCACCGTACGGGTCTTTGAACACTGAGAAAAGCTGGCCTGGCCGCGGGGTGAAATCGCCATTTCCATCGTTGAAGGACGGAAACGCGAAATCGGTGCCGAAGAAGTTATCTTCCCCGAAGACGATATCTCGCGCCACGCCCGCGTGAAACCAGGCCGGCGCGATGTTCCACGTCTTGCCGCCGCTCAGCGGGTCGAAGAGCGTGTTCCAGGTGCCGTCGCCGTTGTTTCTCATGACAAACAGATGATTCGTCTCGATCGAGCCCACGACCAGATCGACGAAACCCACCGGCGTCGTCGAGCGAAAACGCGAGGCGGCGATCGTGCTCATCCCAACCAACGACGCCGGCGGAATGAACTCCTGGTGCGTGAACGCGCCGCTGCCGTCGATGTCCAGCAGTAGTTCGATCGACAGACTGGTCGCGGCCCCGCCGGTGACCGCGATGTCCGCACCGCCCTGCCCGTTGAAATTCCCGACGGCCAACCCCATCACCCGCGAAGGCCCGATGGTGGTCGCGTACTGCAGCGCCACGATCTGGGCATCGTCAAACGAGCCGTCGTTTTTGTTGCGAATGATGGCAACTACCTGCGGCTCGCCCATGATCGCGACGATGATGTCCTGATCGCCGTCCTGGTCCAGGTCCGCCACGCGCACGTCGTAGGGATCGCCGAAGTCCAACGAAATCGTTTGGGACAGGCGGACGAGCGGGACGACGAACTCGCTGTTCCAGATGCCGGTGTTGGCGAAGATCGCCAGGGTCTTGCGCTCGCGGTTCACGACCACGACGTCCTTCCAGACGTTGTCGGACGGGCCGGGGATCCAGCCGTCGGTATCCCAGCCGACCAGGTGGCCGACCGCCAGACCGGTCGGCTTCGGTTTCGGCCCCGGATCGGCGGTCGCAAACACCGACGGCGGCCAGGCAAACACCGGCGCCGGCGGCCCCTGCGCCGCCGCGGGCACGGCGAACACGATCACAGCTCCAATAGCACCGGCGACTAGGTTCACAAGGAAACCTCGGCGCTGGGAGCGCTCGAATACGTCAGTCAAAGATGATTGCGCAGACATTCTCTGCCTCCTTTGGTTTGATGCCAAAAGTTCAAGTCTCGTACGGTCTTAGGAAACGATGAGTCGCTCGCCGTGTGCGCGCGGCGACCCGCGCGGCATCAGCAAGAACAAACCGAGTTGGAACAAGTCGGACCGGCCCATGTCGGGCCTCCGTCCAGGGAGCGCCGGCCAGAACTGCCTGATCAACGCCCACAGTTCTATGAGATATGAATCCCAGGAGCTCTCGCCCCTCATCCGCCGCAATCATACCCCCCCCCCAATCGAAAGTCAAACCGAACCTTCCAAGTCGCTGTCTACACACAATTTACGCATGCGACATCTCTGAGGACACCTGGGAGGACAAGTGAATTGGTATCGCCGTGCGCGGTTGCGGAGTTGTCACCTAGCGGTCGCAAATCTATGAGAAACCCGCCGCAGGCGCGCGCTTTCGGGCATTCTTTCTCTAACCTCACGCAAAAACCTGAGATTATGGCATTGTCAGGCATGTTGGGAAACGGTTGCGGCAGGATGGAAACCATGGTTTCCTTGCATTCTACGGCCGGTGCGGGGTCCACGGGACCCGCGGGTCGGCCACGACTTTCATGACCCGGCCGGCGTGCGCGCGGGGGGGTAGGCCGTTCGCAACGCCACAAGGATCGTGCGAGTCGCGGGGGACTTGTTCAAAGTATAGAAATGAATACCCGGCGCGCCGCGCTGGAGCAATTCCAGGCATTGCGCCGTCGCGTGCGCTACGCCCAGGGCCAGGACGGCGTCGTGATCGTCCTTCAAACGCCGCAGCTCGTCCATCAGCGGCTCGGGGATGCTCGCGCCGCACATCTTGGTGAACCGTTCGACTTGTGCGACGTTCGTGATCGGCATGATTCCGGGCAGGATCGGCACGCCGATGCCGATCGCCCGCGCGCGGGCTACGAAATCGAAGTACATCTGATTGTCGAAGAAGAGCTGCGTGATGAGATACTCGCAGCCGGCCTCGACTTTGTATTTCAGGTGCGCCAGGTCCTCCTCCAGGTTGGTCGCCTCGACATGGCCTTCGGGGTAGCACGCCCCGCCGAGGCAGAATCCGAAGTCCGACCGCGCGAATGCGACCAGCTCGCTCGCGAACGCAAATCCGTCCGGGTGCGGCTCGAAGCGGTCGCTGCCCCGCGGCGGATCGCCGCGTAGCGCCAGCACGTTCTCGACCCCCGCGTCCCGGAGCGTCTGCAACACGGCCCGCAGCTCGTCGCGCGAGGCGCCGACGCACGTGAGATGCGCCATGGCTTCGATGCCGTAGTCAGCGCGCAGCCGCGAGACGATATCCAGCGTCTTTTCGCGGGTGCTGCCGCCGGCGCCGTAGGTCACGGAGACGTACGTGGGTTGCAAGTCGCGCAGCGACGCGATCGTCTCGCGCAGCCGGTCGAAGCCCGCCTGGTCCTTGGGCGGGAAGAACTCGAACGAGATGCTGGGTCGGCCGCAGGAGAGCAGCTCTCGGATGCGCATGGTCTGTGTTCCAATCCGGTTCTAGTGACCGGCCCTGAGACAAGCGGCGTGCAAAGCGGGTCCGGCCGCGATTTCGACCGCCCGCGTCCCTCGGCCGCGGCGCCCACAGTTTGCGGTAAGCGAGGCCGGTCCGTCAATCGCTTCCGACTTTTCACGCGCCGCCGCCGCCGTTATAGTGCGTGGTCCCAACGGCGACAGTCCTAGGCGCGCAACCGGCGATGCGAGATCGAAAGCGATGAAGATCCTGGTCCTGATCCGACAAGTTCCCGATTCGACCACCAACATCAAAATCCGGCCGGACCGGCAGGATATCGAACGCGGCGGCATCAAGCTGGTCGTCAATCCCTTTGACGAGTTTGCCATTGAGGCGGCCGTTCGGCTGCGCGAATCACGCAAGGATGTTGAGCAGATAACCGCCCTGATTGTCGGCCCGCAGCAAGCGACTGAAGCCTTGCGGACGGTGCTGGCGATCGGCGCCGACGATGCGATCCACCTTCAGGACGAGGCGTTCGAGAAGCTGGACGAGCTTCAGACCGCCGCCCTGATTGCCGCGGTGGTGAAGGACGCGGGCTACGATCTGTGTATTACGGGCAAGCAGGAAATCGACCTCGACAGCGGGCAAACCGGGCCGGCGCTGGCGGAGTTGCTGGATTGGCCGCACGTGGGGGTCGTCACGCAGCTCGATGTCGCCGATGACGC
>JACZRH010000338.1 GCA_022574815.1 Planctomycetota bacterium | reverse complement strand
GTGTCAGCACCAGCGTGCTGCCGCTGCCATTCAACGCGGTCGAAAAAACGTCCAATGCACCGGCGCCGGGCCCGGCGCCGGGGGTCTTATCGAGAAGCGTGTTCGTCGCGAGGGCTCCGTTCTCGGCCAGGAACTTTTCGACGAGGTTCGTGCCGGAGACTTGCAGCAGGCGCCCGCCGCCGGACTGAGCCCCGTCATCCATGAGGCGTGTCATAAAACCGGTCGGGTCGATCGCATCCAGGTCGAAGACGGTCTCAATGGGGCCGCCGTCGATTTGAACGGTGAAAACCACGTCGGTTGCGGGTCCGTAGCCGCCGAACGAATCGTTGGAGATGCCGCCCATGTCAATCAGGACGCTCAGGGCGGTGAAGCCGCTGATATTGAAGGTCCACTGTGCGGTCTGCAGCGGGCCGAATTCGTCGCTGTCGGAGATCGCGAAATAGTGGTTGTCCAGGTCGCTGTTCATCCCGTAAATGCCCTCGGTGTCGCCAGGGAACGGCGTGCCGTTGGCGTAGCCGAAGACGCTGTCGTCGGCAATGCTGAACGGGACACCCGGGCTGGGAAAGCCCTGCGGCCACATATTGCGGTTTCCGACCCCGAAATAGTCCCCCGGCCCGCCGTCCAGGGCCGGAACCACGCTGCTGATCAGATTGAGATCCCCGCCGTCGAAGTCCTCGCGAGCGACGACGACTTGCCCGTAGGCCGCGAGATCGAACGCCAGCCCGGCGGCCATCACCGCGAATAAGAAAGCGAAACGGTTCATGCCCTTCTCCTTCTCCGAAATTTCCGCCGCACCCAAGGGGGCCGCGACGGGTACGATTCCGCGTCGTCAGTTAGCGCCGACGGACCAACATCAAGCCGCCCAGACCCAGCAACAGCAGGCTCGTGGGCTCCGGAACGACGACGTCTCGAAACGTGTTGCCGACGAAGACGTTGTCGATCATCTGCGTGCCGGTGTAGTCGTTGCTCTGCCGCAACGCGAACGCCGAGATCAGGTCGCCTGTAGACGAGCCCGTATGGCTGATACTCGGGTCCGTTTCCAGCGTCGGGTTGAGCCACAACTTGCTCTCGCCCGTGCCGGCATCCCACGAGATCACTACCCGATGGAAAATGTCGAACATCAGGTCGCTCGGCCACGTCGCGCCGGCGCCCAAGGCGCTGCTGTTGGCGTTGATCGCCAGGCCCCAGCCTCGACCTGCCGGCGGCTGAACCACGCCCGTGCGGCCGCGGAAGCTGAACGCGTCATTCTTGAAATGGGCGAAATAGAGCCCGTTGGCATCGAGCACCGAGAGATCGGCCGTGGCCACGTTAATGTCGAAGCCGGCGTAGATCTTCTCGGCCGCGCCCAGCGCGGGGAAGGACTTATTGACGTCTTCACCCGAGCCGCCGCTCTGATCGAGTGTCGCGACCGAGCCGTCGGCCATGATCACCTTGTTGCCGGCGCCGCTGTGAGCGGTCCAGCCGTTGGCGGTCAGCGCACCGGTGTAACTGAACGTGTCCTGTGTGAGCACGTCGCCGAGAACGACGCCGCCGGTCGCAACGAGCAACGCAGCCATCGCGCAATGTAGAATGGGTCTCATGCCCAGCTCCTCCTCCAAAAGGTCCAGGTTGCCCGACTGAGTCGGTCCCGATTTCTGCTGCGAAAACTTCCTTCTTCCTCAAGCATCCAGCATAACCAATACATCCACAATTACAAGTCCGGCGTTCAAGATCGGGTTGCGAACACGCCCGATCGTCGCTCCCACGCCCCCACGCCTCACCATCTCGACTCGCAACCATCCGACGGCGCCTATCGTCCGCTGCAAAAGTAGCGCCGGCCCCCGTGGCCGACGTGGAACGCCGCGAAACTTCGCCGGTATCACCGCTGCCAAGCCCCGACATGCCTCTTGCGGCGGACTGCCAGGACGGGAAGAGCCATAACCTGTTAACTGAAAACAAGTTATGGCGCAATCCCCACCGAAGGTCGGGTCGCCCGGCTCACCGTCAGAACCCGCACGCGATGGCGACGGTGTAGCGGCCGGCGCCTCGCCGGCCGCAGTGCGCCGGGAACGCCGCTTCCGGACTACGGTCTGCGAGACGCAGGTCGCACCATGATTTTCGCGGCAGTTTACCACGCGCGACGCCGGGCTCGCGCCGGAAGCGCCGCTGCTGAAGGGAACAAGCAGCGTGGTCTTCGTGAATGGAGTCGTTTGCGTCTACGGTCGCTGCGAAAGAGTTTCCGGGGCGGAATCGGCGTTTTTGACGCGGTTCGATTGCCGCTGAAGCGCATCGCCTATAAAAGACCCCTGCGGTAAACAGCGTTGCCACGGGATCATGAACCGGGCGAACGCTCACTACTCTCAGATTCAAACGGGCGCGCGAGGCGAATGTTCGAGTTTCATTGGCGATTGCCGGGCGAATCCCCGCGCGACGTCAGTCTGCGCGTGTACAGCCGCCGCTCCTGGCTCGGCCGCAAGGTGCTCACCCACGACGACGAGACGATCTTCGAACGCGGCTGGTTCCAGGGCGTCGACGCCCGCTTCGGGGTAGCCGGCGGGAGCGACAAACTCCACTTGCGCCTGGTGCAGTCCCCCGACTCGCACGACTGGCGGCCGGCGCTGTTCGCCGACGGCACCGAAATCCCCGAAACCACCGGCAACGCGCCGCCAAGCATCGTTCCGCCTCCCAAGTCGATCGTCTACTCTGCGGCGATCACGTACGTCGCCATTCTGTTGGCACTGGTCAGCTTTCTGCCGATCACTAAGATCCTCAACGCACTTAAGCAAAACGCGGCCGATCGACGGCTCGTGCTGAATGTGCAGCCGTCGGAAGCGAGCGAGGATCAGCTTCGGATTCGCCCATGGGAAATGCGCGCGATCGCTCCCGGCCAGGCCCTGTCCATCGCGTTCGAAGCGCTCGGCGGTGTGCCGCCGTACAAGTGGACGAACGATCGGCGTGGCTGGCCGCGCGGCCTGACGCTCGACCCCGCGACGGGCGTGCTCTCCGGGACGCCGTTCCTGCCGCAAGACTTCTCCGGGGTCGTGAGCGTGGAGGATTCCGCTACGGAGAAGAACAAGGCGAGCACCGCGTTCGCCGTCGTCGTGGACGCCGATGAATCCATTGCGGCCGGTGCGTTATCGATCCAAACACGATCGCTTCCGACGGCGGCGGCGGGGCAGCCGTACGAACACACGTTGCGGGCCGCAGGCGGGCGGCCCGCTCGGGAGAGCACGGAAGTCACACGCATCTGGAAGGCCCTCGGCAAGCGCGGATTGCCGGAAGGGCTGCAACTCGATTCGGCGACGGGGACGATCTCCGGAACGCCGGCGGTCGCCGGCAGCACCGTTTTGCGCATTCGCGTGCTCGACAACAGCTACGAGGCGATGCACGACACGATGCCGTGGATGATTCCGGCGTTGGTGACCGCCGTCTGCCTGATCGGTTACCTCCAAATGCGCCGGGTGAACGTGCTGGTCTACGGCGTGCTGATCGCGGTACAGGGGGTCGTGTTCGTGTTCGCGTTCACGTGGCTACCGATTTCCGGCGCGGCGCTGGTGGTGCAAGCGGTCTTGTGGGCCGTCGGTGCCCTGAACAGGAGCAAAATGGCGTAGTACGACGCGCGGCGCCGGCCGCTCGAACAGCGAACACGATGAACAAGCCCGACAAGCAAACAATCGAAAGCGCCACGATCGCCCATCCACCCGGCTTTCGCTTCCGGCGCGGGCAGAACTGGTTCATGCTGGGGCTGACCTACGCGTCCTACTACATGTGCCGCTACAACATTTACATCGTAGCGCCGCGCATCATCGAGCAATTCGGATTCAGCAAGGAACAATTCGGTTGGATCTACACGGCCCGCGACTGGAGCTACGCGGTCGGGCAATTCATCAACGGCTTGTTTACGGATCGCTTGGGCGGCAAACAAGCGATGGCCATCGGAGCCGCACTGACCATTGTGTTCAACGTTCTGTTCGGCATGGCGTCATTCGCCGGTGCCGGCAGCGTGTTTGTCCTGTTCATGTTGATCCGCGCGTCCGACGGCTACTCGCAGGCGTTCGGCGCTCCGGGAATGGTCAAAGTCAACACGGCCTGGTTCCCGCGCTCCGAGCGCGGGCGCTTCGCCGGCATCTTCGGCTTGATGATTCAATTCGGAAACATCGCGATCAACAACCTCGGCCCGCTGTTGCTGGCCGGGGCCGCGATCCCGCTGGGCGTCGTGACGCTGAACCTGCCCGCGATGCATTGGCGACAACACCTGCACATCTTTCATGGCATCCAACCCGAACTTGCGCGGAATGCGGTTGCGGACAACATCCACCAGCATTTCGGCAGCGCCCTCCGGGTCTTCCTTTGTGAACAGGAAAAAGTCATGCGCGTCATCGGGCGTCGTGGGCATTTGACCCTGATTGACCCGGTGCGCGTTCTCTACGATAAGGCTACCCGATTCCTGACGGAAGATTACTTCCAGGCGCGTCACCGGAACAGACCCGCTAGCAATCATGTCGCGCAACACGTCACCGGCTCCCAC
>JACZRH010000051.1 GCA_022574815.1 Planctomycetota bacterium | reverse complement strand
ACATTCGTCCGCTCGAGGTCGGCCGCGGTGAAGTGCCACTCCCGCATCACCGCCAGCGCCTGGGCGGCGAACGCCTCGTTGAGTTCGATCAGGTCGATATCAGACAGCTTCAGGCCCGCCTTACCCAGTGCGGCTTCGGTCGCGGGCACCGGCCCGATGCCCATGATGTTCGGCGCGACGCCTGCCGATCCCCATGAGACCAGCCGGACCAACGGGGTCAGCCCGAGTTCGGCCTTCTGTGGCGTCGTCACGATACACATCGACGCCGCGTCGTTCTGCCCGCTGGAGTTCCCCGCGGTCACCGTCGCCTCTGGATCATCCGCCAGAGGCATCGTCCTGATCGTACCACACGCCAGGTCGTTCGAGACCCTGGCGAACCGAACAATGCGCTCCCGATCGGACGGCCCTTATGAAATGGATCACAACCTCGACCATCCTCGAACGGTTGCGGGACTACGAGGCTACAGGAGCCACTGGAGCAGAAGCAGATACCCGCTGGCGATTACGAGCTGCGCCAGTGCGAACACGCCGCCCAATTTGACGCTCGACGAAGCCGATCTTCAGGCCGTGCTTCTTCATGATCGTGCAGGCGACCACCGTGCTGGCCGAGCCGATCGGGGTCATGTTGCCGCCCAGGTTTGCCCCGAAAACCACCGCCCACCATTGCACCGCGGGAACCGCCGCCGCCTCGGCGGGCGTGGGGCCGAAGATCTTGGCGAGCATCGCAGCCAGCGGGATGTTGTCGGTCACCGAGCTGAACAATGCGGTGAACCACATCAGGCCGACGTTGCCGGCCGCGCCCAGCGCATGGGTCAGGCTGCTCAGCGCGAGGCCGATCATCTGCAGCACCTCGGCGCTCGCGAATCCCGTCCGCGGCGGCGAAGCGGGTCTTGAAATACGTCGCCAGCGCCAAGACGGAATCGTCGAGTGCCGCTCCCGCGAGCACGGCGGATACGCGTTTCAGAGGGACTTCCTGAATGTCGAGGACCGGGATCGAAGCCTGCTCAAAGATGGATTCGAATTCGTCGATGGATCGATCGCGCATGGCCCGTTCTTGCAGTCGCACTCGGTGGCGAGGCGATTCTCCCCAATGTCGTCCGGGACGCAAGGCGGTAGCGTAGAAAGCCCTCGAGGTGAAGGGCAATCCATCGTCAGAGCTGTCAGGAGATGTAATTCGGAGTGCCGGACGTGGAGTTCCGAATGAACAAGTTATCGGAGCAATCCTTGAGGGTGCGGGCCTTTGATACCCGGATGCTCGGGTATCACGGCTCTTGGATCCAAAGGGGCCGATAACAATCGATTCGCCCCTGGATGCCCATTTGTCCTTTAACGTAAGGCATCGAGCCAAGCTACGCCCCGGGGATCGTAATCGGAACCTAACCTATTATAGGATAATATGTTATGGGGCTGTTCCTTCCGGTTATCCGCGCGGAACGTGCGCGATTTGACTGACATGGCTTGCACGCCCTTGCTCCATAGGCTATACTACCCACGCAAGGCTCCCCTTAGGTAGCCGTACCTGACGGTTGTCGTATCGCAAGGCTCCCCCGTCGTCGGGATTGCGGCTTCAGCAGGACATGATGGTTTGTACGTTCGGTGCTCTCGTTGCGCGCTCGCCGCACCAGGTGCGCGTCCGCGGCGTATAACCGAATGATCGGACCATCCGGTTCGCTGAAGGCTGGCATTCGGGTGGTAAGAGAGGAGTCGGCAATGCTTCCAATCAAGCAGCCGGAAGGGGCCACGGCGCTCCGCAAGTTACAGCCAACCACGAAAATGCCTACTCAGGCGGTGCTCCGCACGCTATCGGCGGTCGACGCCGAGCTGTTGCGAAGGCGTTTGATTGAGCTGATCGAGTGCGTCTTTAGTCGCCGCTTCGGGCGTCCGGAATCGGAGCGCCTGCTTATGCGGAGCTTGGCGGAACTCAAAACTGCGCGGCGGGCCGGCTCGAAGGCGGACAATGACGACAGCGGACTGGACCTGTTTGCCAAGAAACCCAATCGCGGCCTGACGGGCGAGCAGGAGCAGCACCTGTTTCTCAAGCTCAATTACGCGCGCTACCGCGCGATGCGCATTCTGCACCAGTTCAACAACAAGCGGCTTAGCGCAGCGGCGGCCCACGAGCTGCTGCGTTGGGAATCCGCGACGGTCGCCACGCGGGCCGAGATCGTGCGAGCGAATGTCCCGCTGGTGCTCGCGATGGCCAAGCGAACCAAGCTGACGGGCGTGGACTACGCCGATCTGATCAGCGAAGGGAACCTCGCCCTGCTGCGCAGCGTGGACAAGTTCGACATCGGGCGCGGATTCAAGTTCAGCACGTACGCGTGCCGGGCGATTCTGAAGAGTTTCTCGCGTGTGGCGTCGCGCACGGCGCGCTACCGCGGGCATTTTCCGACCGAATACGACCCCGTGCTCGAGAAGAGCGACTTTGTCGAGCAAAAGCGCATCGACGTCGAGGAAGACTGCGTCGACGAGCTGAAGAGCATCCTGGGCAGCAATGTTGCGCATCTCAACGACGTGGAGCGCCGCGTGATTCTGGCGCGCTTCGCGCTCGACGAGCCGCGCGAGGAGCCGATCCCCCCGAAGGCCAAGACGCTCGAACAGGTCGGGCAAATGATTGGCGTCACGAAGGAGCGCGTTCGTCAGATTCAGAACAAAGCGTTGCACAAACTGCGGTTCGCGTTGGAATCGGGAGTATTAGCCGTCTGATAACGAGCGGGCCGGTATCGAAACGGTACTTCCATGAGCGGCGATCGTGCTGAGATCAGTACGGTCGCCGCTCTTTTTTCGCTGCATACGGATCGGCCCGACAGATGCATACACGCACCGTTTGACCCTTCGCCGACACGTGAATAGGATCAATCAGTACCCCGTTCGCGGTAATTTGGGCATTGCTGACCGGTTTCGGCGGTCGCCCGGTACCCGCGCTTCGCGGCTGAGAGGGTAACGGGGGTTCGGCACGTCGGGTCTGTCCTTTCATGACGGCCCTTCTGGGAGAGCGCCTACCCGTGGGCACCGACGCGGCAGCCACACGGTTCCTTCGAACCGTGGCCCCTATTCTTGCCGAGAACGATTTGTGCGCGCTGACGGCTTTGCTGCGCGCCAAATGGCCCTGTGATCGGCTGGTCCGCTTCCTCTACTCGACCTCGCCCGAGATTCTCAATCTCGCGGCCGCCTGCCTGGGGCTGACCGGCACGATGACCCACTGCGAATACCTGGTTCCGTTCCTGGGCCATTCCAACCGCGAGATCGCGCGTAGCGCCGAGAACAGCCTCTGGCGAATCTGGATGCAAGGCGGATCGCGGATCGGAAACGAGGACCTCGTCGAGGCGCTCGATTGTATCCAGGCCGGTGCGTACTGCGCCGCCGACCAGCACCTCGCCGTTCTCACCGCCGCCGAACCCGCGTTCGCCGAAGCCCACCATCAACACGCCATCGTGCTGACCTTCCTCGAGCGGCTGGACGAGGCCAGCGGCGCCTACCGGACGGCGCTCAAGACGAACCCCTATCACTTCGCCGCCGCCGCCGGGCTGGGGCACGCACACACCCTGCGGGCGGACGTGTGCGGGGCCTTGCATCATTATCGGCGGGCGCTGAGAATCCACCCCGGTCTGGATGAAATCCGCGGGGCCGTTGAGGCCATCGAGGCGGCGATGCAAAGGCGGCGACCGGCCGCGGGATAGAAAACGTTGAGCGACGGACCCGCGGCGAGGGGCGTGCTACTGTTCGGCGGTTCCTTCGATCCGATCCACCACGGACACCTGATCGTCAGCCGCGCCGCCGCCGAAGAGCTGGGCCTCGATCAGGTCGTGCTGATTCCGGCGGCGAACCCGCCGCACAAGGATGCGGCCCTGTTGACTCCGGCCGAGCACCGTCTGGCGATGTGCCGGCTAGCGGTGGATGACGATCCGCAATTCGAGGTCAGCGCGTGGGAAACCGCGCGGGCCGGGCCGAATTACTCACTACACACGGTGCGCCATTTTCAAGAGACGCTTCCCGCGGGTTCCCGCATCCACTGGCTGCTCGGTATGGACAGCCTGCTCGAGCTGGCGAGCTGGCACCGGCCGGCGGAACTGGCGTCGGCCTGTACGCTGGTGACGGCGGTGCGCCCCGGTTGCGAAGCGCCTGATCTGGAACGCCTGCGTGAAGCACTTTCGCCGAAGCAGATCGGCGTCATCGAAGAGCACATCCTGGAGACCCCGCTGATCGACATTCGTGCGACCGCCATCCGCGCACGGGTGCGCGGCGGGCGGAGCATTCGCCACCTGGTGCCCGAGCGCGTCCGGGGCTACATCGCCGAACATCGCCTTTTTGTCGGCAAACGCACTGCCGATTGAATCTATTGAATCCAACGACACGAAGGCGTGGGGCTTTGCGTGGAAGGAACGTGTGCTAGAATGCGCATCCTTTTTCGCGGAGTCCCGCGGGTGAACGGAGCGGTCGCGTTCGCCGAGGGCTTGCCCACGCTGTGAGGCTACTATGAAGCTCGCCGTTCCCAGGGAATTCCGGGAGGATGAGTGCCGCGTCGCACTCGTTCCGGAGTCGTGCAAGAAGCTGATCAAGGCGGGCGTCGAGATCGCGGTCGAGTCCGGCGCCGGGGCGCGGGCCTTTCTGCCCGATGACGCGTTTCGCGATGCGGGCGCGACGGTCATCGACGATGCGTCGGCCTTGCTCGGCGGGGCCGACTTTGTCTTCAAGGTCCAGCCGGTCGCGATGAACGAGGCCACCGGCCGGCACGAAGCGGAGATGATCAGGGCGGGGGCCTGTCTGCTGACGACGCTGATGCCGACCGTGAACCTCGACGCGGTTCGCAAGCTGGCGGAGCGAAAGATCACGGCGTTTTCGACCGACTGCATCCCGCGCACGACGCGGGCCCAGTCGATGGACACGCTCTCGTCGATGGCGAACATCTCGGGCTACAAAGCCGTGCTGATCGCGGCCAACGAGTCTCCCAAGTATTTTCCCATGTTCATGACCGCCGCCGGCACCATTTTCTCGGCGAAACTATTCGTCATCGGGGCCGGGGTCGCGGGCTTGCAGGCGATCGCCACGGCCAAGCGGCTCGGCGCGACCGTCTCGGCGACCGACACGCGCCAGGCCGTGGCCGAGCAGATCGCCAGTCTCGGCGCGAAATTCATCGGCGTCGAAAGCGAAGAGGACGCCGCGACGGCCGGCGGCTACGCGAAGGAGCTTTCGCGGGAGTTCTACAAGAAGCAGGCTGAGTTGATCGGGAAGCAGTGCGCGGCCAACGACGTGATCATCACGACCGCCCTGATCGGCGGGGTCACGGCTCCCAAGCTGATCACGGAGGACATGGTGCGGAACATGCAGCCCGGATCGGTGATCGTCGACCTGGCCGCGCCCGGGGGCGGAAACTGTGTGCTGACCGAGCCGGGCCGGACCGTCGTCAAGCACGACGTGAAGATCTGCGCGCCCCTGAACCTGCCGTCCGAAATGCCGCTGCACGGCAGCGTGCTCTACTCGCGAAACCTGACCACCTTCTTGCTCGAGTTCTGCAAAGACGGCGAGTTCCAGCTCGACCTGGAGGATGAGATCATCAAAGGGGCCCTAATCACGCACGACGGGGCGGTCGTACACGAAGGCGTCAAGAAAGCTCTCGAAAGCGGTGAGGGTTAATCATGTTCGAGCTCCTGGCACAGGCCGAAGCGCACGGCGGCGTCCTTGGGCCGCTGGCATTCCATCTGGTCGTCTTTCTGCTGGCGATCTTCCTCGGCTTAGAGGTCATCGCCAAAGTCCCCGCGCAACTGCACACGCCGTTGATGTCCGGCTCCAACGCCATCTCGGGCATCAGCATCGTGGGCGCCTTGCTGATCGCCGGCGGCGATTACGGGGCGCTCAGCTACGTGCTCGGGTTTCTGGCGATGGTGTTCGCCACCATCAACGTGATCGGCGGCTTCCTGGTGACCGACCGCATGTTGGCCATGTTCAAGAGAAAGTAGGAGGCGTCGGTGATCGATCGCTTCACGTTGCCCGGCCTGCTGGCGCAGACCATGACGTCGGCCCCGATTCTAGCTTTGGAGAACGGGCCGGTAGCCTCCGACACGCGCGTCTTTCTGATCAAGGTGTTCTACGCCATCGCGGCGATGTTCTTCGTCTTCGGCCTGAAGATGCTCTCGTCGCCGAAGACGGCCCGCTTCGGCAATCGCGTCGCCGCCGTGGGCATGCTGCTGGCGGTCGTGATTACTCTGTTGAATCAGGGGATCGTCGGATACGGGACCATCCTCGCGGGCTTCGTGGTCGGCGCGGCGATCGGGCTGTGGGCGGCCAAGACGGTCCCGATGACCGGGATGCCCGAGATGGTCGCGCTGTTCAACGGCTCGGGCGGTCTGGCGTCGGGCGTGGTGGCGATGGCCGAATTCTGGCGCCAGAGCCCCCTGTCGAACCTGAATCTCGATGTGCGGATTTCGATCGGCGTCAGCATTCTGATCGGAATGATCACTTTCACCGGCAGCGTAATCGCTTTTCTCAAACTGTCCGGGCGCTGGATACCCGTGCCGTGGAAGGGCAAGGTCGAGAAGAAGGACCGCGAAGGCAACGTCAAGCGCGACGAGAGCGGCAACGCGGTCATGGAGTGGGCCGTCTACATCAAGATGGGCAACCCGCTCAACTTTCCCATGCAGCACGCGCTCAACCTCGTGCTGCTGATCGCCGCCGTGCTGCTCGGCGTGTGGATCGCGTCCGGACCGGCGACGGCGCCCATGATTCTGTTGATCCTCGTCGCCGGCCTGCTGGGCGTCCTGCTCACCATTCCGATCGGCGGGGCGGACATGCCGGTGATCGTGTCCCTGCTGAACTCGTATTCGGGCTTGGCCGCGTGTGCGGCGGGGTTCGTGCTGCACAATTCCGGACTGATCATCGCCGGCTCGCTGGTAGGCGCGTCGGGGCTGATCCTGACGAGAATCATGTGCAAAGCGATGAACCGCTCGCTGGTGAACGTGCTCGCGGGCGGATTCGGGCAGGATATCCAGACCGCCGGTGCGACCACCAGCGCGGACAAGCCCGTTCGCCAGATGGACGCCGAAGAGGCGGCCATGATGCTCGACGCCGCCCAGAGGGTTTTCATCGTACCGGGCTACGGGATGGCGGTGGCCCAGGCGCAGCACGCGGTGGCTGAAATGGCCGACCTGCTGATCAAAAAGGGCATCGACGTGCGGTTCGGCGTCCACCCGGTCGCGGGCCGCATGCCGGGGCACATGAACGTGCTGCTGGCCGAGGCGAACGTGCCGTACGAACAACTGGCCGACCTCGAGCTCAATTCGGAGATGGACCAGTGCGACGTGGCGCTGGTGATCGGTGCCAACGACGTGGTCAACCCCGACGCCCGCAAGCCGGACAGCGCCATCGCCGGCATGCCGATCTTCGACGTGGACAAGGCCCGCTCGGTGATGGTCTGCAAGCGCAGCCTGAACCCGGGGTTCGCCGGCATCGAAAACCCGCTGTTCTTCAACGAGAACACGGTGATGCTGTTCGGCGACGCGAAGAAGATGGTGAGCGGGATCGTCAGCGCGCTGAAAGAACTGTAGGGCGGCAGCTTGCTGCTACGTGCCGCCTTGGCGCGGCTTTGGCGGCGGGGGGAGCTCGATCGGCCCGAAGCGGTCTTCGTGGGCGCGGACGGTCTGCTGCAACGCAACCATCAGGCGTTTGGCGTTTTGCGGCAGGAGCATCAGCCGGTGCGAGACGGAAACCTTCGGCTCGCCTTGTTGGGGGATCGGGGAGTTGGCGCCGAGGTAGATCACGATTTCTTCGGGCGAGCCGGCCAGCGCGAAGAAGTTCGCGTAAATCGTCTCCATGCGGTCGGTGTCGAAGGTCACCTTCTGCGGCCGCGGGTGCGTCGGGGTCGAGTCGTCTTCGCCGTAAATCATACCCATGCTTGCACGGCTCCTTTCCGGATGATGCGTTAGTCTAGGCGCGGGGCACGGGGGAAACAAGCTTCGCCGAATTGTGCCCGGTAATAACAGCGGGACGCCGATGCTCCTCGGCGCCGTCAGCGCGTATTCCGCTTCGGCGCGGGGCCGGTGGTCCGCGGCGGGCGCACCAAGCCGCCGCGCGGCTCGAGCCACAGGTCGGCGGTTCGCCCGGCGCGGAAAGCGTGGTAGCCGAGGGCGGCGATCATGGCAGCGTTGTCGGTGCAGTATTTCATCGGCGTGAGGTGCAATCGCAGGCCGGCGTCGTCGCAGGCCCGCTGCAACGAGGCGCGCAGCCCCGTGTTCGCCGCGACGCCGCCGCCGATGACGACGTTTGCGACACTCGCGCGGCGGGCCGCGGCGATCGTCTTCGTGACCAGCACGTCCACGAGCGCGGCCTGAAAGCTGGCGGCGATGTCGGCAATCTGCGACGCGCTCAGGTGCGCAACCGAGCCGTACTTGCGGCCCACGCCGTACACGTGGTAGAGCACCGCCGTCTTCAGCCCGCTGAACGAGAAGTCGAAGTGCGGCTTCTTGATCCAGGCCCGCGGAAAGCGGAAGGCGGCGGGGTTGCCGTCGCGGGCGCAGCGGTCGATCGGCGGGCCGCCGGGGTAGCCCAGCTCGAGGATCGAGGCGACCTTGTCGAAGGCCTCGCCGGCGGCGTCGTCGGTGGTCTGGCCCATCAACTCGATGTCGAGGAAGTCGCGGACGAGATAGAGCGACGTGTGCCCGCCGCTGACGACCAGCGCGACGGCGGGCCACGGCGGCTCGTCGCTGACGAGTGCGGCGCTGGTCGCATGGGCTTCGATGTGATCGACCGGCACGAGCGGCTTGTCGTGCGTCAGTGTCAAGACCTTCGCCGCAGTCACGCCGATCAGCAGCGACCCGACCAGCCCCGGCCCCTGCGTAACGGCGATCGCGTCAATGTCGTCGTATCCGACGCCGGCTTGCGCGAGGGCATCCTCGACGATTGGCCGAACCTGCTCGATATGCGCCCGAGCGGCGATCTCCGGCACGACGCCGCCGTATTTTTCGTGCAGCTTGACCTGCGAGCTGACGAGATTGGAGCGCACGTCGCGGCCGTCGACGACAACGGCGGCGGAAGTCTCGTCGCAGGAGGTTTCGATGCCGAGGATTGTGCAGGTATCGTGCGCGTCGCTCATGGCGTGTTCGTTACGGTGTCTTCACGGGCAGGTCCGCGCGCGTAGCGCAGGTCACCGCGCGGTCCGTCGGCGATTGCGTGTACGCGATGATCGCGGCGTTCTTCTTCACTAGGCCCTTTGGCAACTTCAGTGTCACGCGCCCCTGCTCGGTCTTCTCCGGCGGCACGACCTTGAACGCTCGCACGACGCCGTCGTGGCGCAGCGTGCGGCCCTTGTTTTCGCCGCGCGTGATTTTGCTGACCAGGCCGTCTTCGACCAGCGCGATATTGAGCTGCATCGGCGAATCGGCCTCCGAGACATTGTATTCGACCACAACCACGTCACCGTTGTCCGCGAGCGTCACAGCCATGCGAATCTCGGCACGCGGACGCTGTTTGAGCGCCGCCTCGATCGCGGCCTGTGCCTTCTTTCGATTCGAGCCGACGAACTCGGTGCGGCCGTTGACGATCATCTGGGGTGTGTAGACGCGCGCGCCATCGAACGCTTTGGCGTAATCGCGCTGTCGTTGTGAGTGCGTTTTGTCGCCGAAGGGGTCGGCCCAGCCGAGGCGGTCCCAGTAGTCGACGTGGAACGCGAGCGTGTAGACGCTGCGGACACGCTTGAGCGCGTCGGCGTGAATCTCACTGAGCAACGCATCGGCCGGCGGGCAGCTCGAACAGCCTTCCGACGTGAACAGCTCGACCACGGCGAACGCCGGCCAAGAGGAGGTCGCCTGTGTATTGTTTGTCGTTGCATTCTGTGCAAACGCCGGCAACGCCCCCAAGATTGCTACTGCCGGCAAGAGCAGCGTTACAGCGTCTCGAAGGGAATGGATTCGACGATTCAACATGTGGTTACTCCGCAATAATCATGACCGAGCCAAGTCAAGCCACCGGCACGGCTCACAGAGCCGTGGCACACGCGAGGCTACAATGCGGCCGTGCAAGGCGGCCTCACACGCGTTTCAGATGCTCGAATGAATTGCGGCACGCCTCGCAGTAATAGATCATCCGGCAGCGCGTCGGGCCGAAGGCGCTTTCAACACGGGTCGATTCCGAATCGCAAAAGGGGCAAGCGACCGGCCGCGGCTCGGCGGATACCGTCAGCAGCACAATGGATTCCGCTTCAGTTTTGGCGGTCCCGCGCTCGCGCTCGGGGCTCGTAAGTGCCTCGCACGCCGGCACCGTCACGCCGTGTTCGCGCAAGGATTTGCGGCCCGCTTCGGTAATGCGATCCACCGACCAAGGCGGATCGTAAAGGAAACGCACGGATACTTGGGCAACATTCGGCAACTGCGTGAGGTGCTTGCGAATCTCGTCCTCGATCATCGGCAGAGCGGGGCAACCTACGAACGTCGGCAGTATGTCGATCCGAACTCTGGCGCCGCCGGAATCTGGTGCAACATGGACGTTCTCCACGATTCCCAGATCAACGATGCTGATCGGCATCTCGGGATCGGGAATCGTCTTCAGTACGTCACGAATGTCGTTGGCGGTAACCATTAGAGGATTCAGGGTTCCTGTCGGAGCAGCATTCCAGAACGCGGCGGCTCCAATTCGTTATCCACAATTCGCCATTCGCTATTCACCTCACCAGGCTGCCTCGGGCTCGATGCGGTAGACCTCGCACATTTCGTCGAGCAAACCGGCAAACGCTTGGCTGTGCTTGCCGCTCCGGCCGCCGGACGCTCCGGCCGGCGGGCGCGACACCTCTAGTCTCACGTCGGCGTCCTTCGCAACTGCACACAGGTCGGCGGACCATTGCTCGAACATGTCGCGCTTGCCGGCCGGGTACACGCCGGCTGCTTCGAGTTCCGACTGACCAATCGTTGGCTCGAAGAGCATGGCGGCGTGCGGGGCAAGTTTGTCCAGCGCCGCCTGGGTCTTCTGACGGGCGTCGTCGTCGCCGCCGCCGAGATGGCGAATCCAACGGTCGGCGTGCTCGACGTGAACACGCTCCTCGGCGACCAGCCGTTTGGCGAGCGCGGCCAGCGGCTTATAAGACGAGCCGGCTAGCCGCTCCAGCCGCAGCAGGTCGAAATGGTCGCAGAAGAACTGCCGCGCGATCGCGACCGACCAGTCGAACTCGTCCGGGAGCTCCACCACCGCGGCGCAGCGGTACTCGTCGGGCTTTCGGCCGTAGGCCAGCTTGTCGGGGTCGGACTCGAGCAGATCGGCGGCGAGTTTGTAGAACTCGGCGGCGTGGGCGATCTCGTCCTGGGCGAGTGAGGAGAAGGCGATGTCCTCCTCGAGGATCGGCGCCAGGCCGGTCCAGTCCGAGTTGCGGTGGCCGAGCATGAGCTTGTCGTCGGCGACCGTGAGCAGGAGTTCGACCAGTGGGGTTTTGAGGTTGTCGGGTACTGTGTTCATTACGGTGGCACCCGGGGGTTGCTGTCGTGGAATCGTTGAGTTCTCGAATCGTTAAGGACGCTAGGTCGTTCTCATGGACGTTCCCATGTTTGGACGACTCATTGAGTCACACACTTCAAAACGCCTCCTTGAGATCTTCCTTCTGGTATTCCTCGATATCGCACTCCCGGCGGAACTCCTTCCACCGGCTGCGGATGTCCTTGTAGCCGCGGACGTGACGATAACTCTGGTCGGTGCGCGGCCAGATGACGTCCTGGTCGTCGTTCGCGCTGAGGATCGCGTCGCTCGGCACGACCCACATGTTGACACACGGCTCATCGCGGCCGTAGTGCTGGCGGGCGTACAGCAGTGCCATGCGCGGGTCGGGCGCGTCGACGTGCCCGGCGTGGACGTGCCGCTTGCCGTGCTCGAGCTGGGTGAACACTTCATAGTGTTTGAAGTCGCCTTCGACCGGAAAGTCGAGTTCGCCGGTTCGCTCGGGTACGCATTCACGAACTTTCGACACGTCTCGCTCCTGTCCGGAGTTCGATTCTGGCACCGATTGCGCCGGCACCTCTGTTCAATCGGTCCCGGTCCTTTGGGACACATTGATCATCGCATTCGACATGACCTAAGTGTCCGAAGTCGCTTTCCGCTAGTTGCGAGACGGCGGCAGCCCCGCGTACTGGCCCAGCACCGTCCGTCGCACCCACGCCCCCTGTTCGTAGCTGAATCGCCGCAGCGCGACGCGCTGCTTGTTGCACGGGCCGTCGCCGTTGATCACGCGGTAAAACTCGTCCCAGTCGGGTCGGCTGAAGCGCCAGTGGCCGGCCTCTTCGTCGTAGCGCAGCTCGGGGTCCTCGATCTGGTCGAGCGTGCCGTCGGGTTTCCGCTTGATTATGCCGTTCTCGTCCTTGACCGAGATGTGAATCTTCAAGCCGAGGTCGAGGGCGGCGGGCACGAAACGGTCTATGAATTTCTGGCGCAGAGTGTCGTTGGTCGCGGTCTTGATCCGCCAGACCATGAACGGGCCGGTCTTGGTGGATTCCTTGTCGGGCGGGCCGAAGAACATGATCGTGGGCCACCACCAACGATCGAAGGCCTCCTGGCACATCTGCTTCTGGCGCCGGGTTCCGCTCATCAGCGTCAGGACCATGTCTTCGCCGCTCTTGAAGTGAAAGGCCTCTTCCATGTTGATGCGCTTCATGATGCGGATGTAGGGCCCGCAGCTCCCTTCGGCGAGGCTCTTCTGGTTCAGGATCGCGGCGCCGTCGATCAGCCATTGGATCATCGCGACGTCGGCCCAGGTCGGGGCGGGGTAGTTGAAAACGTTGTGGTAGCGCGTCTTGCCGGTGATCAGGTCGCGCAGCATCTGGTCGCGGGTCTTGCCGAGGTCCTGGCTGACGCGGTAGAGCATCTGCCCGTGCCCGACCTCGTCCTGCACCTTCGCGATCAACGCCAGCTTGCGCCGCAGGCTCGGCGCCCGCGTGATCCACTCGCCTTCCGGCAGCGCTCCGACGATTTCCGAGTTGGCGTGGTGCTCGGCCACGCGCAACATGCCGACGCGGTAATTGTGCGGCATCCAGTCGCCGGGCTCGACCAGCTCGCGCCGGTCGATCCGCCCCTGGAATTCGCCGATGCGGTCCTCATCTTCCTGGATGCTCCAGTCGATTTTCAGCTCTTCGGTCGCGGCGCTGAGGCTCATACGAGTCTCCGGGAGAAAGACGGGCCGCCCCCGCCAGCGGTCATTCGCATCTCATGTGACAGTATAGTCGAATTCGTGCGGATCTGGGAAAATCGCCGCATGACGGCGGTCAGGTCGCGAACGCCGAAAGGTCGTTCTGGCCACGGCCCGCTGTGCGGTGCCGTAGCGGTCGTACAGGCTTCGGCGCGGCTTGACGACGCGCCCCGCCCCAACTGCGGCACCCTCGAGGGTCGCCGCACCGGCAGAATCCGAGCCCGAAGCGCTAGCGAGGGTTGACACCGCGCCGCGCGGCCGCCTTTCACACAGGGATACGACGATTCGGGCTCGTGCAGCCCGCCCGCCCTGGGCGGTTTCCGGCCGAGGGCGGCCGGGCTACACTTTCGGCGTGTAGCTCGCTCGCCCCCGGTAATGGTGCCATCGTGCCGAACTATGTCGCGGGCCGGTCCGAATCCACACCGGGATGAATTTCCCGGGCCCGCTGTTGCGTAGATAATGACGCGGACGAGTCCCCGAGGATCATCAGATGAATCTGCGAAAGACGATTCTGGCGTTGTCGCTGATCGCACTGTCGACAACCGGCTGCGTAAACGCGTTCAAGTCTACGCGGCCGTTCGACCTCACCGTCGCGTGGGAGGACTACGACCGGATCGTCGTCCGCTCTCGCAACGGGAGCGTATCGCTCGAGATCGGCGAGGGGCCAGAGGCCTCGATTCGCGGATCGAAAAAAGCCCGTGGCGCGACGCTGGACCAAGCCGACGAGCACGTCGAACAGGTCGAGATCGCGGCCGGTGCCGACCCGGCGAACCCAGCGACCTATCTGATCGAGCTGCGCTACCCGGATGTCCTGCGCGGGTATTCGGTCGGGGCCGATTTCGATATTCGCATTCCGCGCGGCTGCGCGGCTGAAATCGTCACATCGAACGGCGGCATCGTGGTCCGCGGGATGAAGGGCCGCGTCGATCTCGAAGCGAGCAACGGCAGCATCACGGTCGCAGACATCGCCGGTCCGGTCGAGGCCCGAACCCGCAACGGCCGCATCCGCGCTGAACGCATCACGGGCGATCTGGTCGCCGACACCAGCAACGGCTCGGTCTTCGCATCCGAGATCACCGGCGACTGCACGTTCACGACCAGCAACGGGCGGATCGAGGTCGAGCGCATCCGCGGGAACGTGCAGGCTGTCACGTCGAACGGGACAATTCAGCTCGAGGCCGTCCCGCCGGCCGGCGGGCGCGTGGAGATGCGAACCAGCAACGGGAGCATCCACGTGACGCTTCCGGCCGATCTCGCGGCCGGGATCAGGCTGCGAACCTCCAACGGCCGCATTCACACCGATTTTGCGGACGCGCCGATCACGGAACTGTCGTTCGGGCGCAACTGGTTTAAGGGCACGCTGAACGGCGGCGACGTCGGAATCGTCACGGCCCGAGCGTCAAACGGGTCGATCCGCATCACTTGTCGCTGACGCGGCTAAGCGGGGTGTAGCACAGCCGCCCCCGGCTGTATTCTCGCGGTATCAAGGGCAACATCCGGCACACCGTTTACATTTCCGGCGGACTTTCAGGCGTCGTCGACGTGCACACCCACAATGCGATGTCGTCGGATTGCTCGCCGAGCTCGAGGAAATGCCGTGCGTCGGGATTTGGTGCCACCGCTTCCGCCGTTCCAAATCCAGTCATACGCCCCCGTCCCAGACCTGGGCCGTCGAGGCATTGAAGAACTCTACGACCAATGCACCGCGGCGGCGCCGCTCCGTGGGAAGTCGCCGAGCCCGCGCGATCATGCGTTTGTTGGCGGGGGTCCTTGGATCGCCGTAGATGCCGACAAAGAGCGTCTTGATCTTGTTCTTCGGAATGAGACGCAGGATGTGCTCGTCGTTCTCGACAAGACTGTGGCCGTAGATGAAGAGACTACCGCCGATCGCAGCGAAACTGCGGTATCCGCGGCTCAGGTAGTTGCTGTGCATGATTTTCGTCAGCTTTTCGTCACTGCGTCCCTCGGACACGATCAGCGGGAAGCGCTCTTCGCTAAGTGCCGCTCGGATCTGCTCGATTAGGCGGATGCCCGTGTGTATCCACGTGTACTTCTGAAGTTCGTGGCCCGCGTCGTAAATGTGCAGGGCGCCGTGGAGGTAGAACACGTTCTGGCCGGAGGTTTTTTCAATGTCCCAGGTAACGTAATCCTCCTCGCCCTCGTCCGGCGTGCGGAAGCCGTCGTCCGAGTGAATCTTCGGCTCTACGTCCTGCATTACCGTCCAGTACAGCAGCAGATCGTAATTGAGAGTGTAAATGTGGCCGTCGAAGTTCGCGAGGAACTGCCGGCACGATTTGTACTGCACCTCTGTGACGTCACTCGGTCCTTCCGGATGGCTGTCTGAAACGGTTTGGGCGAGCAATTCGCGGACCGCGTCCGCGTCCTCCCGCAGCAGCTTCGCAGTCTTCTCGGCGGCGGTCCTGTCTGACACATACGCCGGAATCACGGCCGCTGAATCGCGCAGAACGCGAATGGCGGTTTCGAAGTCGCTGGTTTTCATTGCCTGGAACACGCCGCCAATGCGTTTGGACATCTTCCCCGCTTTCTTGGCCTGATCAAAGAGC
Source organism: Planctomycetota bacterium (assembly GCA_022574815.1). Classification (GTDB taxonomy): domain Bacteria; phylum Planctomycetota; class Phycisphaerae; order UBA1845; family Fen-1342; genus JACZRH01. The sequence goes on along the minus strand of JACZRH010000051.1, from coordinate 4,936 downwards.
GCGGTGTACGTGAAGATATCCCGCTTGAATGCAATACTGAAGCCGTTACCCAGCATTAGATGCCGTTTACCGAGACCATTCGATGCTTCTAACGCATTCTCGAACGAGAGGAGCTTCACGGGGTCACCACCTTTCAGCCAGTGTGCCCTTCTTCGGCACCAGTGACACGGTCTCGCGGAGCGAGGCCGTGGCTCGCCAACTTTTTGTCGCCACAGCCTGACTTCGTCAGACCGTGCCACCCACCCGCCTACGCGTTGCCTTGCTGAATTCTGGACTCGTAGTATTGCCTGAGCCATGCATAGCGTAAGGCCAACTTGTGGTCCCTTGCGGCTGCGAATCGCTTGTGCTCCCGTTTCACAAACTCATATCCTTTCTTGACAGTTTCGCAGTAGTCCGATTCGCTCGGGTAGAGCTGGCGGACATGTTGGCCCAAGAAATCCACGAATGAAACGCCGTCCTGATCTTCGGCAATGAGTGAGAGCGACACTTTCGCAAACTCCCGGTTCAGTTTAGAGGCAACGTCGTCGACGGGCGAATCGACGCAGTGTCGGAGATAAGCGACGGTCTCTCGGCCAACGACAATTCTGGGATACTGAGCCACGTGCTGCTCGAGAAGGTATGCACGGCGGAGAGCTGGCCCGTAGACCTCGTCCGGGAAGTAATCGATAGCCATCCCGACCTCGATACCACCTCGAAGAGGCACACCCTCAGCCAGGGCCATAAGAAGCACGGATGCGCTTCCAAACAACATGCCGTACACGCCGTACACTGTCGTATCGCCTCCTGGAATAGTCAACGGAGAGTAGAGAACGATAGTGTCGGAGAAGCTTTGGCAGTTGAATTCAAAATCAAGCAGCCTCCGGCTCTCTGCCTTCTGCTCTTCGGTTAGTTGTGCGCGGAGCGGGTGTCCTTCTGATCTCCTAGTATATGCCTCGGCGAAACCCTTGAACGCCTTGCGGATGCTATGCACTCGTCCGACAGTTCGCTTGAGCGCTTGGACGAAGTTGGCTTCTTCTTCAGAGCCATCTGGAAACTGGCTCCACTCGTCAAGTTGTTTTCCTTGGTTGAGCAGATCAATCAAGCCGACGACATACAGCCCACAGGTGGACGTGTCGCCAGTTGAGGCTCGCTCTCGATCCATACCACCACTCTTCAAGTGACCGGCCAACGCCTAAGCGATGCGATTGTCCTCCACGCCGGGCGACCATGCAACCCGGCGACCGACGCCTCGGCGGAGCGGAAGATCGACGCGTTTTCCGGCATTCTACGTCAGCCACGGAGGGCCAGCGCTACTTTTGCGGCGGACTGTCAGGAGGTTTGGCCGTCGAGGTGGTGGAACTTGCGGCGGGCCAGCAGGCAGGCGAATCCGCCGACGGACCGGGCCGTTGCTGCCCACGCGGACGGGTGCGCCGCGGTGCGTTGCAGGCAGCGCGCGAAGAGGGCCAGCGACGGGCCGCGGAAGCCGTGGGCCCACAGGCTGCGGGCCCAGCGGTCCAGACTGCGAACCTGGCAGCGGCGGCGCTCGGCCTCCGGCAGTCGCGCGATGCGGTCGCGGCACAGCGCGGCGAGTTCGTCGTCATTCGAGACGGCGTCGCCGGCGCGGCGGCGGATCGCCTGCTCCCGCGCGACGCGGGCGTAGACTTCCTGCTCGGCGACGTTCGCCAGCGAAATGCCGGCGTCCAGCGGCGCTTCACACTCGTAGAGCACCTCGGGGATGTTCGCGAGCTCGAACGCCTCGGCGATCCGCAAGTGCAGATCGTAGTCCTGCGCGTAGCGGAATGATTCGCGGTACGGCCCCACCGCCTCGATCGCGGCGCGGCGAAAGACAGCCGCCGCGCCGAACACGCAATTCTCCACGGTCAATCGCTCCTGGATCGCGGCGTTCTCGGTCGGGCGGCGTTCGGTCAGAAACGGGCGTCCGTCGGGAAGGCACATGACCGCCCATGTGCTCACCAGGCCGACGCGCGGCTGTGCATCGAGCAACGCCACCTGCCGCGCGAGACGGTCGGGTGTCGAGACGTCGCCGGCGTCTTGGCGGGCGAGCAGCGCTCCGCGCGCCAGCGCGTACGCGACGTTCAATGACGCGGTCAGTCCGCGATGCGTCTGATTCACGACGCGCAGGCGCGGATCGTCGAAGCCGCCCAGCGTTTCGGCGGTTGCGTCGGTCGAGCCGTCATTGACGACGATGAGCTCGAGGTCTTCGAAGTGCTGGTCGAGGATGCTTTGCACCGAGCGGGCGACCTTGTGGGCGCCGTTGTACACCGCCATCAGGACGCTGACGCGCGGCGCACTTACGTTCGTGCTCTCGGACTTGCAAACTTCGCCGCGTGCATGCCGCGCAGCCGTTGCGGCGGGGTCCACCGTTGCGGGGGTTTCGCTGGAGCGTGGCGGTGCCGATAACATCGATTGACCGTTCCCCGGGCGGCGATTCGGGACGAGCGTGTCGATCATGCCGGTTGTCTAGCTGCGACGGCATGATCCAGAAGAATATCGGCCCGTCGCGCCGCCAACTGAAACCTCCCCAGGCATGAACCGATAAGTCCAACGGTGGCAGCCGCCGAGTGCCGCCGCCCTTCAAGTTTCCAAAGGACTCATTCGCAACCTCATGCCGGACGCACTCGAATCCCTGCTGATCAACTCGCGCCAAGTTGGCGGTGCTCTTCTGTTGTTGCTATCGGCGTATGGCTTCGGCGGTTGTGTCGTGCACGGCGCGGGCCAGGCGCGACGGGGGTTCGGCGGTGTTTGCCTGGACGTGCTGGTGGGCCTCGCGCTGCTGACCGGATTCAGCGGGTGGCTGTGTGTGGGCTGGCTCTTTACGCGCCCGGCGGGGTTCGTCGTCCTGGCCGTCGGCTGGGCGCTGGCCATCGCGGCCGGCTGGGTCCGCGCGCGATCCGACCCCGCGGACGACGCCCCGCGCCCTTCGGCACTCGTGAAGTGGTCATTCGCCGGCTTGGTCGGCCTGGCCGCGGTGCTCGGCATCCGCGCTTACGCGCACGAGTTCTCCTGGGCGGACGATTGGCGCTATCACCTGACCGTCCCGAAGCGCATCCTCGCCGACGCGGGCTACCGCTACGACTCCTTCATGGTCGAAGCGAACTTCAACTACGGCGGGGAGCACGGGCTGCACGCTCTGGGACTGCTACTCGGGGACGAGACCACGTACCAAATCCTCAGCCCGGCGGCGGCGCTGCTCCTGCTGGGAGTCGTCCTGTTCCGCTGGCTCGAGCCGCGCTATGGCCCGCGCGCCGCGATCGGCGGATTGGCCGCGATGCTGGGCTGCAACTTCTTCTGGCGGATGGGATTCATCACCCTGGTTCCGGACGTGCTCTTTGCCGCTTTTGTCGCCGCGATCTTCTGGATCCTGCTGGACCGAGCCCGGCAATCGAAGCCGGCGGGGCTCGGCCTCGTCTGCGGATTGTTGCTGGCGGCGCTGCTGGCCCAGAAGAAGACGCACGTTTTTGTGTTGCCGCACGTCCTCGTCGGATATCTGCTGTGCAGCCGGGGTCTGGGCCAAGCGCTCATTCGGCGGCTGCTGTGCTTTGCCGGCGGCGGGGCGTTGGCGATCGGTCTGATCTTCTTACCGTGGGTGCTGATCGAGCTGCGAAACACGGGCAGCCCCTTCTACGCGTTTGTCGGCGACCAAAGGCACGTCTTCGCGTGGCTCCTGGAGCGCGATCTCAAGCTTCTGGACATGCCGCTCGGGCTGGGCCAGTGGATCTGGAATATGATCCGGGCGCAGTATCTCGAAGCGCGCGGCGGACTGTTGTGGATCTACGCACTGGCGCTGCCGGGGCTGATTGCGGCGATCGCGGGCGCTCGGCGCGGCGTCGGCAGCTCGCGCCGTGGCGTTATCGCGCCGCTGCTCGTGACGATTCCGCCGACGCTTTTGTTCAGTGCGTACCTGATCGCCTCGCGCGGGACCGAGTTGAACACGCACACGCGCTACCTGCTGCCGGTCGCGTTGCCGGGCATCGCCGTAGTCGTCGCATGGTCGCTGTGGTGTTACGGGGCTCAGCGCCGCCGCTTCGCGCCGTGGGCGCGCGTGGCATTGAACGCCGTGGTCGCATTGGCGCTCGTGGGCAATTTGATGGGGAGCCGCGTGCCGCTTGCCAAACGCGTCGCGGAGCCGGCTTGGCGCGCCGCCCGCACGCTGGCGTGGGGCGACGTTGCGCGTCGCTTCTGGGACGCGCGGGCCAAGGAACCGCCGTATCGGGAGTTTCACGCCTGTGTTCCGTTCGAGGCGAAGGTTCTGACGTTCGTGCAGAAGACGGCGTTGATCGACGCGTCCCGTCCGCGCGTGCATTCGATCACCAAGGCCATGACCGGCGTGGTGGACGTTCACCGGTTGAGCGACCCACACGCACTCCTGGCGGCGCTGCGCGCCGAGGGTTTCGAATACGTGTTCGTCACGTTCGAGTGGCTGATGGGGCGCGAATGGGCCCTCGAGCAGGAGCCCTCCAAGCTGACCGACTGGTCGGCGACGGCGCAAACGCTCGAGAACCTGATTCGACTGCGCGAGCTGGACCAGGTCGAGACCGTCAGATCCCTGCCGAACGGCCTCATTCTGCGTCTGCCGACACTCGATCCGCAACTGGCGCGCCGCGACTGAATGAGCGAGCGCGATCATGCGGGTTTGCTAAGGGAGCGCGGGCGCTGCGGGCTTCGCGGGTTTTGCGAGCGGCGCAGACGGATAGGCGCAATGCGTGCTCTCGAGGCCGCCCGCGGGAGCGGAATGGGATTGGGGGGTCCAGCGAGCGGCCGGCCGAACACCCGTCGCGCGCCAACTGATGTTGTTGTAGGACGCGATCTCGACGTCCTCCAGGCTCGCGAACCACTCCACCAGCTGCTCGCGCGCGATCCAGTGCGTCGTGGGTGCGTTGAGCTTGTCGAACACGTTCATGTAGTTGCGCGCGAATCCGTGACCGCGGAACTTGCC
>JACZRH010000050.1 GCA_022574815.1 Planctomycetota bacterium | reverse complement strand
CAGCTTGCAGAAGCGGGCGAAGGTCTGCTGGCCGGGAATGCCGATCACGAACTGATCGCCGGACCAGTCGTTCCGCGAGGCGAACTGCTCGAGCGCCGCCTTGATCAAAGACTTGGCGTCGGCCTCGGGATGTGAGAGCAGCCGGTCGTGCTCGATGCAGTCAAAACCGACGAGTTCGACGCGGTCGTCGACACGACGCAGCCGAATGGCCTTCAAGGCCGCCTGTCCGATCTCGATGCCCCATGCAACATTTTGCTTGGCCATAGCGCACCTCCTGCTCGCAGCGCGGGATCCGCGTGGTCGCCGTCGACGATCGGATCCCGGCGCCAAACCATGTCCGACAGCGGCGCGGCGCGCGGGATTCCTCAGGCGCGCACGCTCTCCGGCGTGCGCGTGGCGAGCGTTTGCAAAGCGGCAGACGCCGGGCGCGGCACGAACGCTGTATGTCTGGTTGCTTGGGTTCGGCCGAAGCGGGTCTCGCTAACGGCCGGCTGCCGAGTCTCTACCACGACAGCCACGTAGAGGAATGTTATCGATGAGGCAGGCTTCGCAGTGTGGTAGGGCTTGCCCGAAGGCGAGCGGCGGGTTGTCTGCTGCGGCGAGTGTTCGGGCGACCTCCAATCATCGGCAAAGTCGCTGCCCGGTCGGCGTGGCCGGGCTTCCTACTCATAGGATTCACCACTTTCGGCGAATGTCAAATGAATCGGCGAAATTGTGTGGCGACTTTTCGTCCATTGGCAGGATTGTGGAGAGCCTCGAAGCAAAAAGACGGCCGCCCGTCAGAGCAGGATCGCGTTACGGCGGGACCGACGTGGCGCGCCCCCGACCTGCGAATTCAGTCCTCGTCTTCGCTCTCCACGCCCTTCTGCCGCTCGAGAAACTTGCCGATCGCCTCTAGCGTCGCGGCGGCCAATGCGCTCTCGCCGCCCGCGCGGTAGGACTTGCTCTTGGCCAGGACGATCCCATCCATGACGAGCGTCTCCTTCGCGCGCATCCGCACGCGCGACAACATCAGGGCCGACTTGAGCAAGCCCTTCTTCTGATAGTAGAGCGCCTCACTTTCAATCGTCAGCTCGGGCCCGCCGCCCGAATAGTGCTCGGCCAGCTTGCGCTGCCACACGGCCGCCGCGGCGTCGTATTCGTCGTGCAGTGTCGGCGGGCAAAGCCGGGAGCCGATCGATGTCTCAAGCGGTTCGAATCGGATGCCGCCGTACCCGGCGAACTCGTTTTCGTCGACCGCGCTGATCAGGTGCAGCTTGGCGCTCGCGCCGCGCACCTCGTGAACACCCTGCATGATCACCTTGGTGCAACCCGCCTGTGACACGCTCACCGCGAGCAGCGCCGCCAACGCCCACCGAGCCGCGACTCCGTTCATCGAATCCTCCTGCAACCCGTGGGCCAAGTGGACAGGGTGGCCCACCTCTGTGGCGGTGGGCCACCCCAACAACGTAAGTCTATCAAATTCCAGCCGGCGCTCCGCTCAGCGGCTCGCACTCACTCAGCGACCGACTCGAGCACGCCGCGGCCGGCTTCGCACCAGTCCGGTCAGCGTCAGCGAGATCATCGTGAACATCGCCAGCGGGCAGATGCCACCAATGTCCGTGATCGGCGGGATGACCGGCGGCGGGGCCGCGCCCGACAGGACCACCGAAACGGTGCCGTCGATGCGGTTCACCGTGGCAATGTCGGGTTTGTTGTCGCCATTGAAATCGGCGACGACCAGGTCGATCGCTTCATTGCCCGTGTCGAAGTCGGACGGGCTGCCGAACGTGCCGTCGCCGCCGCCGGCGAGGATCGACACGTTGTCGCTTTCCTCGTTCGACGTGACGATGTCGAGATTCCCGTCGCCGTCCATATCCATGATTGCGATGCCCTTGGGGCCGTTGCCGGTCGCGAACGTGCCCGTGACGGCGAACCCGCCCATGCCGTCGCCGGTCAGGATCGACACGGTGTCCTCGGTCGCGTTCGTGACGGCGATGTCGGTGAATCCGTCGCCGTTAAAGTCCGCCGTCGCGACGGCCCAGGGATCGCGGCCGACCGTGACGCTGGTGATGGCGCCGAAGGTTCCGTCGCCCATGCCGAGCTGAATGTCGACCTTGTCCTCGTCGCCGATGGACGTGCAGATGTCGAGGTTTCCGTCGCCGTCGAAGTCGCCGACGCCGACCTTGGACGGGTCGCGGCCGACGTCGTTGGTTATCGCGGCCTCGAACGTGCCGGTGCCGTCGTTCAGCAGGACGCTGGTGGTGTTCGCCTCGGTGTCGACCGTGATAAGGTCGAGCCCGTTACCGGCTTGAAACTCGCCGGTCGCGATGTCCCCGGGCGCGTTGCCGGTCGTGAACAGGCTCGCGGCGCCGAAGGTCCCGTCGCCGGCGCCGAGCAGGACGGCCACCTGATCGCTGCCGAGCAAGGCCACGGCCAGGTCGAGGTTGTTGTCGCCGTTCAAATCGGCGGCGATGATCGCGAACGCCCGGCTGGTCGTGGTGGTCCCGAGCAGGGCGCTGTACCCGCGCGAGAATCCGCCGCTCCCGTTGTTGTTCAGCACGAGCAGATTGGCCAGCAGGTCGTCGCGGTTGACGAGGGCCAGGTCCAGGTCGCCGTCGCCGTCGAAATCCCCGAACGCAATGTCGTTCGGCGAGGCCCCGACGAGCGGCACGACCTGTTGGGCTTGCAGCTCGAGTTGCGCGAGTGCGATGGGTGTGAGGCAGAGGCCGCCCGCCAGGAGCAGCGAAGCTGCGAGTCGAAACATGTTGATCCTCCTAATTTGAGAATGGAAAAATCGCCAGTGAGACCCGATACACCGCCGGAGAGTATACGCCCCGCGAGGCACGAGGCAAATCGGGTGCCCGGTCGGTTTTCAAACGCTGCGAAAGTTGCGTGCCATCTACCCCCGCCCCCTCCGGGTTATTGCGTCAGCCGCGCCATCTCCTCGTCGGAGATCTCGAAATTGCTGTACACGTTCTGCACGTCGTCGTGGTCCTCGAGCGCTTCAATCAGCTTCATCATGCGCTCGGCGTTCCGCCCCTCCAGCGTGACCGTCGCGGACGGCACCATCGTCAGCTCCGCGCTCTCCGGCGTGATGCCGGCCTGCTCGAGCGCCTTGCGCACGTCCTCGAACACGTCGGGCTCGCAGCTCAGCTCGAACGCACCGTCCACGGGCTTGACGTCGTCGGCCCCGCTCTCGAGCGCGATCTCGGTGAGCCGATCCTCATCGGCTTGCGAGCCGGGCACGAGAAAGGAGCCCTTCTGCGAGAACATCCAGGACACACAGTGGGTCGCGCCCAGGTTGCCGCCGCGCGTCTCGAGGATCTTCTTGATCTCGGGCGCCGTGCGGTTGCGATTGTCGGTCAGGACGGCGCACAGGATGGCCGCGCCGCCGGGGCCGTAGCCTTCGTAGAGCAGCTCCTCGTAGGCCGCGCCGCCGAGATCGCCCGTGCCCTTCTTGACGGCCCGTTCGATGGTGTCTTTGGGCATGTTGCCGGCCTTGGCGGCGTCGATGGCGTAGCGGAGCGTGAGATTCATGGCCGGGTCTCCGCCGCCGTTGCGCGCCGCGACGATCACCGCGCGCGAGAGCTTGCTCCAGACCCGCCCGCGGCGAGCGTCGGTGACCGACTTGGCCCGTTTGATCCGAGCCCAATGCGAATGTCCCGCCATGCACGCGCCCTCCGCGAAAAGACCGGGGGCCATTTTAGGAGAATCCGGTCCGATCGCAAAGCGCGCGCCGAGATGCGGTCGGGCGCGAGCTCTCCCGGTGTGCTCCGGGGGCACGTGTCCGACCGCAATACGGCTGACGTTCCCGCGTTGTACAGCACTCAACGCGCGCCGATGTCCTTCAAGGCGCCGCCGAGCAGTTGGTGGACGTAAAGGCTGTTGCGCACGACGATTTGTCCGCGCCAGCCCATGATCGTTCCCAGGCCGCTTCCAGGTACCCAAGTTTCGGGTTCGATAGTGGTCTGGATGAGCGTGATCAAGCGCTGCATTTCATCACCGTCCGAAACTTCGGACTCCTCGCCCGGCTCATTGGAGGTGAACGACGATTGGCTGCCGCCGGTGCTGCTGCCTTGGCTGATGCTGCGCAGGGCCTGGGCCGGGTCGATCCGCGGCCCGCCGTGAAAACGCGGGACGCGGGCGAGGATGTCGCGCACGTTGTAGACACGGGTGGTCAGTTCCGAGCTCAAATCATCGCGGGTGGACACGAGGATCACGTCCCCGCTCGCGGCGTAGCCGAGCTTGGCACTCGTGCCGCCGGCCTCGCTGAGGATCATCCACAGGATCTGCGAGAGGCGCAGGTTGCGGGCCTTGAGGGTGATGGGCTTGTCGCGCTCCACGCCGGCGTCTGCGAGGGTCTCCCAGCGCACCCAGATGTTGAGCTTGGTGGTTTCAGCCACCCATTCCATGACTTGCTCGAACGGGGCGCCCTCGAACATCACCTCCGCCGCCCGGGTTTCGAGCAGCGCGGCGATCGACCGCTGGCCGCTCGCTTGCCGGTGGTCCTTGGCCGGGGCTTTTTCGGCCGACTGCCCCAACGCCGCGGACGCGAGCCACACCGTTGTCACGACACAGATCAGCTTTTTCATGGGGAGCACTCCTGAACAGGGCGGGAGTGCCGGTCGCCGGGGGAATCCGCCACGCCCCGCGCGCCGGCACCGGTATGATTCTAAGCCTCGTTATGCGACAAATTTCAACAATTGAAGCAATTTCTTTTGCGGATAAGGGCGCGGCCGCTCAGCCGCTCGAAATGGGGATGGGGGTCTATTCCGGCGGCCGCGATAGAAAGCCGACGCTCGACGCGAAGCAGCGCTCGCGCAGCGCTTCCAGCGACGCGGCGTCGCGCGCGTCTTCCTCGCGCAAGTCGTCGAGATTCGCGTGACAGCGGTCGCAGGCGGCGACGTTGACGTGGAAATCGATGTAGGCGTTCCAATCGTCGTCGAGCACGCCGAGCAGGTGGCGCCCCAGCGTCGAGCGTTTGAGACACGAGGCGCCCTCTTCCTGCCAGATGCGGGCCACGCTGCTGTCCTGCGACAGGTCGGCCTCCTGCCAGTCGTGCGACCGGCCTTCGGTCTGCGAGTCGTCGTCCAGCAACGCCGCGGTCAGCTTGCGCCACTGCTCGAGCACGCGAAACTTGATGCCCGCCACCGCCGTCTCGCTCAGCTCGAGGTCGGCGGCGACCTCCTTGTTGCGCATCCCGAGCACCATCAGCATTTCGACGACCATCAGATCCTGAAAACGCTGCTGCGTGCGGCACTGCTCGACCCATTGCCGCAGGCATCCCACCAGAGCCGCCCGCTGAGACTCGATCTTCTCGCGCCCGGCGAGGTACGCGCTGGGCGTCTGCCGATCCAGCCACGCCGCGGGTGCGTCGTCGACGTTTAATTGTTCGAGACTTTGCCGCTGGCCCTTTTGCATCTTGCGGAAGTGATCGCTGAGCTTGTTGCGCAGGATCGCGAAGAGATAGGTCTCCAACGAGCGGCTGCGGTCGTAGTTTTGCAGACTGCGCAACAGGCCGACGAACGTCTCCTGCACGATGTCCTCGGCGTCGCCGCGCTGCGCGAGCATCCGCCGCGCGAAGCTGACCAGCCGGCCCTGGTAGCGCTCGATGACCTCGCGCCAAGCCTGCTGGTCGCCTTTCTGCACGGATTCGAGGAGATACGCGTCGGCTTCGCTGGCCGCCATGGCGGAGTCCCGGAAACGGCATCCTGTCTACGTGGCTGAGAGCGGCGCTCGCGAAGGCGCCATCCGTTCGCACGCACACGTAGGATAACCGGCGTAATCGGACAGGCCAACGGGAAGAAACGCGCTCAGCCGTTGGAGCGCTCGCTGATAATCCGGCGGGTCAGCCAAACCGCCCCGCGCAGGTCAGAGGACAATCTGTCGCGTCTGCCGCCGCTTGGGCCAGAAGAGCAGCGCCATCGAGAGCATCAAAGGAAGTCCCGTGCAGACCAGAAACGGGATGTTGTCTCCGTGATCCAGCTCCTCCCAATTGCTGCCGAGGAACACGCCGAGACTGTCCGCGGCCGGCCCGAGCGCGATGATGGCGGCGATGAGCCCGAGCAGGCAGGCGATGAACCCGCGGAGAAAGTGCGCCGCTCCATCGTGCCGGCGCGATATCACGAGGAATAATGCGCCGAACAGAATCGGCACGAGCGTCGTGACTCGCGGAATGGCCAAATTACTGTCGGGCGAGACTTCGTAGAGGTGACCGTTGCTCCAGTAGATCATCCCCTTATCCCTCGCGGCTTCCGGCGGGATTTCCGCATTGAAGAACATCGCCGCCGTGATGCCCAGCAACAGCAGCAGCTTACCCAGAAACGCTAGGCCGGCGTTGGCGGTCCGATCCACGAAAGAGGGCAGCGGTGATTCGAGCATGGTGTACGCCTCCGCCGGCACCGAGGCCGATGCAGGTGCCGCGCGCTGGTCGCCCGCGTTCCTGTGCTGCGCGGCCTCACCTTCCGCGTCCGCCTGATGCATTTTGGCAGGATTCACGTTCGCGACCGCGAACGGCCGCCCCGCTTCGATCGGCGCGGCCGGCGCGACCGCCGCCCCGCCTGCTCCTGCGGCCACCGGGTAGGCCCGCCGCAATCGCGAAATCGGCCACAGGCCGGCGGCCGTCTGAATTACCAGCGACAACATGGCCCCCATGCCGGCCCCAATCAGACCGTACTGAGGTTCTTGCGTGGCAATAGCGGCAGCCAGAAATCCGACGACTCCCGGGCCGAAGATTGAACCGCCGTCCGCCCCGCCCCGCCGCGCCGCGTCGATGCGACGCGTCCAGTTGCACAGCAGCATGACCGCGAGAGGTGCGGCGATGATCCCAGAAAAATCACCTCGAATGTCCGAGGCAATCGCAATTCCCGGAATCATAAAACCAGCCGCTACACTGGCGTAGATCAAGCGGTTCATCATCGATGCGTGCGCCGGCATGCGCGAGACGATCTTGAAGTACGACAGGAGCGTGGCGATCGACGCGCCAACCACGCAGAACGCGACCGCAATACCCGATTGCGGCATGTGCCGCCCCGCGAGAACTCCCAGGAACAGTGAAACGGTCACGGCCACGGCGAGCAACGCGAAGATCTGAGGGATCCGCTTGGACGCCGACGGCACGGTTACCTGTGCGGCGTGGCGGCGCGGCGACTCGTCACTGGAGCCATCGTGCATCTTGTGCAACGCTTGGTCCACCTGCTGAGCGATACGCTCGGTCCCGTCCATCTTGCGCGCGAACTTGTTCGCCTTCTTCTCCATCTTGCGGGCGAACTTCTCGGCTTTCTTCTCGAACTTCCGGGCCTTCTTCTGGAACTTCGCCGCGATCCCCTCTTCCTTCTTCACGCCGCGCGCATCCAGGTCGGGCAGCGGCGGGAGCTTCGCCCCGGCCGTGACGGTCGGCTCGCCGTCCGCGACCGGCATCGCGCGCGGAATGCTCGTCAGCGTCGTCGGATCGAACGACGCGATGCTGTCGCTCATGCCCGCCGACGCCTTGACCGCGGCGACCATCTCGTTCGCGTCTTGGTAGCGGTCGGCCGGGTTCTTTGCGAGCGCCTTAGCGATGACCGAAGCGAACGGCTCGGCGACGCCGCTGATGTCGGGTGCTTCGCTGAGGTGCCGCATCAGCACCTCGCCCATGCTCGAGCCGGTGAAGGGCAGCTTGCCGGTAATCATTTCGTAAAGCATCACGCCCAACGCGTAGACGTCGATCGCTTTGCTGTAGCTGCCCGAGCCGATCTCGGGGGCCATGTAGTGCACGGTGCCGACGCTGACGGTTTGCCCGCTGTGGGCGCTGACCGAAATGTGCTTGCTCAGCCCGTAGTCGCCGATCTTCACGTAGCCGTCGTCGTAGAAGATGTTCGCGGGCTTCAGGTCGCGGTGGACGATGCCGCGCTCGTGCAGGTAGCTCAGCCCGCGCGCGATGCCGTCGAGGAAGAACGCCGCCTTTTGCGGCCCGAGCCCATTGGGTTCGGCGGTCAACAGCTCGTGCAGCGAAGGGCCGCTGACATATTCCATGATGACGAACGGCTCACCCTCGTCGCTCTGCTTGACGTCGTAGATCGTGATCAGGTATGGGCTCTTGAGGTTCATCACGTGCGCGATGCCGCGCAGCTCGATCTCGGGGTTCTCGCGCAGGTACTTCAGCGCGACCTGCTTGCCGGAGTCGGTCAAGGCGTAATAGACCTCGCCGAACCCGCCGCGCCCGACGGCCCGTTGGATCGTGATGCCCTCGATGGGTCGATCACCGTATTTGAAGGTGTATGGCACGTCTGCTCCTCCGCCGACGTTTACACGGTCAATCGTCTAGGCCAACCGACCGCCTGCGTCCGGCTCGTACGCTTTGACCGTCAGGCGCACGTCGCCGTACTGGCGGGTCTCGTCCATCTTCAGCGGCTCGGCCCGCCCGGCCGGCACGCCTTGGTTCTTCGTCTCGCGCACGTAGACGTAGCCGGCGCGGTCGAACAGGACCAGGCGGCTCTCGCCCTCGCGCGTCCGCACGTGGCTGCTGCTCTGCGGCCCGACCAGGCAGGTGTCGCGGAACAAAATCACGTGGCTCACGTCCTGCGGCAGCCGACAACGATCGGACATCTTCAACACCGCCGACTCGCTCTTGGCGCTCGGCTTGTGGAAGACGAATTTCGCGTTCGCCCCCAGCGTGACGCGGTCGCCGTGCCGCAGCAGCGCCCGGCGCACCTCGCGGCGGTTCACGCGGGCCGGCCCGTGCGCGAGCAGAAAATAGTCGTCGCCTTCACGGACCAGATCGGCGTGGTGCGACTGAATGTCCGCCGGTATCGGCACGTCCACTCCCAGGCCCCCGCCGGCGCGGCCGATGCGAACAAGGTCGCGCGTCAGCAGGACACAGCTTCCGGTTCCGTCCACGAGCATGAGCAAGGGTCCGCGGCCGAGCGGGGCCGCCGAATCATCGACGCCCGACGTTCTTGCCCGCCGGCCATGTCCGCCGGCGTCGCGCCGCCCGGTGCCTCGCTGGGTGAGAGTATCCGACATCTTGGCCGGCTCGGACATTACATTTCCGGCGGTTTTTTCAACGCTTGGTGCCAAGGGCCCCAGCGGCGAAGCCAGCAATTCGTCATGCGCATCCACGATGGCCCCGACCGATTTCAGCCCGTCTTTCACCCAGCTCGCGCCGCCGTGCGACGCCTGCAAGCGCAGCAGCGTTTCGCGCAGCGCGGCGTGGTCATGTGCCGTCAGTTGCCGGGCGGCGCGCGAACAAAGCGCCGCCGTCTTTTCGTAGGCGCCCAGGGCGGGGTCGCTCTTGCGCAGCATCTCCGTGCCGCGCAGCGCCGCCACGAATTCCTCGAGCCGCCCCCCGTCGAGCAGCCCGTCGAGCGTCTTGCGCAACGCCGGCCCCAGACGCCGTGCCAGTTCGTCACTCGCCCGGCCGCGCCCGTGGCGTTGGCAGGCGTCTTCCCACATGCGGCAAGCGGTCAAGGCGTCGTTGTGCTCGAGCGCCTCGCGGGCCTGTTCGAGGATCTGCTCGCTGCGCTCCACGCGCACGTCGAGCTCGTCCTGAAGCTGCTCGCGCCGCCCCGAGTCCTCCACGCGTTCGATCGCCACGCGGCCCGAATCGAGTCGGCCGGCCCGCAGGTCGTCGGCCGCCCGGGCGTACGCGTCGTCGTGCTCGGCCCGCCGCTCGTGGCGATCCTTCATCTCGTGCATCGCGTGCCGCCGAACCTCGTCCGCCTCCGACCCGCCCCGCCCGATCGCCTGAAGCTTGTCTAGATCCTCCAGCGCCCGGCGATAGCGGCCGGCCTCGGCGTGCAGCCGGGCGCGGGCCAGCAACGGCTTCGAGAGCTCGTCCAGCAGCTTTTGTGCACCGCGGTTCGCGCGCAAGTCCGGCTGCGTGACCGCTTCGTAGGCCTCGTCGATGCGCCCGTTGTACAAGGCTCGTTGAGCCGCCTTCAGTCGTGCGAATGGCCAGCGGGAGAGCATAGTCAACCTCTTGCGGCAAGCCCGGCGGGGCACAGGCGTCCATTGTACCGATTCACCATCACCGACGCGTCTCACGCGGCACGGCCAGTGACGTTGGTCCGTCCGATGTTGTATTCGACCGGCGGTGGGCATTATTCGGTGAGTCCCACCGGCGTGATTCTCGGACGCAAGCGCGGAACGTCTTCGCGGTCGGCGGCGTGCATCTCCGGTCTCCGTGAAGACCGGGCCTGCCAAGTCAGTATTTCGGGCGCCACTTCCATTGAAAACCGACCGGAACCTGCCCGAAGGCGTAGGCGTTGTCGGCGTTGCGCGTGTTGTGCGAATCGCCCCCCGGCATGCCCCAACCGACGGGGCCGATCCCTTTTGTCCCGAAACAGTGCAGGCGACCGGACCGGTCCGCAACGAGCAGTTCGAGCTTCCCGTCTCCGTCCACGTCTGCGATAACCGGCGAGCATTCCACCGCCGCGTCGAGCGCGAGTCTGTGCAGGCAGTGCCCATCTCTCGATACGATCGTGACGACTCCGGTCTCATCTCTCTCGTCGCGCGACGACGTGGACGCAACGATAATCTCTATCTGACCATCGTCGTTCAAGTCCGCCAACGCCGGCGTGCCCCGGATTGCCCCACCGGGCGCATAACGCCAACGCTCGCCGCCGCGGCCGATCGCGCAGATGGCCCCGCCGCGCCCGCCGGAGCGGCCCGAGAGACACGCGAGCAGCTCGGCCGTTCCGCTTCCCGACGCCGGCAGCGTTCGCAAACCGGCGACATTGCCGCCTGCCTCGCTCGAAGAAAGCGCCCAGCGCGGGACGGCCTGTAGGCCGTCCCCCGAACGTGATAGCGCCCAGACTGTGTTCGCATCGTCGCCGAAAAACGCCGGTCCGATCCCCATGTCCGCCGAAGCAACCATCGCGGCACCGGCGCGCAGCAACCGTTGATTGTCGTGTTGCCAGAGACGCCGCCCCGTGCGAGCGGCGAGTACGCGGACACCGCCGGATTCTGACGCGACCAGGATTTCCGGTTCCGGACCGCCGAGCAAATCCCCGGCCGCGAGCACCACCCGCACCAGGCCGCCACGGCCGAGTCGCGACGCGCTGCGTCCACCGCGGCTTACCCAGATCGTCCTGCCGCTCGAACCGCTGATTGCCACCACCTCGCCGCGCGCGGTCGCGACGACGGCGTCGCTGACGCCGTTGCTGTTCAAGTCTATGGACATCGGGGCCGAAACGATGGCCGATCCCGCGGATACCTCCCACAACAGAGCTCCCTCTCGTGAAACGCAATATAGAAAGCCGTTTCGGCAAGCCACGTAAAGCCGGCCGTTGCCGACCGCGATTCCCACAATATCTCGCGAACCGCGCCCCGGCGGTTCGAAGATGAGCTCCGCATGGCCGGTCACGCCGTCGACGCGCACTACCCCGTCGGCGTTGTCCACGCGGTCGCCGATTGCACGCCCCAGCGAGCCGACATACACATTTCCGTCGAGCGGCAGGATCGTCGTGTACCACGCGCTGAGCCCGATCGGTGCGCTCCAACGCTTCTTCAACTTGACCCGTTTTCGCGCTCCGATTTCGGGCTGCAATCCCTCGCGCAGCCGCGCCTGCGTCGAGTACCAGCGCCGCCAATCCTCCGGCCGGTCGCCGTAGTCGACGCCGGTAAGCCTCTTGAGCAGTAGCGGGATGCGTCGGTCGCTGAGCGAGTGGGCCGCGAACACGCGTGCCAAAAACGGACCCCGCCGAGACTGCCAGGTCTCCCGAGTCTCGTTCTCCCAGCGGTGCAAGGCCGCTTGAACATCCGCCGGCGACTCGGCCGCCGAGAGCAACTCGAGTCCCGAGGCGATCGCCCGATCGATGGCGCCGACCTGCGAATACCAACGAGCGACGAGGACGGCGGCGATCGAAAGTCCTATAACAATTGTGATCGGGATAAGGCGGCGGAGGGGCGGGGTTGTTTTCGAAACCTTGTGGCTCACCGTACGTCCGCGGGGTACTGACATATAAGCGTCTGTCGTTTATTGGGTTACAGCATTGATCCGCGCCGCGACTGCGATCCGGCGTCGACCGCACTACGGTTACGACGTATACCTTCCCGACGCACACGCCGCAAGGTGTGATTCTGCTGGTCAATTGCCGTCCCAAGCACCCCCAAAACCTACGGCAAGGACGCTTGACAGCCAATCATTATGTATGGTATACAAATCATAAGATTGGCATGAGCAGTATTAGATTGGTTAACTAGCAGGAGGTCCGCAAATGCCGCGAAACCGCACCGCATTCACGTTGATCGAACTGCTCGTCTCGATCGCCATCATCTCCCTGCTGATATCCATTCTGCTTCCGGCGCTGGGCCAAGCCCGCCGCGCGGCCCGCACGGTCGTGTGTGCCTCCAACCTGCGGCAGATCGGCATCGGGTGGACGCTCTACGCGCAGGACAACCACGACATCGCCGTCGCCGCCCGGCCGGGAACACTTCCCGGCGACAACCTGTATTGGGTGGGCAATGGTCGCAAGTACCGCCCGCGCTGGCTCGTGAGTCTTGGCGCGTCGGTGCAAATCTATGCCTTCAAGTTCCCCAGCACCGCGAACGTCCATCAGAACATTGACAACCGCCTGCTCGTTTGCGTCGAGGCACCGGAATGGACGTCGGAGCGCAACTCCTCGTACGGCTACAACTACCAGTTCCTCGGCAACGCCCGCACGGACAGCGCTGGCAGGTTCCGAAACTTCCCCGTGAAGATTCATCGCGTGCAGCCGGCGCGAACGATCATGGTCGCCGACGCGCTCGGGACGGCCGCCGAGTTTGCCCGCAACGAGCGCACTCCGAATCGCCCGGACGGATCGCCCGAGCTCACCGCCGCCGGCAACCACGCTTACATGCTCGACCCGCCGCGGCTCACCGCCACTTCCGACCGCTGCAGCTCGGGCAAGCGCAGCGGCCCCGACGCCCGGCATCACGGCCTCGCGAATTTCGCGTTCGCCGACGGGCACGTGCAGACCTTGAGCCCTGAAAAGGCCGGCTATCGGCAGGGCGGCGACGGGCGTTTTCTGATCGACGATCCGAAGTCGGACAATGTGCTTTTCAGCGGCACGGCGCGCGACGACGATCCGCCCGACGTGTCGGGGTAGCATCACGCGATCCATGTGCGTTCGGAGCGCCGCGCAGGCTGAAGCCGGCCGCTCATCATTGCCGCGGGCTCGTCTTGTTGCAGGATGGCCGCTGAAAACTGGGCTCATGACCGCGTGAATACCACGACGATGTCCGACGGATCGGGTGATGTCACGGGCCGCTCGAAGTCGTAGTGCAGGTCGTGTACCGCAACGAGCTCGAACGGCCCGTGCTCGCGCGCAAGCTGCTTGAACGACGCGAGCGTGTACAGCCGAAACTCATCGTCCGTGAGGACTTTGTACTTGCGGCCGTCCGGCTCGCTGACGTGCAGGACCGACCGCACGATGCTCGTTCCCGGCGTCTGCCCCGGCTTTCGCAAGTCGAATACGAGCGTCTCCACGACCGTTCCTTCGCGCTGCGCAGTCCAGTGCTGTTCTTCCTCGACGTGCGCCGGCTTTTTGCCGACGTCGAGACCGACAATCAGCACGCCGCCAGCCGCGATGCCGGCGTGAAACCGCCGCATCGCCGTCGCCGCGGCCTCGGCCGTGCACAGGTGCCGGAAACTGTCGATCAGCGTCACGACCGCGTCGACCGGCTCGCTCGGCACCCAATCGCAGACATCGCCCACCGCGAGGTCGAGTTCGACGCCGAACTGTTCGCAGCGCTGCCGCGCGTATCGAATGGCGGCTTCGTTGATGTCGAGCCCGCTGACGCGGTAGCCGCGCCCGGCCAGACCGATTGCGATCCGCCCCGTGCCGCAAAAAGGCTCGAACACGACACGCACCGTCCGTTTTGCGAAGCGCCGAAAGGCTTCCTCGAGAAAGTCGAGCTCGCCGCTCGGGTCCCAGCCGAACGCGATGTCGTACAGGTGCGGATAGTCGTACCAGTTGGCGCGGATCGTTTCCATCGGGGGCAGTATAGCCCGCGTGGCTCATCCCGCTCATCGAAACGCTCGGCCCGGCCGCTGGACCGGCGCGCGAACGGGTCGCGGGGGGATTGTGAGGACGCGCGGCATTCGCGTATACTCTCGTCGGCGGCCGAGCACGATTCGTGTAAATGGGAGTCTTATCCAATGACCGGAATGGCCATGTTGCTGTGCCTGCTGGCCGGCGTCGAATCGCCGCAGGACGCCCTGGAAATATCCATTGCGCTTCCGGAGACGCCGCTGGAAGTCGGCGGGAAATACGAAATCCGGGTCGAAGTGACGCTGCGGGAGGGCTGGTCCTCTTCGGACTCTGGCATCCCCAAGCCCATCCTTCAGATCAAGGCGCCCAAGGCCGTCGAGCTGAGCGGCAAGCGTCTTACCCGGCAGCGCGACTTGGCCAGGAACGAATTCTTGCAAGCCCCGTTCGAGCGCTTGATCGACGACGGGGCCGCGAGGGTCGCGTTCAAGCTGCGCCGCGCGCCGAAGCCGGACGACGTCTTTGCATTCAACGTACTCGCGTACGTGAGCCGCAACGGCGACGACGACGGTTGGTTCGTGCGCAAGCGTTTCGAGCTGCCGCTTCGAGCCGGAGCCTCCGCCACGAGCGTGGCGGTCGAGCCGTCGGATTGGGGCGCGAACCGCGAATTGCAGCTCGGCGACAAGGCGGCCATGTTCTCGCTGCCGCGCGCGGACGGAAAGAAGATCGTGCTGCGCAGGCTGCTCGGCAAGAAGAACATCGTCATCACGACTTACCGGGCTTTCTGGTGACCGTTCTGCGCGACGCAGCTAGGTAAGTTGCAAGAGATTTACGACGAGTTCGAAAAGCGTGACGCCGTTGTGATCGCCATTGCCCAGGAGGACAAGGACCTCAAGTCGCACGCCCGCTTCCTGGAGCACTTCCCGACCAAGCCGCGCTTCGAGATCGTCGCCGACCTGAACCGCAAGATGACCAAGCGCTACCGGCGGGTGACGACGTACATCATCGACAAGCAGGGCATCGTCCGCGAAATCGCGCCGGCCTTGATCCACATGCGGCCGACTTGGCGCTCCGTGCTGAACAAGCTCGATGAGTTGCAGGCCGAGCAATCAGCGAGCGGCGAGGGCTGACCCTGGAGGCGGCGGCAGGCAGAGCACCCTAAAGACGGCGCAAGGCTTTCGTGGAGTTTGCCGAACGCCGACGTGATCCCATGCCCCACAGTTTCACCTCCGGCCACGGAGAATTATTGTGAGCATGGGCTCGCGAGCGGGGTCTAGGCGTTCGGGCTGAGAATAGCCCCAGCACGCACATCTGCCGGAGTCTGATCATGGCCATTTCAGTGCAGTGCGCGTGTGGTGCCCGCTACCGCGTTCCGGACTCCGCCATGGGAAAACACGCCCGCTGCAAAAAGTGCGGCGACAAGTTCGCGATTCCGCTACTGGAAAAAGTCGACGAGCCGGGTCCGCTTTCGGAGCTGGGCGCGTTGCCGCCGGGCGCTGCGATCGAACCGCCGCGACCGCCAGCGGGTGTTTCCGTCTCGGCGACGCCGGCCGTCGCGCATGGGCGGCACGGCGGCGGCGGCGCGCGCGCGTCCGCCGCGACGGCTCAAAGGGAGCACGCGAGAGCTTATTTTCGCGCGGTGGGGCGCGCCTTCGGCTTTCCCCTGCGACCGCGCAATCTCGCGCCGTTCTTCGTCTTGTGGTTCATCGTGTGCCTCAAGATTCCGCTCATGTATGCCGGCTGCCTGGGGCTGATCGGTATGTTGATCGTGCAAGCGTATTACTTCGCCTTCTGCCTCAATACCATGGGCGACGCCGCCAACGGAGAGGAGGACCTGACGCAGGTCGTCCTCAGCGGCAGTTGGGTCGACGACCTGATCGTACCGGCGTTCAAGTTTCTGGTGAGTTGGATCGCGGTGTGGGCCCCGGCCGCGATCTACCTGGTGGCCGTCGTCGATCTCGACGTGTGGATCCTTATCGCCATGATGTTTCACAACTCGTTTGACCCCGTGTTTGCAGACGGTTCTTCGGCCGATCGCACTCTATTCCTGGTGTACTACATGGGCGGCCTGTTCTTCTGGCCCATCCTGATCCTGATTATAGGGCTCGGCGGCATGCCGGGAATCTTTCGCATCGATCTCATCCTCAGAACGATCGTCAAGACGTTCCCGGCGTACGTCTTTACGGTGGTCCTGACGTTCGCCGCGTTGTCAATTCCGTTCGTCTACGGGTGGCTGAGCCTGGAGTTTCTAGATTCCTCCCTCGGCCTTCGGCTGGCGCTGCCGATCATGATCTACGGGCTCGAGCTATACGCCATGATCGTCGCCATGCGCGTCATTGGGCTGTACTACTATTACTTCAAGGATCGTTTCGCTTGGTCGTGGGGATAGATCGTCGCGTCGTTTATGCAAGAGCTTTCTTGGGGATGGCTCTCCCCCAATCTGTAAGAAGATCCTCGCGCGCGAAGCCGGCCGATCATGGCGTCACACGCCCATCGACGGCCGGAAGCGGCGCCCCGGCAACGCCCCGCTCAACGTTGATCTGCTCGAAAACGTCGTCGTAGCTCTTCTCGAGATACGCCCGCCCGATCCGCAGGCCGATGTGGTCCCACGGCAGCAATTCGTCGTACGACCGCTCGCGGTGGGCGTAGAAGTCCGGGTCGACGCCCGTGGCTTCGTACGCGTCCATCCAGATGCGGTTGTCGAAGGTCTCGTCCCAGCCGTCCAGCCGCGCACCGCGTTTCCAGGCTTCGTAGACCACCGGCCCGAGCCGCCGATCGCCGCGCGAGAAAACCCCCTCCAGAATCGAGCGCTGCGGGTCGTGCATCTTGACCACGACGTTGCCGCGCGGCGTGCGGCGGGGGTTCGGGGTTCTGGGTTCAGAGTTCAGGGCTGACCCGCCCGCACCAACCGCCATGCTTTCGTGCCTTCGTGCCTTCCTGCCTTTCTGCAAATCACGCAGCCTCTGCCGGACCTCGCGGTAGTACTCCACCCGCGGCTGGGCCATCCACTGAAACGGCGTGAACGGCTTGGGCACCAGCCAGCCGACGCTCGCGACCACGCGGGCCGGCGGCAGGTCGAGCACGCGGCGTTCGAGGCTGACGGCGTTGGCCAGCTCCCAGATGCCGAGGATGTCGTCGTCGCGCTCGCCCGGGAAGCCGGACATGAAGTAGAGTTTGACGCGGTTCCAGCCGGCCTTGTAAACCTCGCGGACACCGTCCATCAGGTTCCCGTCGGTGACCTTCTTGCGGATGGCCCGGCGCATGTCGTCGCGGGCCGCTTCGACCGCCATCGTGATGCCGCCTTTGCGGACGCTGTTGGCCATCCAGGGGATGTTCTGGAGCATCTTGTCGATCCGCAACGACGGGAAGCTGAGGTTGACCATGCGCGGGCCGAAGCGCTCGTTGATCTTGCCCGCCAGCTCGCGCAGGTGCGGATAGTCCGCCGTCGAAAGCGACAGCAACCCGAGCTCATCTTGCCCCGTCGCCCAATACGCCTCCTCGGCGATTTCCATGATGCGGTCCGGCGTGCGGTAGTGCAGCGGCCGCTTCGTGTAGCCCGCGTGACAGAAACGGCACAACTGCGGGCAGCCGCGCATGATCTCGATGCTGATCCGGTCATGCACCACTTCGATCCACGGCACCAGCGGCCGCATCGGAAACGGCGCGTCGTCAAAGTCCGGCGTCTTGCAGCGCTCGATCTGCGTCGGGATGCCTTCGACCTGCGGCAGCAAACCGGCGAGCGTCCCGTCGGCGTGGTAGCTCGGTTCGTACAGGTTCGGCGCGTAGATCCACGCGAACCGCCGGGCCATGAGCGCGATCATCTCGCGCCGCCGCACGCCGTTGGCTTTGTACTCGCGATACGCGTCGAGGATCGCGGCCAGGGAGTGCTCGCCGTCGCCGATCACGACCAGGTCGAGAAACTCAGCCATCGGCTCGGGGTTGTCGGCCTGCGGCCCGCCGGCGAGGACCAGCGGGTGGTCGTCGGTCCGGTCGGCGGCCCGCAGCGGAATCCCGGCCAGATCGAGCAGGTTCAGCACGTTGGTGAAACACAGCTCGTATTGCAGCGAGATCGCCAGAATGTCGGCCTCGCCCACCGGCTGGCGCGTGTCCCAGGTGAACAGCGGAATCTTCCGCCGCCGCATGACCTCCTCGGCGTCGATCCACGGGCAGTAGACGCGTTCGGCGCAGACGCCGGGCGTGTGGTTGCACAGCCAGTAGAGGATCTGGCAGCCGAGGTGCGACATGCCGATCGTGTAGGTGTCGGGAAACGCGATCGCGACGCGAATGTCGGCTTTCTGCCAGTCGCCGGGCTCGACGAGCTGATTGACCTCGCCGCCGATGTACTGCGCCGGCTGCCGCACGCGCGGCAGGAGTTCGTGGCTGATGCGCTGTGCGAGTGATTGACTCATGGAGCGGATCATACCATACGAGCCAGCCGGAGACCGCGCCATGAACTGGGCCGTATCGGATTAGTTCGGGTCAGAGCCGCCCGGTCCCCCGGGGCGGACGCCGAGAGGACCCGGCGACTCTGTCGAACTGACCCGCTACCGGCCGAGCCGAACACTCGAAAACAGCTTGCCTTTGCTGCGTTTGGGCTGCAAACTAAGCACATGGCGCTCACGAAAGCCAAAGTGGACCGCGTGTTGCCCGAGATTGTGTGCCGATTGGGCGACGCGCTGAAACCCGTTGCCGTTTATCTCTTCGGCTCGTGCGTCGAAGACGCCATCGGACCCGACAGCGACATCGATATCCTGGTCATCGTTGCGGAATCGGAGCTCAGCTTCTTTGAGCGTGGCGCGGCCGCTGTTCGCGCGCTGCGCGGGGCCGATGTTCCGATCGACGTGCAGGTCTACACCGGCGCAGAATTCGACTCGCGCGCCGACCTGCCCGTGTCCTTCGAACGAACCGTCCGCACAAAGGGTCGTTTGCTCTATGCCGCCTGAGGAACAAGAGGTTCGACGCACGGCCTGGACCCGGTTCAGTGTCGTCGATAAGATGAATGGATGCCGGGTTCCCGGTTTAGGTCGTGAACAGCTCCGCGATACCACATGCGAAACCGGGCAGTGACGGCTCATCTGCCATCGTATCGTTCTCCGACAACACCGTCGGCTCGGCGTCGGGCCGAAAGACGTGAACCCGGCGCGTCGTCGGATCAATGACCCAAACGCGATCGACGCCCATGCGCAGATATTCGCCGACCTTCACGTTCAAGTCCTTCCAGGTCTTGCCCTTGCCGACGATCTCCACGGCCAGCTCCGGCGGCGTGGTGACAAAGCCGCTCGGCTCGCTGCCGCGCGGCAAACGCTCGTAGGAGATGTACGCCACGTCGGCGCCGCGCACTGAATCGGGATCGGACTCCGTGAGTATGCCGGCCTCACCGGCGAGAACGCGCCCCGATTCCCTTCTTCGCGCCCACGCTTCCAACAAGAATGTTACGTTCGCGCAGATTCGACCGTGATCAAATCCTGCCGGCGACATCCGCAGCACCTCCCCTCGAACCAGCTCACACGGGCCGAGCTGCTCGGCGATCGACTCGAATTCATCCGCCGTGACGAGCGTCTTTGTGCTCACAAGTTCTGCTCCGAAGTCACTGTGCTACTCCGACTCATGCCAGTATAACCCCGGATCGTCTGACGCGGACGTAGTTTTTTCCGGCTGGCCACCATGCCGCCGCGAATCGTACTATACCCCCCGTCATGGGCCCGCGCTCCCAAATCCAACGCACCCTCCTGAGGGGCTTCATCGCCTCGATCGCTGCCTGCGGGCTGGTCGGCGCAATCGTCCTCGACGCGGGCCTGCCGCACGTCGGCCCGGATCCGGTCCAACGCGGCGAGCCCACCGTGTTCATCGACGACGAAGCGGCCTCGCGCGCAACGTGAATCTCCCAACGGCCGGCCGCAAAGACGAAGTAGGGAGTTGTCGAAGGAAACGCCGACGGAACAAGAATTGGGCGGGGCCGGCGTGTTTGGCCTGCCCGTCGGGAACGACCCGACGGGCCATCAAACGCGCCGCCCCGCCCGGTGCCACAATCTCGCGGGCAAGGCTCCCGGTTCGTCCGCGAGGTCAGTTCAATGTCGGCGGCGCCGGAAAGTCGATCTCCGTATCGTTCACGTGGTTGAAATAGTTCGTCATCGTATTCAGTGCGAAATTCGCGATCACTTCCACGACGTGCCCATCGCTAAAGCCCGCCTCTCGAAACGTCTGAATCTCCGCGTCATCGACAAACCCGCGCTTCTCGCTAAGGGCCGTCACGAAGCGCGCCAAGGCGGCGTGCCGGGGGTCGGACGGCTTACCCAGCCGGGCCTCGACCGTCTGCGTCTCGCTCAAGCCGGCCATCTTGCCCAGGACCGTGTGCGCCGCGACGCAGTAGCCGCAGTCGTTCGACTGGCCGACTTGCAGCGCGATGATCTCGCGCTCGGCCGCGGTCAGCAGACCGTCTTTCAGAGCGCCGCTGAGGCCGAGGTACGCTTGCAGGGCCGCGGGTGAATTCGCCAGACCCTTGAAAATATTCAAGTGCTTGCCCTTCAGCGGGCCGTCGAAAATCTCCCTGACCTGGCCCGTCGTCGTGGCCGGATCCACTACGCTCAAACGCGGCATGAATGCCTCCGTGGTGTCTTGATTCCTCATTTCCCGACGGCCGTCCGCCGATCAATTCCTTGGATGCCGCGGGCGCACGCGTGGTTACTTCGGATTGAGCGAAATGCGGGTCGGAGATTGAAGCGCGCCCGTCCGTTGTGTGTGAAGCGTGCATTGGATATGGATCTGAGTACGATCGCGGCGTCGATGGGGGATGTGGTCACACGTCCGTGCATCGGTTAGAATCTCATGCA
>JACZRH010000049.1 GCA_022574815.1 Planctomycetota bacterium | reverse complement strand
GAAAGAATTATTGAGAGTTATTACCGGGAGCGTCAAACATTGGAGAAAGAAAAGGTGTCAGGAAGAAGTTCTTGGACCTGCATAATTCTTCCTGTAACCTCTTCCCTCTCGCTCGCGCTTCGGGCTCGGTTTACTCGGCGCGTGCGTCGGGCAGTCAGCCGGCCCAGGCCAGATCGGCTCCTTGGATCCGCCCAATCGACGCGAGTCACGGCGGCAGAGGTCGTTCTCGCTTGAGTCGAGCGGATCACTGGGCGCGCTCCCGGCTTGAGGTGCAACGATGGGAGATGACAGGCAATAAGCTGCCGGGTCCATCGTTTGTCTGTAGGAATGGGCGCCGCCGCTAGAACCGCCACCGGGTTTGGGAGGCGGTTGGATGTAGAAGCAGGAGTTGCTCAATGTCGCTGTCGTGCAAAGCGCGTCGCATAACTGGACCGACGATTCACCGAGCGCTGCTATCTATAGGGTTAATGTTGCTTCTGGCGCCGATCGTGCCGGCGGAGGGGCAGTTGTGTTTCGACGGCGTGGATGACCGGGTCATGGTGCCGTATGACAGTTCATTTCCGACCGAGACATTCACGATCATGGCACGGATCAAGCTTCCCACGCCGACACGTCGCGCGGCGATCATTGCACGGGGCGAAGACAACAATTCATTTAACCTTTCCTGGCAGCTATACGTCAGCCCGGACGGCCTGCTCGAAATCATGCTGGAAGATGCGCGCGAGAACAACTTCTGCTATCCCAATACCTGTATGGGGCAGCCGCAGGCCTCGTGCGTCGCGGGTGACAGGTTCGTGGGGGACGATGAATGGCATCACGTCGCCGGCACGCGCGACGCAGCGGGAGAATTGGTTCTTTACATTGATGGTCAAGTCGTAACGACCTGCCAACTGACGGGCATTCCCTCTTCCAATAACTTCCAGTTTCTCACCATTGGCTCCACGCACGGGACAATCGGTCCGCCTCCGGGCGGGATCGAGCCGCCAATCTGGTTTCTCGCCGGCCTCATCGCTGAGCCCGCAATGTGGAACGTGGCCCTGAGCGGGACCGAAATCGAGGATGTCTATCTCAACGGTGTGGACCCCGGTTCCCCGGGGCTGGTGGGGTACTGGAGCTTCGACGAAGGCTCGGGGCAGGTTGTCGCCGATCTCTCTACCGCGGGCAACAACGGGTTTCTGGGGTCGCGCAACGACCCTGGCGGAGATGATGCAGATCCGACCTGGGCCGAGAGCGGCTCGAATGATTGTCCGGGTGCCGGCATGACCGACGCGGCTGAACAGGACAGCACCAGTCTGGTGACGTCCGCCTCCAATCCATGCGGTATCTGCATCATGCCGCCAGCGATGGGCATTTTCGCCGGGCTCCTGGGGCTAAAAGGGCTCCGAGGGCGTCGTCGACTGCCTGGTCGGCGGAGGGAGTAACTGCATCTGTGCCTACGTGGACGCGGAAGAAAAGGTGCTAAAGTGAAAAGGTGTCAGGAAGAATTTCTTGGATCCTCAAAATTCATCCTGACACCTTTTCCTCTCCCCTTTTCCTCTCCCGGCGTGCCCGTGAAAGCACCGCGGGACGAGTTCTGCACCGCGAATGCACGGTCCCGCGCCGGACTACACGCCGGGCGTTTGCACCCACGTGGTGAGCAACTCCACGAATCCGCCGGTATCCGGTTCGAACTCGAGCGTGTGCTCCGCGCCCTTGAACAGGCGCTCGTCGAATGCGCAATGCACAATCCGCCGCAGCCATTTCGACGTGGGGGCGTTGCGGATGATCCGGTCGCGCTCGGCGAGCGCGAGGGTGACCGGGGGGCACAGCGAGTTCGGCCGGGCGCGCGTCAGGGTGCGGTCCAAGCGCGCCGAGGCGTACAGGAAGCGCGCCGTCGCGCGCGAGAGCTTGAGCGGATCTTCGTCGATGAACCGTCGCCCCGTCGGATTGGCCGTAAACAGCGACGAGTCATCCAGCGGAATCTTATATGTGCGGCGCGGGTTCGTCAGCAGTGACGCTCCGACGCCAATCTTGCGGCCCAAATCGAGCCCGACCGCTGGAAAGAGCCCCGGTGCGATCAACAGCAGGCGCTCGACACGCTCGGGATTGCGCAGCGCCCACGCGACCGCCGGCTTGCCGCCCCAACTCACGCCGACCAGTGCGAGCCGATCCACACCGTACTCGGCCGCGAGCCAACGTGATTGGTCGTCGATGTCCGCCAGCCAGCGCTCCATCGACGGCGTATCGCCGCGAGCCTGCTCGTTCAGACCGCTGCCCCGCCGGTCGGGCAGCAGCACGGGCTGCCCCGATTGGGCGAGCACGGACGCCGACCATTCGAACCACCCGCCGTGCGACTGAATCCCGTGCAGGTAGACGATTCCCAGCGTCGGATCGCTGCGGCGTGGCGGCCAGAGCCTACCGCGTACCGCATACCCGTCGCTCATCGTCCACGCACGAAACTCGGGGCGTGTCAGCGGTGTGCGCATGCGTTGCGGCTAGAGATCGGACTGATCGAGAATTTGAAAACGCTTGGAATGGAGCACGGCGACGGCCTGGGACAAGTTGTCCACCTGTATCGCAAGTGCCGCCTCGTGCCGCGGCGACGCCAACATCGGGTAGGAGTAGTTGATGCTCACCTCGCCCGAGATGAGCGCCGCGCAAACGGCCAGGATCGCGCGGTGCCCCGGCGGCAACTCGACTACCAGCACATCCGCCTCGGTAACCACGAAGGGAGCTTCCGAGATCATCCGCCGGG
Organism: Planctomycetota bacterium; assembly: GCA_022574815.1. Classification (GTDB taxonomy): domain Bacteria; phylum Planctomycetota; class Phycisphaerae; order UBA1845; family Fen-1342; genus JACZRH01. The sequence goes on along the minus strand of JACZRH010000049.1, from coordinate 18,122 downwards.
CGGCGTCCGGATCGTCCACGATCATCCGCACGATCGCGTAATCGATGGACCCTTCGACCGTGATGCCGAGGATGTGTACGTCCTCGGCGTCCAGAACCCGCGTCAGCCGCAACAACTGCCCAACCTGGTTCTCGAGAAAGATTAGGAGCTGCCGGCATCCGGTATAGTCACTCCCCTGCGCGGTCTTGAATGGCTCGAGACTCATGGTTCCTCAGCAAGATGGTTTTCGAAGGGCGTTGAGCATGTCGCGTTACCCGGTAGGGTATCGGTAGGATGGTTCGCTGTACAGGAAAAACTACCGCCGGCCGCGGCCGCACCGACGCAAGGCGAAGATGCTGCGCCGCGCGAGGACCACGATGCCGACCGGCCTGACCTTTTCCAACCCGGCCCTGCTGGCCGGCGCCGCCGCCGCCGCCCTGCCCGTGCTGATCCATCTGGTGCTGCGCCCGCGTCCGCGGCGGCTGCGTTTTCCGGCCCTGGCCTTGATGAAACCTGCGCTGCTCTCGGGCCGTCGCGCCAGCCGCTTGCGCAACCTCTGGCTGCTAGTGGTCCGCGCGTTGCTCCTCGCCGTCGCCGCCGCCTTGCTCGCCGGGCCGACGTGCGCCCCAAGCGGCGGTGCGACCCTGGGAGACGATCCAATTGCGTGCATCCTCGTGGTCGACGACTCGCTCAGCATGAGCTACCGCCGCGCCCAGACCGACACGCCGCTGTTCGACGACGCCCGCGACCGAGCCCTGGAACTGCTCGACACTTTCGCGCGCCAACCGGCCGGATCTGGCTTCGGCTTGGTCTGGGCTGATTCGGGCGAAGCCTCCTTGCCCGTCTCCTCGGAACCGCAACACGTCGCGGCCCGCCTGCGGCGACGCCGCGCGGCTGATCCCCACGCTACGCCGCTCGGTCACGCTCTGCGCCGGGCCGCCGAACACCTGCGCTCGGCGCAGCAATCGTCACGGCAAATTGTCGTGTTCACCGACAACGCGGAGCACGCTTGGCGCGACGTTTCGCCTGCGATTCTGGCGGGCCTCGAAGACACTTTCGTGCGCGTCGTCCCGGTCCGACCACCGCGACCGACCAACCTGGCGCTAACCGCCGCAATCGGCCCCACGCGAGTCCACTCGGAAACGGCGTTGATTCCCATCCGGGTCACGATTCGATCGAGCGCGTTTGACGGCCGGTGCCGGCTCGTCGCCGAACGCGACGGTGCGGTCCTCCAGCGGCTCGGTCCGATCGGGGTCGCGTCCGACACCGATGTCGACGTGACGATGCTCCTGCCGCCGCTTGCCGCCGGCGGCCACGCCGTGACCGTGCGACTCGAACCGGCCGACCGGATGGACTTCGACCAGCAGCGCAGCGTCGCGTTCGAGACCGGAGATCGGCCGGCGGTCTGGATCCTGACACGCAGCGCCGCCGCCGCGGAATCGGACCTGACCACGCTGATTCTCCGCAACCTCATCACGCCCGAGGCGCTCGAGCCCGCACGGCAAGTTGTGGACCTGCGTGTCGCGACCGCGGCGGACGTCACGAGCGGACCGGAGAATCCGAACGCTTCGGATAGCACTGCGCGGATTCCCGTGCTGGTGCTCGTTTTGCCCGGAGTCGAGCTCGCCATGGATCAGAAGCGGACGCTCATGCGTTGGATCGAGAATGGCGCGACCGCGCTGCTCGTGCCGGATTCGCAGCCGCAAGCCGGCGACTGGCCCGAGCTGCGGATGCTGCTGTGCGGCGCGCCGCCGACCGTGCGAAGCGACGAGGTGACGACCCTGGCGTGGGAGCCTGGGTCGGGCTACGAGCCGCCGGACGACCTTCGCGGCGAGTTTTCGCGCTGCGCGGTCCGACGCAGGCTCGTACTGGACCCGCTGGTCGACGGGTGCGCGATCCTGGCACGCTATGCCGACCACTTGCCGGCCGTCATCTCCAGGAGCATCGGGAAGGGCCGGCTCGTACTGCTGACCACCTCGCCCGATCCAGCTTGGAGCGAACTGGGAATCCGCGCCGCGCCCCTAATCACTTGGCTGCACCAACTGATCGCCGAGGCAACCGGGACGCCCGGCCGCTCAGGCGAGCTGATGGCCGGCCAGCGCTCGACCCGCGTTTTCACGGCGTTGCCGAAGCGCGGCCTGGTGCGCGTCTCGGCGGACTCGACGGTCATGCCCGACGCGAAATGGATTCGGCTCAGGGCCGGCGTACCGCGAGAACCCTGGCCCAGCGACCGCGCCGGCGTCTATACCATATCCACGGCCGCCGAGTCTTCTCCGAGCGCGACCTACGCGGTCAACTGGCCGGCGGAGGAATCCGACCTCCGCACCGCCGATCTCGATCTACTGAAGTCTCGACTGGGGGTAGAGCGCGTCACGCTCGAGGCGCCCGGGGAAGACCGCGAATACGAGTCGAGCGGAATGCTGGCACGCTGGCTCGCCGAACGTTCGCTGCGCCCTCTTCTTGCAGGCCTGCTCGTCGCGCTCTTCCTTGGCGAACTGCTGCTGGCCAATCGCACGCAACGAGCCCCGACCGGACACGCAGCATAGAGCTTGCGGGATCCCAAAAAAAGCGAACGCCCCGCTCGACGGAGTCAAAGCTCGGCGTGCGTCGCCCGCCACAGGCAGCCGGCGATGTTCACGGTCAGGCCGAGCAAGAGAAGTGCCGCGGTCGCCCACCCGAGTATCCGAGCGGCTTTCGCGCGCCCGAGCCCAGACCAGTCGCCCGGCTGCTCGTGTGCCCGGCGCAGCACGCCGCGCCCCCAAAGGATTGCGGCGATCGCGAGCCCGACGGCGACCAGAAGCGCCAGAGACGAACCGCATCCCAATAGTATGACGGAGACGGGCGGCAGCTTTTTCGGATTGTGCGCCGCCCGGTCGAAGCCCGTCAGCTCGATGAGGACTCCGAGCAGCAGCGCGATCGCGATCATTGTCGGAGCCGACACGCCGCAAACCAGGGCGCTCGTCGCGCCCCGCGCCAAGCGTGGCGAGCCGACCGCGGCGACATTCTTCGGCGGATGTTCAGAATCCGAGACGCCCGCGGGAATCGCAGCCGGCCGTGCCGAATCGTTCGCCGCGGGCTCAGCGGCCTCGGATACGCTGTCCGGGTCCGCGGCCTCGCGCGGAGGCGTGTGAGGTTCCTGGTGGTCGTCGAGCAGGTCCGCCGTCAAGCGGTCGGACACGATCTTCCCGTCGCGCATCTGGACGATCCGCCGCGTCTGGATCGCGACATCGTACTCGTGCGTGACCAGGACGATCGTCACACCCTGGGCGTTGAGCTCGCGGAAGATCTGCATGATCTGCTTGCCCGTGCGCGTATCGAGGTTCCCGGTCGGCTCATCGGCCAGCAGCAGGGGCGGGTCGTTGACGATCGCCCGCGCGATTGCCACGCGCTGCCTTTCGCCGCCGGACAGCTCGCTCGGTTTGTGTGTCGCCCGCGGGCCGAGCCCCACGCGCTCCAGGGCGCGCATCGCGGCGGCGCGTGTGTGCGTGACCCGCGCATAAAACAGAGGCACCGCGACGTTCTCGAGTGCCGTGGTCCGGTTGATCAGGTTAAAGGTCTGGAACACGAAGCCGATCTGCTTGTTGCGCACCTCCGCCAGCTCGCGGTCCGAGAGGCTGCCCACCTCGCGGCCGCTGAACACAAACGTGCCGGCGGTCGGGCGGTCCAGGCAGCCGATCAGGTGCATCATCGTGCTCTTGCCGCTGCCCGAGGCCCCCGTGATCGCGACGAACTCGCCCCGCTCGATGTCCAGGTCGACGCCGTCCAGCGCGCGTACGATCGACTCGCCCATGCGATAGAGCTTGGTCAGACCTCGAATCCGGATGAACGGCACGTCGCCGACGACCTCTCCTCAATCTGCGTTGGGTAACCGCCGCGATCATCGGAGCGGTCGGATGCAGACAGCGGTCGCCGATTCGCGAACCGCTGTCAACCCTCGAAAAACTAGTTGTCCTCGTTCGGCTTCCGCGGCAGACGCGTGTAGACCCGCTGCTGCTCTTCGAGCGGCTTGGCCGAGCCGACGGGGGCGATCAATTCCGTGTACGCCCCGTCGGTCACGCCGAAGCGGTAGGGGATGAATCTCTTGCCATACTTGTCCGTGGAGCCTGGATCCGGCTTGGTCACGACCCACACGCCGCGTTCGCCTTCGAAGTTCTTGACTGCTTCACTCGGTACGCGCAACGCGTCCTTGACGCTCTCGACCGTGAACTCAACCTGCGCCTGTAGCCCGAGCGGGAGCTTGTGCCGCTGGGAATCGGTGATGACCACGTGAACGTCGAACTGAATGACCGACGAGCCCTGGTTCAGGCGCCCATGCGGCTCGACGCGCTCGATGACGCCCTCGAACACGTCGTCGGGAAACGCATCAACCGTGATTTTGACCTTGCCGGACCGTGTTTCGATGTCCGCGGCCGTCCGCGCGGCGATGGCCTCCCCACTGGGCATTTCGGGCAGCGCGCCGAGCGGAGAAACGTCGTGAACGCGGCCGTAGTCGGCCTCGTCCACGCGAGCCACGACCTTGATGGTCGAGACATCCGCAAGCCGCGCCACGACCGTGCCGCCCGTAAAGGTGCTCTGCCCGCCTTGAATCACCTCGCTGACGTTGACGAGCACGTCGGTCACGATCGCGTCGTACTTGGACACGATCTCCGTCTCGCGCAGCCGCTCCTCGGCGTCTTCCAGCATCTTTTCCGCGCTGTCCACACCGGATTGCTGAACCTTAATGTTCTCTTTCGCAGTGTCCACGGCGTAGTTCGCGATCTTCACGGCCGCCTCGGCCCCCTTTTGCTGGGCCAGGTTCATTTCATGGCGCGCTGAGGCGTTAATCGCTTCCTGGCGCGTCAACTGGATGTTGAGGTCATCCTGCAGGTCCGTGATACGCTTCAGCTCCGCCTCGGTGATGCGCCCCTGCTCTTGGAACTCCACGAGCCGGGCCTCGGCGCTCGTCACGCGCGCCCTCGCGTCCTTGACGCCGACGTCAGCCTGCTTCTTCATCGCTTTGAAGCGGTCTAACTCGGCCTGGGCGCGATCACGGCTGCGCTCCTCGTTGTCCTTCTTCAGCCGAATCAGCACGTCGCCGGCTTTGACGAACTGGCCCTCCACGATCAGGATCTCGATCACCTCGCCGGACGCCTTCGATTTTATTTCGATCCACTTGTTGGGCGCGATCAACCCCGGCGCCGTGATCGGCACCTCGATGTCCCCGCGCGTCACCACGCCGAACTTCGGTTCGTTCCAGGGCAGGTTGACCCGCAGGTTCTGGCGAACCCAGTAGTAGATTCCCGCGATGACGGCGAAGGCGAGAAACAGGAATATCCACTTCTTCATGGCCGATTCCCTGCACCTGAAAACGTCAGGATCGCTTTCGGAAACACGGCGACACAGCAGCGGTCGCGCACTCGTTCGTTCCGGGCGCCACTACGATAGTCGGTCCAGCGCGCTTTGCCACCAGTCGCGTCCGCTCCTTTTCTTCACCCAAACTCTTACATCGGCCGCTCGCCAAACGCTGCCCCCTCACGCGGCGTAAGGTTTGAGCACCAGACCGAACGCCTCGGCTACGCCCTTGTTCGTTACGATGCCGCGGGATATGTTGACGCCGAGCGCGAGCCCCGCGTCCGCCGCGCACGCCGCGGCGCAGCCCTCGTTCGCCAATCGCAGCAGGTACGGAATCGTCGCGTTGGTCAGGCCGAACGTGCTCGTCCGCCCGACCGCCCCGGGCATGTTCGCCACGCCGTAATGAACGATCGCGTCAACAACATAGGTTGGATCGCCGTGCGTGGTCGGCTTGGTGGTCTCGCAGCACCCGCCCTGGTCCACACCGACGTCGACGATTACCGCTCCGGGCTTCATCAGCGCCAGGTAGTCGCGCGGCACCAGCGTGGGACAGCGCGCCCCCGGTATCAACACGGCCCCGATCACCAGGTCCGCCTCGGCCAAATGCCGCCGAATCGCTTCCGGCGAGCTGTAAACGGTTGTGATGTTGGCGGGCATCATGTCATCGAGATAGCGCAACCGGTACAGATCGATATCCAAGATCGAGACGTTCGCGCCGAGACCCGATGCGACCTTGGCCGCGCAACTGCCGACGATGCCCCCGCCGAGCACCAGCACGTTCGCCGGCTCGACCCCCGGGATGCCGCCCAGCAATATTCCGCGGCCTTCCATCGGCTTCTCGAGATACTTGGCACCCTCCTGGATGCTCATCTTCCCGGCGACCTCGCTCATCGGCGCCAGTAGCGGAAGCCGCCGAGCGTCGTCCTCGATCGTCTCGTACGCGATCGCCGTGCAACCGGATTGAATGATCCCGTCGGTGAGCTCCCGACTCGCCGCGAAGTGAAAGTACGTGAAGACCGTGTGCCGCTCGTGCAGCCGCTCGATCTCGACCGCCAGCGGCTCCTTGACCTTGCAGATCAGCTCGGCGTCGGCAAAGACCTCGTCGGCCGTTTCGACGATCGCGGCCCCCAAAGCCTGATAATCCTCATCCTTGATCCCCGAACCCACGCCGGCGCCGCGTTCCACCAGGACCGTGTGCCCCGCCCGCTTGAGCTGCTCCACACCCGCTGGAACGATGGCGACGCGGTATTCGTCGGACTTAATCTCCTTGGGTATGCCAACAATCATTCCGAAACTCCTGCGAGGGGTTCGGTTGGTCGATACATGGGCCGGAGTGCGGGCGCATGCGCGAATCGAACCCAGGAGAGTAAAGGTGCCCCAGCGGCAACGCAAGCCGAACTGTGACCCTGCACGTTCACCTATACGGGCCGTCGCGGGCCGTCTCGTCCGACCGCCGATCGATACCGAGCGGACACTCCTGTTCGCCGGGCTCGTCGCGCTGTTCACGGTTGGTGCTTGCAGCGCCCGCCCGCAAATCCTGACCGTCAGCCTGCGAACGCTCGAAGAAGCCGCTGCGGCGCGAACGGGTCCGCCGACGCGCGTCGTCGTGTCCGACCTCGCGGCGCTGGGCGACGCGTTTCGACCACTCGGGGCGCGGTTGGGGCTCGTGCAGGTGAACTCGGCCGAGCAATGGGCGCGGCTGGCGCGGCTCGCCCCGGGGCTGGGACCCTGCCCTGATCTTGCCAAGGGCTCCGTCGTCGGCCTCGCGAGCACGATCGGAATCCCGCTCAACGGGCGCTGGCCGATCCACGTCCAATCCGTGCGGGAGCACGAAGGCGCCGGACTGCTCGTGGCCCGATTCGACGGCGGAAGCTACCTCCCCGACGGAACGGCCTATCTCGAAACCGTGTACGTCCCGGACCTCGCGACGGTGTTGGTCGTCGAAGTCAACGGCGTGCGTTTCTATCCCGACTGAAAACACCGCCTGCCCACGCGCGAACGCCGGACCTCGCCTATGGCACAGCCGCCCTCGCCCGCATCGGGCCGAATCACAATGTACCTCAAGACGCCGTCGCCACGACCACGATAAAAAGCTTGCCCGGCCCGTGGACGCCCGTCACGAGCGTCCCTTCGATGTCGGCCGTCTTGCTCGGCCCGGTGATGAGATTGACGTTCGCGGGCAGCTCCGGCCCGCCCGGCAGTTGCTCGAAATAATCGCACAGGTCCGGGATGATCTGCGCCGCGCCCACCACGGCGACGTGAACCGGCGGAATCAGCGACGCTCCTCGGGCCGCGTTCGGGCCCGACTCGCAAACGACCGTGCCCGTTTCGGCGATCGCCGCGCTCACTCCCGTGATCGAAGCGTCGGCCGAAAAGAGCTCATCGTCGCCGGTATCCGTCGAGACCGTCATGCCCGAATCGCGCAAATGCTCGCTCAACTCGGCCGACCGGGCGCGCGAAAGGAACCCGACCTCCGCTGCTTGCGTGCAAATCCGAGTCGCATCGAGATCGCCCAAAATACCGGCAATCGCTGTGAGCCAATCGGCGCCGGACGTTCGCCGCACGCGTGCCCCGGCAGCTTCGGCCGATGCGGCGAAGACCCCGATCAAATCGACGTTGCCGTCGACCTGCCGGACGGCCGATTCAAGGTCGTCCGGCAGCGGCGTTCGTTCTCGATCACCGCCGCCGCGCTTGGTGAGCGAGGATAGGAAATCTTGCAAGTTCATCGCTTCAGCCCCGCTTGTCCTCATTGCTCAGTTCGGCCTGCCAAATCGCACGGAAGCTCCGCTTCGGTGGAATCGGCAGGTCGCGCGGCTGCGTCCACGCCCGTAGCGGCCCCGGCCCGTCGGTGGCCCAGCCGTCGCCGCCGTCTTTCAGCAAGCCGCGCAACAGGCGTTGCCCCAGCCGAAAGACCAGCGGTGATTTCATCGCCCAGAGCCACATGCGCATCGCGACGCGCTTGGCAAGCGGATGCGAACGGTGCGTTTGGGCGCGCAGCCGCACCAGCAGATCGGGAATGTCGATCTTCACGGGGCACGCCACGCCGCATGCGCCGCAGAGGCTCGAGGCCCGCGGCAATTCTTCGTGACCGCCGGCCGGGTGCAAGAGCGGCGTCAGGAGGGCGCCGATCGGGCCGGGGTAGACGCTGCCGTACGCGTGTCCGCCGATGTTGCGGTAGACCGGGCAGGCGTTCAGGCACGCGCCGCAGCGAATGCAGCGCAGCACTTCGCGAAATTCGCCGGCCCAGATGTCCGAGCGCCCGGCGTCCATCAGGACCACGTGCAGTTCCTCGGGCCCGTCGGCATCCTGAAGGCGCTTCGGCCCGCTGATCAGGGTCGTGTAGACGGTCAGGGGCTGGCCGGTGCTCGACCGCGCCAGCAGTTTCAAAAAGACGGGCAGATCGCGCATGCGGGGAATGACCTTCTCGATCCCCATCAACGCCACGTGGACGCGCGGGCGCGAAACGGTCAGCCGCCCGTTGCCCTCATTCGTGCAGATGCACAGCGTCCCCGTCTCGGCCACGCCGAAGTTCACGCCGCTGATGCCCAGGTCGCAGTTGCGAAAGATCTCCCGCAGGTGACGCCGCGCGATCATGGTCAGCTCGGTCGGATCCTCGGTGTATTCGCAGCCCAACTCGCGCTGCATCGCAAGGGCGATCTGCCGGCGATCCTTGTGAATGATCGGCGTGACGATATGGCTCGGCGTGTCGTGATCGATCTGGACGATGAACTCCCCCAGGTCGGTCTCCACCGGCCGCAGGCCGACCGCCTCGAGCGCCTGGTTCAGGTGGATTTCCTCGCTGGTCATGCTTTTGGACTTGACCACCCGCTTCAGGCCGCGCGACGTGGCGATGTCGCAGATGATGCGCCGCGCCGCCTCAGCGTCGGGCGCGAAATGGACCGCCCCGCCGCGGCCCTCGATTTGTTCGACGAATTGCTCGAGGTAGCGCGGCAGATAGTCGAGCGTGTGCTGCTTGACCTGTGCGGCGAGCGAACGAATCTGCTCGAAGTCGCGGAGCTGGTCCATCCCCGCCTCGCGCGCCTCGACCTTCTTCAGCGTGGCCAGATGAACCGCCCGCACGACGCGTTTGTCGGCGACCGCGGCGGCCACACGCTGTTGAAACGGCGTCGACGCGCTCATTCCTCGGCCTCCATTAGCCCCAGCGACTCGGCGAGGCACTCGGCGATGTGGCGAAATCGCAGACTTGTGCCGCGGCGGTGGGCGCCGCCGGCGAGATTGAGAGCACAGCCGCCCTCGTCGCAAATTACGAGGCCCGCGCCGGTCTGCGAGAGCGATTCGAGCTTGTCGCCCATCATCGCGCCGCTGATCTCGGCATGGTCCACCGCGAAAATGCCGCCGAAGCCGCAGCAAAGATCGACGGGCCGCGGCGTGCGCAGGTCGACGCCCGGGACGCGCGACAGCAACGCCTCGAGGTCGCGCGCGCTGTAGAACTCGCGGGCGTGGCAGGGGTAGTGAAACGTGACCGCCTCGTTGAACCGCAGGTTTGCGGACACGTCAAACTCCGGCACCTCGCGCAGAAACGAAGTGAACTCATACGTCTTGGCCGCGAGACGATCGGCCGCTTTGCGCCACCCGGGTTCGTCCGCCAGGAGTTGGGGATAATGCTGCCGCACCATCATCGCGCAAGACGCCGACGGGGTGACGACGTATTCGTAGGGCTCGAAGATCGCGATCATCCGCCGCGCGAGCTCGGCGGCCTCGGAGTGAAAACCGCTATTGTACGCCGGCTGCCCGCAGCAGGTCTGCCGGGCAGGAAAGCGCACGTCGCAGCCGCAGTGCCGCAGCACGCGCACCACGGCCTCGCCGACACGCGGGCAGAACGTGTCGCTCACGCAAGTGACGAAGAGTGCGACGGTCACGCGAGGAAATCTCCGGCGATCTGCATTCCGTTCCAACCTCACGCCGCGACACGGCGAGGCCGAGCTATTCTCGGCGTGTGCGGCCCCCGTGGCAACGCGCCGCACAAACATCGGCGGCGACCGGCCTCCCCCTTCCTACCTCTCTCTGTGATCTCTGTGTGCTCTGTGGCAAACTCCCCATGAGCTACCCCGGCTGCGACGTCGGAACAGCCGCAAGCGCCGCCTCCGACACGAGCGTCAGACGCGTCGTCGCAACCGTCTCGCCGCGACGGTATTTCACCAGTAGTGAATCGCCCGCGGCCCGGCGAGCTAGCGCTCGGCGCAGATCGATCCACCGCTCGATCCGATCGCCGTTCACCTCCAGGATCTGGTCGCCGGGGCGCAGACCTGCGTCCGCCGCCGGCCCGCGCGGCTCGCTCCGAATAGCCAGACCGAGCCGCCGATCGCCGGTGGGCGATGGGTTGTCAGGCGAGCCGACCACGGGATCGCGGCGGTCCACGACGATGCCCATCAACCCGCGCTGCAAGTCGCTGCCCTTTCTCAGCCGCGGCAGACGCAGCTCGATGAAATCCACGTGAACGGCGAAACCGGTGCCAGAATCGTACCACTCGACGCCGGCGATCTCGTCCTCGCCGCCGTCGCCCGCCCGCGGCACGCAGATCCCGATGACGCGGCCCTCGATATCGAACAATGGCCCGCCGTAGTTCGCCGGCGAGATCTTCGCGTCGGTTTGCACCGCCGTTCCGCTCATGCGGTGCAGCGCGCTGAGGTTCCCGACCGACAGGGCCGGCGTCCGGCTGCCGTAGCCGAAGCCGGCCGCCAGGGCCCACTGCCCGGGTCTCAGATCGGCCGGCGAGACCCGACGCGGGACCGGAAGATCATCGCAGTCGATCTTCAGCAGCGCGAGGCGCCCCGGCCGATCGCGAGCCACGAGCCGCGCCACGAACCGTCGGCCATCGTGCAGCGTCACGGTGATGATGGCCGGATCGCGCACGAAGTTGAAGCTGCTGGTGAGAATGGTGCCGTCCGCCGTCCAAACCACGCCGGTCGTCGGTCCGTCGGCCTGACGAAAACCGGGCCGCGCCGGGCGCGGCGCCGCGATCCCCTCCGGGTTGACTTCGACCGGCAACGCGCCGCCGATGGTTTCGATTTTCACGATCGACGGAGCGACGGCCTCGAGCGCCGCGCCGAAAACCGTCTGTTGCGCACGCTGTAAGCGGGTGACCTTGGCATCGGCGTTCGTGGCCTGCGCGTCCGCCGACGGTGCGGCCACGAATGCCGTCGCTAAGCAAATAGCGAGCGATTGGCCCCCCCGTCGTTTGGAAACAGGTGGATCGCAAAGCGCGGGTCGCGGGTCGCGTCGATTCATGGTGTCGATGGCTCCGGATCGATCTCGATCGGTCGCACGTCCTCCCCTCGCTTAATGACCAGGCGAATCCGCTCGCCCGCGGGCACCTTGCGCAAGGCGGCATAAAACGCGGCGCAGGTTCCGGCGCGCTCGCCGTTAACGGTCATGACCAGATCGTTCGGCTTGATTCCGGCGCGGCTCGCGGGTGACTCGGCCCGGACCCGCTCCACGTAGGCAGGTCGATCCCGCGCGCCGAAGTCCAGCAGCCGAAGGCCCAGGTCCGTCACGGCCCACTCCCTGGGATCGACGGCGGCGGCCGCTACGGGGTCGCTGCGGTGCTCCTGTGGAGCGAGAAACGCCCGGAGCTCCTCGACCGGAAGCGCGTAGTTGAGCCACGTATTGGTGCGCTTGCTGATCACGCGCTTACCGATCAGGCCGACCAGATTGCCTTCGATATCGACCAGTGCCCCGCCGGCGCTGCCGGGCGCCGTCGTCAACACGTCGGTCAACAAGACCGGGCCGCGGTAGGGAAAGTCCTGCGCCTGCCGCCGCGCGTCGAGGTTCGTGCGCGCCGTCAGGACCCCGACGGAGACCGACACCGGCTCGGGGCCGGCGGCGACCTTGAACGGGTTGGCGGCGGCGATGAGCCAATCACCCGGCCGCAGGTGCGCGCTGCTCGACAGCTCGAAGTGCGGCAGCTCGAGCGCCTCGACCTTGAGCAACGCCAACTGCCGGCGCTCGTCGCGCCGGCTGACGCGCGCGGGAAGCGAGCGCCCGTCGGGCAGCACGACCCGCAGCGAGCGGCCCTCCAACAACACCGAGGCCGTCGTCAATATGTCGCCGTCCTCGGAGATGACGACGCCTGAGCCGTAGCCCGCGCCGTGGACCTTGACGACCCGCGCTCGCGCGTGGGCAATCGCGCGGCCGAAGGGGCCGCTCGTGTTCGCTTCGTCGGTGTCCAGCGCGCGCGACGCCGGTCCCGCGCAAGCGGCTATGAGCAGCGCAGCTTCACGCAGGCGAAGTCTCACGCATCACGCTCGCGATCACCTTGGCCCGCGAGGTCAATTCGCTCGATCACGTCGATTCGGACCTCCACGGTGCCGTCCGTGCTCGTTCGCCGCCAAACGTGCGGCCAGCACGAGCAGCCGTTCGTCGATCGTGATTCTTCGAGCGTCCATTTCGCGGTTTCACGTTTCGGCCTGTTTCCAAGCACGATTTCCACCAGCGCATCGGTCTCGGCGTCGAACTTCCAGCGTATTCGCGCACCGCTCGGCAGGCGCCGCTCGACCACGGACACGATGCGGCCCTCCGCTTCGTCGGCGACGAGCATCTCCCAGTCGAAATCGAGCTCGGGAGCTGCGAACAGAGGCGCCGTCAAATGGTGCCACTCGTACCAGAAGCGTGGATCGCGCCAAAACGGTATCACCGCGTCCGCGCCGATGGCCGGAGGCTCCGCTCCGATCTGAAAGCTGACGACCGTGCCGCCCCGCGTCACGTAGATCAACCCCGATGCATGTTGTTGTACCGCAATCTCCGCCGCCGGCTCTTCGGTTTCCTGCGAACTGCTCAGCCGGCCGCGCCATTCGACCATCGACCAGCCGGCCCGCGGCGCCGGGCCGCAAGTACCGCGAAATCGCTCGAATTGTCGCTCAATCGCGGCGTGATTCACGCCCATGTCCGGGATGAACGGCTGCTGGAGCGCGACCGGCAGCCGCTCCAGCCGCGCGTGGAGCGCGACCCACTGCTCGCTGCGCCGCAACACGAGCCGGACCGGCCAATCCGCCGGGAGCGTGGCGAGGATGTTGTTGAACTCGTTGGGAGTTCGCACGCGGCGGCCGGCGACGTAGCACAGCTCGTCGCCCAGCTTTACCCCGGCCTGCTCGGCCGGCGAGAGCGCTTGGATCGCATTGACGATCAGGTCATGGCCGGCGAGTTGCACCGTCGCGCCGAGCGTCCCGTGCTCGGTCAATCGCCCGGCCCGCAATCCGGGCATGAACCGCTTGACCTGGTTGATGCTGACGGCGTAGCCGAGCCCGACATTAACGCGGCCGCGCTCCTCGTCCTCGAACGACGCGCGCCCGTTGATGCCGATCACGCGCCCGCGCATGTCGAACAGCGGCCCGCCCGAGTTCCCGGGATTGATCGACGTGGACACCTGAATGCAATCGGCGTACTCGAGCAGGCTGCCCGTCGCGCCCTGGCCTTCCTGGTAGCGGTGCAAGCCGCTGATGATGCCCAGCGTAATGGTCGGGGTGAAGTCCTCGGCGAGCAGGAAGGGGTTGCCCATCGCCGCGACCCATTGCCCGACCCGCAGCGCATCGGAATCTGCCAGGGGCGCGAAGTCGAAGCGTGGCTTTCCGGAGAGCTTGAACATCGCGATGTCGCCGCCGGGGTCGATGCCGAGCACGGTGAGCGGGTAGAGCTTGCCGTCCGCCAAGCCGCCGAAGCCCTGCCGCGATTCGAGAAACGAGGCCACGACATGAAAATTGGTCAGGCCGTACCCCTGCTCGTCGATCACCACTCCGCTGCCCCCGCCGCTGCGGACCCGGTCGCCGAAGATGCACACGACCGCCCGAGAAGCCCGCTCGAACACCGCGACGCGACGGGCCTCATCAGCCCGCACGATGGCGAGCGCCGCGGCGTAGTCGTCCTCGCCTCGCGGCTGGGCCGTTGCCCACACCGTGAAAAGGGCGACTACGACCGCACTGGCGACGCAGCGATGGAATGTCCGGCGGCTTCGGCCACAATCGTTCGGCCGGTCGGACAACGTGCAATGAGGTTGCGGCTTTGCGGTCTTCGTCATCGCTCGACCGTGATTCCTGTTCAGCGGATCAGCCGCGCATCGGCCCAGCAGGCATGATCGGAAAGGTCGAGGTCCTCGCCGAAATCCACCTGCAACGTCAGACGCTCGACACCGGCGATGCTCACGACGACCTCGCGCGGCGACTGCCCGCCGCGAATGTCCTCGCCCTCCCACAGCAGCTTGCCGTCGCCGAGCACGCGCATCGCGACGTTTCCACGGGTGCCCATCTCGTCCAGAATGCCGGCCGAGGCGGCAAACTGCTGGAACGCGCCGGCGATGTCGTACACGATCGTCGCGCGACTGTGCAGCGCGACGCCCTTGGCATAGACCCGCCCGCCGAGCCGCAAGGGCCGGCCCGTCAGGCTTGCGTCGACCGTGAACTCCCAGCGTTTCTCGAAGAAGGGCTCGAACTCGTAGCCACTGGGCGCGAGGTCGGACAGGAAGACGAGCCGGTCGCTATGCGACTCGATGCGCTCGACTCGGCTCCACGGCAGCGTCAACTCGCCCAGGATCGCGGAGCGCAGCACGAGCGATTCGGGCGATCCGCCGACGATACGACCCGCGAAGACCTCGTCGCCGCGCAAGAAAACCCTGCACGACGGCCTCCGCGGCGAAGGGCGCCCGAAGACCACGCCGGCAAGTTGCGACCACTTCATCGGCAGGTCGCGCTCATTCCACACGAAGCGCACGCGCGTCACCTCGATCCGCCGCAGCGCCCCCTCCAACACGAGCGGCCCCTGCTTGCGGCGCAGGACGGCGACGTCTTTGGCCGGCGCCGCGGCGAATCTCGAACGCGACGCAGTGGCCCGTTCGCGCACGGCCCGCAACACTTCGCCGAGCGCGTCCCCGGCCGCGTCGGTCGAGAAGATTGCACGCAGCATCGACGCTTCGAGCCGAGCCGTGCGATCCGGGCCGAACCGGACACCGAAGTCGCGCTCGCCCGCATCCTGGATCCGCCCGGTGAACGAGGAGCCGTCGGCCAGCAGGAACCGCAGCGGCCCCGCCGCCGGCAGCTCGCCGACCGGACCGCCCGCGTTCAGCGGTCGCAGCCAGAGAATGTCGGCAAACTCGAAGGAAGCGCTGCCCTCCGGCGTTTCGACCACGATGCGCGGCGTGAGCTCGGCAAGCTTCCCACGGAAGACCCGGCCGTCCAGCCGCTTCACTTCGACGTCAAGCGCCGCGGCCAACGAACTCACAAGCAGAACCGACACGCCGCACAGCGCAAGCCGCGCCGCTCGTGAGGGAGCCATCGAGACCCCGCCCGCGAATGCGGCCTCGGCTTGTCCAAACCGGCTCATCTACTTCTGCTCCGCCAGCGAACGGTAGTATTGCTCGACCAACTGCCTGTAGCGCGAGGGGAATCGCTCGCGCAGCGACTGGAGGATCGCCTCGCGCTCGGACGGCGGGAGCTTGCCCCACATCTCGCCGGGGTTGGCCTGGGGCGCGTCGTGCAGGTCGCCGATGCGCCCCGCGCCGCCGGGGGTGCTCGATTGATCGCGGCCCCCCCGCGGCGATCCGCTCTGCCGCCCGTCGCGCCGGCTCGAGCCGCCGCCCTGTTGCTGCTGCTGTTTCTCGCGCTGCTCGGTCTCCTCGATCAGTTTGTCGAGCAGCGCGATGACGTCGCTTTGCCGGCCGCGGACCTTCTTGCGGGTATCGGTCACTTTGAGGCGCGTCGCCGCGTAGTCCATCAACTCCGAGACCTCGTCGAGTGTCCCCTGCTTGCGGCGCTCGAGCGCGAGCTGCAACTGGCGGGCGCCGATCTTGATCGCCTCGGGCATGCCGCGGAAGCGCGTGCTCAGATCGCGCAGCGACTTCGCGGCCGCCTCGAAATCCAGGTTGCTCGACTCGCAATAGCCCTTCATGAACCACAGGTGCGGCGCGTAGGGCGTGAACCGCTCGATCGTCCGAGGCGCGGCGGTCACGTCGCGCAACAGGGCCTGACTCTCCTCGAGCATGGATCGATCGACCAACGCGCGAGAATGAAAATACGCGGCCCCGGCTGCGAGAAAAGGGTCCTTGTGCGCTCGCAACGGCGAGAGCAGGCGGATCACCCGCTCGGGCTTGCCGCGGTCGAAGGCTTGCAGCGCCTCACGGTACGCCGGGTAGAGCACGGCGAGCGCATCGGGCACGAAACTCTCCGGCGACTGCTCGCGATAGGTCTCTTGCCACCCGCGGCGGACCGCGGCGACCGCCAGTGCCGAGTCGTCGTCAAACGTGTCCAGATGTTTCAGAAACGCCTCGTTAAGCTGCGCGATGCGGCTTGGAGCCAGGCTCTGCGCGGACGCACCGGCGACCACGAACCCTATCGAAAACAAGAAGACGAGCTGGCGCGACGCTCGACGGGAAATCGCCGAACACACGAGCGCCGAGACGCACGAACAGCGGGCAACGATATGGGCAATCGGTCGCGGCACGCTCACTCCTTCTCGTGCATCCGTCGAGCCAGGTCCGAGAGCTGGCGCTGCCGGTCCGCGAGCTGCCTCAGCCGGGCCGCGCGGCGCGGGTCGTCCTTCGCAGTCGCGCTCTCCGCCAGATCGCTCGTCGCGCGGTTGAGACGGAGCTGCGCCGACCGCAGCAGCTTCAACTCCGCCGATCCCGGCAGGAGCGCTTCGCCCGACTGCCCTTGCGGCGGTTGCTGCGGATTGCCCTGCTGCGACTCCTGGATCTGGTCGCGTTTCTGCTCGATGGCATCGACGATTTCGCGCAACACCTCGATGATTTCGTCGAGCACGCGCCGCGTTTGCTCGGACACCGACGCATCCGCGAGCCGATCCGAACTCGCGGCCAATTCCGCCGCGTGGCGCATGTCGGCGGCCAGTTGCCTCACGATTTGCGGCAGGATCACCGTGGTGCCTTCGTCGAGCAGGATGCGCAGGGTCGCTTCGCAATCCTGGACGAGTTGTTGCTGGGTCTCCACGGCTTCAGCGAGGCGCATCTCCTCGACGCGGCCCCACTTCTCCGCGTCCCGGGCCGCGAGGGTCGCGACCGTTTCGCGCACCCGCTCCTCGCGCGTGAGCATGCTCCGAAAGCGGGCCTCAAGCGCCGTGAGCGTTTCCTCGAGCTCTTCCCGCCGAACCTGGCGCAAGACGTCTTCGAGCTCGTTCAGCGCTTCCTGCAACTGCTCGAGCGCTTGCTCTTGTTGGGGCTGCGCTTCTTCGGGCTGCTGCTCTCCCAAATCGTCGGCCGCCTTTTGCATGTGACCGCGCGCCCCGCCGACGGCCTTTTGGGCGTGCGGCGTTTGGGGCTTGTTCTTGCCCGGGGTCATTTCGCGCTCGAGCTCCGCGGCGTCCCGCTCGGCGTCGCGCTGCAGACGCTCGATCTTTCGCAACCGATCCTCGACGGCGAGGCGCTCGGCCTGTTCGCGCAAGCGCTTGACGGCGCGGCGCAGCTCCTCTTCGGCGCGCTTTTGGGCCTGCTCGGCTTTCTCGCTTTCGGAGCCACGGAGCCCCCGGGCGGCTTCGCCCATCGCGTCGGCGGCGTCCCGGGCCGCTTGGGACGCCGCGCGGACCGCGTCGGCCGAGCGTCGATCGGCTTTGGGCTTCTCCATATCGTCGAGACTTTGGGCCGCGGCGCGCGTCTCCCGCTCGAGCTGTTCTTGCTCGCCCGCGGCGTGTTCACTCTCGGTACGACCTTCGCGCGACTGCTCGCGCAACTCGGCGGCCAACTCTCGAGCAGGCAAGTTCGACGCTTTGGAGCCACAGATAGGCGATGTGGATCACGTAACCCCGCGCGCGTGCCGTGCGAAGGAGCTTTAGGTATCCCCTTCCGGCGAGGGTCGTCT
>JACZRH010000337.1:3949-4626 GCA_022574815.1 Planctomycetota bacterium | reverse complement strand
TTAGCTCACCGATCGACTCGATCACCTGCTCGACCCGTTCCACCGCGCCGAACGTCATCCGGGCAACTTCGCCCGTCCGCGCAAGTACGAAATCGCCGCGGCGATCAACCGCCACAAACCCGGGTTTCCGTAGCTTTCCGCGGCGATCTGTTGCAGCGACTCGCCCTGGCGAAAGACCCGCACGCGCGTGCGGTCCGGGCTCAAACGGGGGATACTGCTCAGTTGGGCCTCGACCGATTCATAGCTCTTGATCGTCAGGGTCAGCCGGGCCCGCAGTATTTTCCCGGCCTCGTCGAAAAGCTGGAACTTTTCGTTGAGCTTGGTCACCACGCCCTGGAAGGTCACGTCGCCCCACTGGAACTGGCACACGGGCGGGACGTGAAGATCCTCGTCGATCGTCACGAATTTGCGGATCTTTTCCATGGCCTTGTATACGGATTCGCGATTGTCGGTACCGTCCAGGAACAGTTCGACATTCAGCGACTGCGATTCGCCCCGGACAAACTGGAGAATCGGGGTGCTCAATCCCGGCGCGGCCAGCTCGGCGTAATTCGCGCCGCGATCGATCCCGTACTCGGTGGGGTTGAACAGCACGTCGGTGGACTCGGCCGGAGAGACGGAGACGTTCACTAATCTCGCCTTGATCAAAGCCATCCATCTGCTCCTACAAGCCAACC
>JACZRH010000337.1:0-3939 GCA_022574815.1 Planctomycetota bacterium | reverse complement strand
AGGCCCGGGCCCAGCCGGTCGATTCCTTCGTGAGCTATCTCGAGTGTCTCTATCGCGATCTCGTCCGTCTTGGCGTCGAGACCGGGGCCTTCGAGTCGTTCCGGCAGCCCGTTGCGGAACCACCACGCCGCCACGGGCAGGCGATCGTCCAGCGGCGGACCGAGGGGGCTGGGTCCCCCGCTGGCCGAGGAGATCGCGCCGCCGCGATCGGTGAGCAGGATCAGCCCGTTCTTGCGGGTGATCGGCTCGGTACCGTGCAGCGTGGTGTAGTACCAGTCCCAAATGTCGCTGTTGAAAGTAACGCCGCGCTTGAACACAAGGTTGGGGTACTTGGCCCACTTGACGAATTTGTGCGGATCGGTATTGCGTCCGCCCTCGCGGTATTCCTCGATCTCCATCTCGGCATTGAGCCCGCTCACGGATGAAAAGGCGCCGAACAGCGCGGTTTTGGCCAGGCTGATTCCGGCCCCCAACGCGGCCGTCGCCAGGCCGCCGGTGGTGGACGGCAGCGGCTCGGCGTCCATGAGCAGGACGTTGAAGTCGAAACCGGGAACGGGGTTCATTAATGGCATGCCTACTCCGTGATCTCCGTGACGCCCTCTTGACGCCCGAGTTGGAAGACGATGAACTCCGCCGGGGCCGCGATCGCGACACCCACCTCGCAGTTCAGAATTCCGGCTTGGACGCTTTCCGAAGGGTTGACCGTCTCATCGCAACGGACGTAGAACGCTTCCGCGGGCGTCGCCCCGCGCAACCCGCCGCCCTCGTAGACTGCGTGCAAGACACCCAGAACGAGCTGTGTGGTCTGCGCCCAGGTGATGGGCGAATTCGGCTCAAAGACCATGGCGTCAAGGCCCACTTTGCAGCGGCGCTCGATCGACGACAGGCAGCGACGCACCGGGACGTAACGCAGCCATTTGTCGGTCGAGAGTGTGCGCGCACCCCAGACAAGCACGCCCCGGCCGGGTGTCGCGCGAAATGCGTTGATGCCGGGAACTTCCGACCCATTCGTGTCGGCCGGCGGCTCATACAGGCGACCGAGCTGCTCGTCCGACAGCGCCGGGGAAAGGGCGATCACCGAAACCAGCGGCTCATTGGCCGGAGCCACGTGCGGTCCGCGGGCTAGGTCGCGGCGGGCCATTACCCCCGCGGCAAACGGCGTCGGCGGTAGCAGCTTCAACGGCGCATCCAAGCCCTCCTGCACCTGGACCCACGGGAAGTACATCGCCGCACACGAGAGCCGGTGCGCCTCGCTGTCATCCCCGGAGCCCAGCGTGGCATCCTGGAGGAACCGGTCCCGCCACGCTTCCGCATCCTCGACGCTCGGCTGCTCGTAAAGGCCCGAGGTCCCCAGCTCTATCGGGGGAGAAAGCAGCGCCAGAACGCGCCACCGTAGCGGCATGCAGCGCGTGACGAGGTCACGCTGCGTGTCGAAGATGCGGTCGGACGGCCAGAGCGGTTCGGAGATCTCGACGGCACGTTCCGCAAGAGCCGACGACGGCGCGGCGGCGGGCGGGCAATCCGCGAAGCTCACGTCCCGTTCGCTCGGCGGCATGCGGAACGAATCGTGGGGCACCGACACTCGGCGCGAGTGAAGGTCCGGAAGATCAACGATCGCCACCTCTTCGATGAGCAACAGCCTCTCCAGCCCGGTTGCCTGCTCCAGGCTCGACCCCGCGCTACCGATCATCTCAAGCCGGGCCAACTCGAGCCGTTTGGTGTTCGACTCGACCAGCACTGGGCGGCGCACCGTCACTACGTAACACCGGCCTCCGCCGTTGGCGAAGAACGCGCGCACGGCCGAGGCCAAATAGGTTCCTTCCTCGATCGCTTCGGCAAACGCCAACGTGGATGGCTGACCCGCGCTGCACCGGTGATCGCTCGCTATGGGGAAGATCGTCGTCTCGACTTGTTCACCCCGGCGCTCGTAGTACACATTCGCGATTCGGAGCCAAGCGCTCGCGGCAACCGCGGCGCTCACTTCGTCATCAGTCGGGGCGGCGGTTGGCGTGGTCGTCGAATGCGCGAAAACCAAAAGCGGCGTTCCCAGCCGAACGGCGACCACGATGGCGAAGACAATCCGGCTGCCATCGGTGGTCAGGAGGGGGGCCGCAGGATCCTCCGAGACGATGATCCCGCGTCCACCCGGAACCCATACCGTCCGGCCTGCGATTTCGACTTGGAACGTATCGACGTCGACGCGGAAGGCGTGCCCCGTGGGCGGCGAGCCGGTCAGCGTGGACGGTAGAGAGCCGGCGCGCACGTGCGGTTCGAAACCGATGAACCCACCGAACGCGCGCAGGTAATCCCGCCATTCATCGCAGCGGGTAACGGTGAGCGCCGGATGAGCGGTCGTCCAGATCTGTCTGCCCTCGCGCTCAAAGCGCACATCGGCGATGCGAAGCCAGTCGTGTTCGGCGCCGTCAGGCGCTTTACGATCGTGACGATCTCTTTTTTTTTCGTCCGCGAAACGCGCCAGGACTTCGGTCCGCACCTCATCGTCGCTGGGCGCCGCATTCGGCGTGGTCGTCGAGCGCGTGATGACCAGGTGCGACGTGCCGTAACGCGTCGCCACCGCGATCGCGAAAACGGTCGTTTCCTTATCGGCGATCAACGTCGTCGCGGGGTCCGCCGAGACGACGACATCGCGCCGGCCCGGGACCCACACCGAGCGGCCCCGGATCTCGACCTGGAACGTCGCCACGTCGATGCGGAAGATGTGTCCGGTCGGTGTCGCCCCGATCAGCGTCGACGGCGTGGTGCCTTCGCGAACCCGCGGCTCGAAACCGACAAACCCCGCCACGTCCGTGCGGATGGGAAGCTGGGCAGCGGGTCGGGGACGCGGTAACTCATACACGCCCGGGACGGAGAAGGCGGAAACCGCACTATTCAATGTCGAGGCGGTCATACGCCAACTCCATCGTCTCGATGGCGATCTCATCGCCCTTTGCATTGAGCGACGGCCCGGTGAGCTTGCAGCACCACGCGTTGGTCAGCGTCCACTTGTAGACGCTCTGGTGCTGCTCGTCTTGCAGATCGATCACGACGTCGCGCACGGGCGGAAACGCTGATCCGCCGTCGCGCACCTCCTTGCGCCATTCCCAAAGGAACAAGCTGCCGGTCATGCCGCGTTGCAGCGTCAAGTTTGGGTACTTCTCGAGGCCCGGAAGCTTGCGGACGGTGTTCATCGCGTCGGCGCCCTCGCGGTACTCGATCGGCGTATTTTCCGAGTCGAGTCCGGAAACCTCCTGAAAAGCCGCCACCGTCTCGCCGTCGATCGAGACGATGAAATTGAACCCGCTGTACGGGTTTTTGTTTTCACGTTCCGTAGCCATGGCATTCCTTTCGAATCACGCCACCGAGGCCTACGAGGTCACACCCAGCCCGGCAATCTGCTCGATGCGGAAGATGACGAATTCAGCCGGCCGGACGATCGCCACGCCGATATTGCAGATCAAACGGCCGTTCTGAATGTCGTCGACGGTCATGGTCGACTCGTCGCAGCGGACGAAGAAGGAGTCCTCCGGGCGTCGTCCCAACAGGGCCCCGTCGCGCCATTGTGTATGCAAAAAAGCCGTTACGCTGGCGACCACGCGGGCCCAGGTCTCCGGCGAGTTGGGCTCGAAGACCACCCACTGCGTTCCGCCCTCGATGGACTTCTCCACCATGTTGAAGAGGCGTCGAACGTTGATGTATCGCCAGGACGGGTCGCTGGAAAGCGTTCGGGCGCCCCACACGCGAATGCCCCTGCCGGGGAAGGCTCGTATGCAGTTGATGCCCGCCGGGTTCAGGCCGTCCTGCTCGCCCTTGGTGATCTGCATTTCGACGTCTATCGCGCCGCCTACGACCTCGTTTGCCGGCGCCTTATGTACGCCGCGGGTGTCGTCGTTGCGCGACCAGATGCCCGCTATGTGCCCAGAGGGCGGCATGAGTATGGGC
>JACZRH010000336.1 GCA_022574815.1 Planctomycetota bacterium | reverse complement strand
CGGCTCTCCTTCGACCATCCTCCGCGACCGCTCATGTGGATCCGACCGCTCTCGCCGTATTCCGCGTCTGCCTGGTGCAGCTCGAACCCGGCGGAGTCGATCGTCGCATGAAGCCGCGCGTCGCGCAGGTCGAGCGGCAGCGGGCCGGGTTTCAGTCTCGCGGATTCGAGACGGACTTCCACGGCTTGCGAACTCGGCTGCCCGGCGGCGGGGCGCAGCTCCACCGACAGCCAGCCTTCGCCGCTCAATCCCAGCGCGTCGCTGCTCCGCGCCCAGCGCGGTGGAACGATGCTCCGCAAGAGCTCGTCCATGGCCGAGTGTCCGGACCGGATGGAAAGCGAGATCGGCTTGTTTGGGTCGAGCCGGTCGGGAAGTGTGCCGGAGACTTCGAGCCACGCGTCATCCCGGCCGGCGGCGAAGGACACAATGCGCTGTTCGGTTCCCCCCATTACGATCCATCCGCGCACGTTGGGCCACGGGTTTTGGGCGTCGAAGCCGCTCAATACGCCGTCCTTGATGTGGACCGAGTATTGGCCGCCGCCGAGTCCCTCGGCATCCTGCACGTGACCGATCACATCGGCCACGCCGCGCAGACTGATCACGGCGGACCGCTCCGGGTTGCTGTGATCAGACGACGCGACTTCGGAGGCCGGCTCGGACGGGGCGGACAAGAACGCGGGAAGAGTCGCTTCGCGGGCAAACGCGATGTCGGCGATATCCACGCGCAAGTCGACCAGCGGGCCACCCGCCTCCTGCCCGCCCGTGATCGTGCCCGCCAGCTTCGCTTGGGCACTTCCCAGAAAACCCTGCAAATCGTGTACGGTCACCACGCGGTCGGCGATCGAGATTCGACCCGTCGCGCCCGTCAATCGGCGGACCTCCCCCGCCGCGACGCTGCCGCCCAGCAGTTCGGTGTCCACCGTCACGCGCACCGGCAGCCGACCGCTCGCGGGTGTGCCCTCGTCGCGACGGATGCGGGTTTCGATGTTCACCAAGCCGATCGGCGCGGCTTGTTGCCACAGCCGGCGGAAACTTGCGGGCAGAGCGGCGTAAAGCTCCGCATCCAGCGGGACCGACTCGCCGCGCACCGTCAGGTCGATAGCGGCCCAAGGCTTGGTGTGCTCGATTCGCCCGTCGGCGCGAATCCGCGCCGAACCGTGCCGCCCGTGGAGCCCGTCAAAAACCAGGGCGCCCTCGATGAAGCGAAAGAACCCGTGAACGTCGTAAACCTCATAGGGAAAGCGGAAGTACCGGCACGACGCACCCAGCGGCTCAATCGATCCGCTGACAACGGGCACGGACGCACCGTCTTTCGGACCGTCCGCCCGCGGGTTCCGAACGATTCGCATTCGCACGTTGCAACGGCCGCGCGGCCGATAGTTGTCGAAGAACTGCTGCACGGCCCGCGGCAGTCGCTCGGATTTCACGAACGCCAGTCGCTCTTCGTAGTTGGGGAACTCAAATTCGTCGATCGCGAGCTCGGCCTCGAAGGGCCAGGAACCGATCGCTTGCAGCCCGGCCACGCCGGGTTTCGTCGCATCGTCGCCCGCCGCCGGCCGCGCGGCGAAGGTCAGGCGTGTCGCCGAGCCGTTCATCCGGCCGGAAACGGTCAACGTGGGCCGGCCGGATTCCACGACGAGCTCGCCGCTCGCATCAGTGAGTCGCAGGAATCGGTCGGCGTTCGGAAACGGGCGTCCGTCGGGCAAGTCCGCCTCGACCGGGATTGTCAGGCCGAAATCGGCAAAGCGGATGCGCGCGTCCTCGATCACGTCGCCGCTGAGAACCAGCCGATCGATGCGGGCCTGGCCCGTTAGATTGAAATCGGCGAAAGCGGATGCGAGGGCTTGGGGGACCAGCAACGAGACCGTTTGCACGTCGACCCAGTGGAGCCGGGCCTCGAGCCGGCCGCGCGCGACATGCGACCGTTCCCGCGATTCCGCGCCGTCGCCGGGCTCGGACGGCGTCGTGGGGGATCCCGCCGCCGCCGTCCAGCGCAATTCCGCAAGGACCTTTCCCTCCGGGTCCGCCTCGTCCACCGGACCGGCGACGGCGGGACTGGAATTCTCGAGCCGCAGTGTCAGCTCCGGCCCGGTTTCACTCGCGTGAATGCTTCCCCGGACGTCCAGCATCCAGCGTCGCACCAGGCGTAGCCGGCCCTGCTCGACCGCCCACAGACGCACGTCCGCGTTGGAAAGCGTGAGCTGCACATCGCTGGACATCTTCGAGGGACCGTCCCGACCCAAAGCGGAATCCGGCGCGAGGAATTGCCAATTCGACGCGCCATTGGTCATGTCGCGCACCACCGCGATCTCGGCGTCGCGCAGGACGAACTCCCTCGGGCGCACCCGCCCCCTCAGCAACGCCCACATGTCGCAACGCACCCGCGCGTACGCGACCCGCAGCGGCGGTGGGCCGGACGGAGCCGTTGCGTCGAAGAGCGGCGACTCGCGCGTGAGCGCGAGCTCCAGATCGTGCAGTTCGAGACCGCTCCACGGCGTGAACGAGATTTCGCCGATCCGGCAGTCGGTGTAACGCAGAATCGAGAGCGCGCGGCGCACTTCCCTGCGAAGCCGTGCGGGGCGCGTGTTGTACGCGTAAGTCCCGCCCAAAACGGCCAGCAACGCGGCGAGAAGCCACACACGCCGCCGGCGCCACCATTTCTTTCGAGGCCGCTTCATACACTCGTATTCTCTCGGTTCGGCGTCGATTGGGAAAGTGGCGCCCGGCCGTGCTCCGCCTCCTCCTTCTGGCGCAGGTTCTCGAAGACCGTGTTGGCCGAGTAGCTCGGTGCCGTCTCGCGCAGAAAGTCATCGTGCTCGGCTTGCAGCGGCTTGAGATAGCGATTGACCTTGTTGCTCGTGTAGCCGCACTGCGAGCAATGGTCTCGAGCAGGATCTCGGCCTGTTGGACGACCTCCTGCTCGGCGCGTTTCCGAAGTGAATTGGACAGCCAATACCAGCTTACTACGCTCCCGCCGATGAAAACGAGCAGCAGAATCAGGGTAAACGTAGTCCCGATCTTGAAGTGCAAAAACATCCGAAGAACTCCCTGCGTTCGCTCGGCGGGGCCGCGCGTGTCTCGTCAGCAGCGGGCGACCGCTTTCTTCGACATGCAGGTCTGGTTCTGCCATTACAACCATCTCCCATAATCGGTCCGCGAGCCCGATCTGTACTATTAACCGCTTCGCGAGACGCTCGCACGACGTCGGCCCGCGGCGCCGCGTGACGCAGTTTCGAAAACGACGAGGGCGGACCCGCACCCGTCATTTGACTTCGATCGCAAGCGACGCGACGTCATCGTCCAGCGGCTGCGCGCTCCAGGCGTCCGCCGCCGCAACGAGCCGGTCGAGGCTCTCCCGCAGCCCCGCTCCGCGCAGCTCCGAGACGGTCTCCACGATGCGCCGCTCGCTGAACTGCTCCCGTTTCTCGTTCCGGGCTTCGGGGATGCCGTCGGAATAAAGATAGAGCCGGTCTCCGGGCTTCAACGCGAGCCGCTTTTCCGGGTAGGCCGCCTCCGGGACCCACCCCACCGGAAAAGATCGCGCGGTCATGATCGCCGGCTCACCCTCAGCCGGCAGATGGATCGGCCCGGGATGCCCCGCGCAAACCGAACGCAGCTCGCACGTCCGCATGTCCAGGACCGCGTAGTGCATCGTGAAGTACTGCGTCACCTCCAGGTCGACCTGAAAGCGGCGATTGAGCTCGGCCACCACCTCGCCCGGCGGCGTCGGCACCCAGCCCGAACCGTCCGCGCAGCGCTGCCGGACCAACGTCGGTTGATCGGCGACCGGCGTCAACATGCGGCTGAGCGTCACCGACAGCAGCGCCGCCTGCACGCCGTGCCCGCTGACGTCCAGCAGATAGAGCCCGACGTGCGAATCGTCCAGCGCGAAGACGTTCAGAATGTCCCCGGCTAGTTTTTCGCACGGCCGAAAGTACCACGCGAACTCGACGTGATCGGTATTGGGCAGCGTCGCGGGCAGCATCGACTGCTGAACCTTTGCCGCGGCGGCGAGGTCCTTGGACATCCGCTCGTTGGCCGATTGCAACTCCTCGTTTCGCCGTTTGAGGTCCTTTTCCAATGCCACGATTTGATCGACCGCGTGCTTGAGTGAGAGCTGCGTCTGCACGCGCGCCGCGACTACCGGAAAGTCCAGCGGTTTGGTGACGTAATCGTTGGCCCCGCTCTTCAGCGCCTTGACGATGTCCTCGCGCGCGTCCTTGGCCGTCGCCATGATCACCGGCAGCTCGGTCGGGGCGTGGGTTTGGCGCAGGCGCTCGAGCACCTCAAACCCGTCGATGCCCGGCATCATGATGTTCAGCAGAACCAGATCGAAGGGTTCTTGCGCGATGCGCTCGAGCGCGGCGTGGCCGTCCTCGGCGGTCGCGACGGTATGCCCCAGGCGGGCCAGTCGCCGGGAGAGCATGTCGCGGTTCATCTCGTTGTCGTCGACGATCAGCAGGCGGCCCGTCCGTGTTTCCATCCCTTCGGTTTCCCTTTCACTTGACAGACTAGCGATTCCTCGCGAATGCTCAATTCGATACTGCATCGTCCGTTTTTGATCAGCCCGCGGCTCGCGACCAAGAGCCGCTGCCATCCGGGGAGTGCGGGCGTCTCGCCCGCCAGGGAGTAACGCGGGCGAGAC
>JACZRH010000335.1 GCA_022574815.1 Planctomycetota bacterium | reverse complement strand
ATCTGGGGCGGGCCGTTTCCAAGGCGCGGGGCGCGTACGTGGCCGACAAGGACCAATTCGCCGCCGTGCTGGCGCGCGAGGAGATCGGGGCCGACGCTTCTCACGGCGAGCGGCTGCTGGCGGCGGGGAGGCTCGTGGGAGCGGCGACGATCGTGGAAGGCCGCTTTCGCCGCAGCGACGACGCCGTCGAGATCGAAACCTGGATGCACCGGGCCGGGGCCGGCGGGGTGCAGGAGGTGGGCCGCGCCCAGGGGCCTCTATCCGGCCTGATGGAAATCCAGGCGCAACTGCTTGAGCAGTTGTTACGAGGCCTCGACGTGGACGCCGAAACCGAATTCGAGCCGGCCCCGCCTTCCGCCGGGCAGCCCTCGCTCGCGGCGCAGAAGAAGTTCGTGCTCGCGCGGCAAGCCTACCTGCAAGGCGACTACGAGTCGGCGATCGGCTTGGCGGGAGAGGCCGTCGAACTCGACCCCGAGTTTGTCGAGCCGGTCGGGTTCATCGGTGTGTGCTGTGCCCGGCTGGGGCGCTACGACGAGGCGGCCGAGCAATACCGCCGTTGCGAATCGGCAGCCCAGCGGCGAAACGATCAGCGGCTGCTGGTCGAAACGCAGGCCAACATGGGGGTCATGCACTATTTCAAAGGCGAGTACGCACAGGCCCACGACTACTACCAAGCCGCGGCGCGTACGGCCGAGCCGATCGGGCTCACGTGCGAGCTCGCCCAGATTCACAACAATTTGGGCTTCGTCCTCGTTCGGCTGGGGCGCCGGGCCGAGGCCGAAGTTGCGTTTCTCCGCTCGATCGAAACGCACAAGGCCTACGGCGCGCTCGTCTCACTGGTCGGCCCCTACAATGGAATGGGCAACGTTCTGCTGGACCAGCAGCGCCACGAAGAGGCCCGCGGCTATTACCGCCGGGCGCTGGCGTTGGCGCAGGAGTCCGCCGATCGCGTCAACGTTGGGGCCTCGCACATGTACCTGGGTCGCTGCGCGGCGTTGCAAGGCCGCTTTGCCGACGCCAAGCACGAGTTCGCGATGGCGCTGAACGCGATGGAGGAAACGAGTTTCTGGCACGGTCTGGCGCGGTTGTACGAATACATGGCAGACATGAACCTGCAGCTTGGGAACCTCTCCGAAATCGAGCGATGTGCCGATAAAAGAATTGAATTGGCGCGGCGACACTCGAATCGACGGACGGAGGAGGCGGCTTGGCTTCAGAAGGCCGAGGCGTACCGGCGGGCGGATCGTGCGGAGGATGCGGCCGCGTGCCTCGCCAAGGCCGGCGCGTGCAATGATTCAAATCCGACGCTCAAACCCGAAGCGGGCAGCACTTGACGGCGGAGTGGCAGATCACGACAGTGCGGTAGCGGAGGCGGACCATGGAATGGGCGGTCGGGGCGCTGATTTTCGCGACGATCACGGTCCTGATCGCATTGGTTCTCGTCTTTCGCGAACTGCGGGCTCTCAAGGCCGGTCAGAAACGCGATGAGAGCTGGGAAGGCCGCTCCGAGTCGCTCGAAACGCTCCTGGCCGTGTTGCCTCACGCGGTGCTGGTCGTGGATCGCGACGGCGTCTGCCTGGAGGAGTTCTCGCCGGCCGACCGCGGGCCGGCGCCCGAGATCCTCGACCGATTGAGCGACGATGCGCACAGCGCCTACCTGCAAGCTCTGCGGCTGGCCGTCGATGAAGGGCAGACCCAGCAGCTTCGCTTTCTGCACGAAGATCGTTGGTACGTGGCCGAGATCGTGCCGCTGCCGCCGCACTCCTATCGGCCCAACACCGCGACGGTGATTCTGCGCGACGTCACGGCGCAAAAACAGTCGGACAGCCGCGCCGAGCAGCTCGGGGTTCGCAACGAAGCCATTTTGCGTAGCGCGATGGACGGGTTTTTCGTCGTGGGCGAGGACTACCGGTTTCTCGAGGTCAACGACGCGTTCTGCCGAATGACGGGCTACGAGGCCCAGGAGCTGCTCGGTCTGAAGATCTCGGACTTGGAAGTGAACGAACCGCCGCGCGGCCTGGGGGCGTCGACCCACGCCCGAACGGGCCTGCACCACTTTTCGACGACGCATCAGCACAAGGACGGCCATCGGATTCAGCTCGAGATCAGTGTGATCGTGCTGCGCGACCGGGGCAGCAAGATCCTGGTGGGCTTCGCACGCGACGTCACCGAGCGCATTCGGGCCGAGGAGGCCCTGCGCGAGAGCGAGGAGCGGTTCCGCCGCCTCTCCGACCTGACCTTCGAGGGCATCGCCTTTCACGAGAACGGGCGCATTACCGACGCGAACCAGAGCTTCGCGCGGATGTTCGGCTACGACCTGTCAGAGATCGTCGGCGGCGAGGGGCTTGACCTCATCGCGCCGGCCTCGCGCGCCCGGGTGTCGCGCAATTTCCTCGCCGGATACGACAAGCCGTACAAGGCGATCGGTCTGCGGAAGGACGGGTCAACCTTCCCGATCGACATTCGTGGGCGGCTGATTCCGCAGGAGGGGCGGCGGCTGATGGTGTGCGCGATCCGGGACGTGACGGTTGCCCGGCGGGCTGAGCAAGCCCTGCGCAAGAGCGAGAAGAAATACCGCGACCTGGTTGAGACCTCGCACGATCTGATCTGGGCGCTCGACGCGGAGGGCCGCTGGACGTTCGTGAACCAGGCCGTCAAGCGCATCTGCCTCTACGAGCCGGAGGAGCTGATCGGAAGGCCCTTTACGGACTTCATGACCCCGGAGCAGGCGGCCAAGGACCTCGAGCTGTTCGAGCGCACCAAGCAGGGCATTCCGTACTTTCAATACGAGACGCAATGGCTGCGGCGCGACGGGACGCCGGTCATCCTCAGCGCCAACGCGATCGCGTTGCGCGACGAGCAGGGCAACGTCGTCGGCGTGACCGGGATCGCCACCGACATCACCGAGCGGAAAAAGGCCGAGCACGAACGGCAACGGCTCGAGCGGCGCATGCAGGAGGCCCAGAAGCTCGAGAGCCTGGGGGTGCTGGCCGGCGGCGTGGCGCACGACTTCAACAATTTCCTGGTCGGGATTTTGTGCAACACGTCACTCGCCATGGAGGCGCTTTCCAAGGACAGCCCTTCGCACAGCCACCTCCAGAAGATCATCACCGCCAGCCGCCGCGCTTCGGAGCTGACCCGCCAAATGCTGGCCTATTCCGGGCGGGCGACGTACGACGCTCATCCGCTGGATGTCAGCGCGCTGGTCAGCGAGCTGGCCGATTTCCTGCGGGCCACGCTGCCCAAGAACGTCAAGCTCGAGGTCACGACGCAGGACGACCTGCCCCAGATCGAGGCCGACAGCGGGCAGATTCAGCAGGTCCTCATGAACCTGCTGATCAACGGGTCCGAGGCGATCGGCGACAAGCCCGGCTGCGTCATCGTCGCGACCTCGCTGCGCACGCTCGACGACGCCGAGATCACGCTCGACTTCGCCGAGCAGAACCTGGTCCCCGGCCGGTTCGTTTGCCTGGAGGTGCGCGACACGGGCTGCGGCATGACGCCCGAGACGCAGGCCCGCAGTTTCGACCCGTTCTTCACGACCAAGTTCACGGGCCGCGGGCTCGGTCTGGCCGCGATTCTGGGGATCGTTCGAGCCCACCGCGGTTCGATCAAAGTGCAGAGCACGCTCGACGTGGGCACGTCCTTCTCCGTGCTGTTTCCCGCGCTCGAGCGGCCGAGCAAGGATGTCGCGAGCGGCGAAGTGCGCCGCACGCTGCCGGCGGCCTCGACCGTGCTCGTGATCGATGATGAAGAGGACATCCGTGAGGCCGTCGAGGCCGTGCTGACCGGCCGCGGCGTGCGCGTTCTCACGGCGGCCAGCGGCGTCGAGGGGCTCGAGATCTTCGCCGCGCACGCGGACGAGATCGGTGCGGTGCTGCTGGACATGACCATGCCGGGCATGAACGGCGACGACGTTCTTCAGCAGATTCTCGAGATCAAGCCCGACGCGAGCGTGATCCTGTCGAGCGGCTACACCGAGCAGGAAGTGATCAAGCGTTTCGGCACCAAGCGCCTGGCCGGGTTCGTTCACAAGCCGTATACGCCGGACGTTCTGGTCGAGCAGGTCGGCTCGGTGCTCGAGCGGCGCGGGCGATTGCCGCGGGAACGATCGACGCCGGAGGCGGAGCGGAAGGACGAGGGGATCGAAACGAGTTGATGCTTCCGTGGCCCGCGAGCTGGTTGGCCGTGGGAGCGGATTCCGCGCGTGCCCCAACGCCTCGGATCGTAACCTATCAAGGCGGCGAGCCTTATGGCAGGCTTGCCGTTTTGAGTCTTCGTGTGCCACGGGGGATCAAGCGACCCCGTACCGGCGCATAAGGACTATTTGTTCAAGAGACCAGCATACTCACCCTTGCGATAGCTCACACTAATCGGGGTGCCGTCTTCGAGCTTCAAATCCCCGACGCCGTCATAAATACGGTTGTTACGCCATTGGCCCACGATCCTGCGCCCATCCGCAAAGGTGAAAGCTCCGTGCCCGTGCTTCTCGCCCCGAATCCACGCACCAATATATTCATTTCCACTTGGCCATTTGTAGGCGCCAGTTCCGTGAGGTAGACCATCCCTGAGCCAGCCCACATAATGGCCGCCGTCAGTCATCGGCCCATCATGTTGGTATTCCCGCGGTCTGCTCTCGACACGCAAATCTCGA
>JACZRH010000334.1 GCA_022574815.1 Planctomycetota bacterium | reverse complement strand
ATCGAGCAGAGCATGTAGACGTTGCCAACGGTCGGGCCGTCCGAGGTATCCGTTGCGATCCAGACCTGACCGAGTAAGCCGCTGGGATTCGGCCCTGCCCCCAATACCAACGGCCCGCCAAGCTCCACCTGCCCAATAAAGTCGAATATGGCCGACTGGGCGGCGAACTTGGCGTTGGTGGACTTGACCACGTAAAAATTGTCGCCGCCGGTGGTGCCGCTGACGTACAGATCGCCTTGCGGATCGACGGTAAGCGTGCCCCAGCGCGGGCGCTCGGGCGGGATTTGGATCAGGTCGAGCCAACTGGCGGCGGCGTCGACCGAACGCGTGAACTGGTTGGGGAAGAAGTTGTTGCCGGCCGTGCTCCAGGCGGCGTAGAGATTGCCGCGGCCGACGCTGTCGGTCTTGTCGATGGTGAGCCAGGCCTTGTCGCCGCCGAACGCGTCGGTCGGACCCGCCCAGGTCCTGCCGCCATCGGTCGACTTGAAGCTGAAGCAGAAGAAGTCGCCGCGCAGACTGTAGTAGTAGAAGTTTCCGTCGGCGTCCGAATCGAGCACCGGATCACTGCGAAACACGCCCGGCTCGAGCACGCCGGGAAAAGTCCACGACAGCCCGGCGTCGGTGCTATAGGCCCAGCCGGCCTGGCGGAAGTTGGACGCGACGTTGTCGAACTGCCGCCAGCCGATCGCGATCTTGCGCGGGTCGTTCGGATCGACCGCGAGCGACGGCTCATTGGCGGCGTCCCCGAGAATGTTATTCCCCTTGGCGTCCACGTTCGCTTGCACGCTCGGGCGCAGGCCCAGCATCGGCGGGGGCACATAGGGCGGTTGGTGCCGCGGCCGCTCGAGGTGCGCCCGCGGGAGGAACGGATCATCCGGCTGTTCGAGGCGGTCCCGCACGGCTTGCTGCGGCCCTGGGACAGGCTCGGCGGATTGACGTCCTTCATCGCCTCTGGATAGCGCGACTCCAAGAAGGACCCACATTACGGCCATCGTCTTACGCGACATTACGAACATTTCCAGCCTCCGACATGATTGCGCGCAGCTTAGCGAATCGGGCCAGTATACTCAAGCGTCCGGCCGGACGGTCCGAGGTTCTCGCCGAGCCCAAGCCTACTAGAACACGACGCGCGGTCGAACCATACCGAGTGCGGGACCGACCCCAATGCGGACGGACAGCACCCGAGCGTGCCGGAGACGCGCGTGCGCCCGGTTTCGCGGCGTTTCGTTGCGAACGGCGCCGAAAACCATATGCGGGCTCGCAACGCCGCCAGCAGAATGGTTAGAACAGTCCCACGATCTTCACGATCCCCAGACCGGCGGCGACCAGGACGACCGCCGCGCCGATCACGTTGGCAGTCGTCCGGTTGCGATGCTCGCCGAGCAATGCGCGCCGATTCATGACGATGATCAGAAACGCGGCTATCAGCGGCAGGAGGATGCCGTTGGCGGCCTGGGCAAACATTATGGTGGCGACAGGCTTTTCGCCGCGCACCGCCAGGGCCGTGCCGGCGATGATGATCGCCGCCCACACGGCCCGAAAGCGCCACGACTTCATGCCGTCCTTCCAGCCCAGCGCACCGGCAGTTGCGTAGGCCGCGGCCAGTGGGGCGGTTACGGCGCTGGTCAGCCCCGCGGCGACCAGGCCGAGCGCCATGCAGGTGTGGGCCGCTCGGCCCAAGAGCGGCTCGAGCTGTTCGGCCATTTCGCGGACGCCGCCGATCCTGGTGCCCGGCTCGAAGAGCGACGCGGCGGTGATGGTGATGGCCAACGTGATCGCGCCGCCGATGAGGACGGCGACGATCGTATCGACCCGTGACTCGCGCAGAGCGCGATCGAGCGGGACCGCTGTGCTCCACTTCTCGCGAACCGAGCTGGCGTGCAGGAAGAGGTTGTAGGGCACCACCGTGGTGCCGATCAGGCTGATGATGGTGGTCAAGCTGTCGGCCGGTACGCGCGGAACGATCATTCCGAGCGCGATGTCAGCGACGGAGGGCCGCGCGAATACGGCGGTGACAACGAAGACGATGCTCATCAGCGCGACCAGCACGATCAGCAGGCGCTCGATGGTCAGATACGCGCCCAAGCCGAGCATGAGCAACGCCGCAGCTCCAACGGCAACGGCCGCGTACTTGGTCGAAAAGCCGGTCAACGCTTCGATTCCCATCGACGCCCCGGCGACGTTGCCCATCTGGTAGGCGCCGTTTCCGACCGTGATCGCGCCGATGACCAGCACGACCGAGCCGTAACGGAGGATCGGCTGCGAGAAAGTGGTCCGCAGAGCTTCGCCCAGGCCCTGCCGAGTGACCAGCCCAAGCCGGGCCGACATTTCCTGAAGCACGATCGTGGCGAAAATCGAAAACGCGATCGCCCAGAGCAGCGCGTACCCGAAGCGCGCCCCGGCGACGCTGGCGGTGGTCACGGTGCCCGGGCCGATGAAAGCGGCCGTTACGAGCACGCCGGGACCGAAGCTGCGCAGCCACTTCATTGAGACTATTGCTTCCTCTCGTTCAGCAGCGACAGCACGACCGAGGTCATGCAACGCACGGGCGGACCCGGAAGGCGACCCCACACCCTAACAGGCGAGAACTTCGCGACGCGATCGACTGAGGCGAACCGGCACACGCCGGCAGGCCCGGGTGCGTACAACACCTGCACCGGCCCCGTCCGCGTCACAATGCTGAACCCGACGCGATCCGAGCCGGCCTCGTTCGGCAGGACGCGGATGGGCAGGCCCTCGAGCGGAGTGCCCGCGAATCTGTCGACAGTCACTTTTTTCGCGTGTAGGTTATTTCCATCTCCGGCCCGGCGCTTCCGTCGGGCATCTTGCCTTCACCCATCGTGATCGTGAAATGGTCATCGTCAACGAATGTGTAGATGATCTTAATCGTCTCGCGCAAGCCGATTTCGTTGTCCCAGACCGCGTCGAACTTGATGGTTTTGCCATCGTCGTCGCTCGTGCCGGTCATGATCATCATGCTGGTGCCCAGCGTGTAGGTCCACACGGCTTCGTACTTCTTCGAGCCGTTGTTGTAGCCGACTAGTCTCGCACTCTGCAACGGCATGCCCATCATCGTGCCCTGATGCTCCTCGTGCAGGAACCGCCCGCCCAGCACGGTCAGAAACTTCGACTTGCCTTCAGTTTCCTCTGGAGGAGCGCCGGCTACGGTCAGCTTGGACTTCGTCGTCCATTCGCCGACGAGCTTGCCCAGCTTGGCATGGGCCGGGCCGGGCATCATCGCCGCCATTGCGGCCTTCATCTCCGGTGACACTTCACCGGCCGCCTCGCCCGATCTATTCTGCGCACCGTCCTGCTTTTCCTGAGCCCGCGCCAGAGCATGCGCCAGAAAAACACTCACGGCCACGGCCGCGCCCAATCCAAGCATCGTTCGCATGACGGATCCTTTCTAAGAGTTTCCACGTGCGTTAATCGCCACGAGCGATCGCGCAGCGGTTGTCGTCTTGATTTGTTTGCCCGAACCTCAGTGATTTCGCTTGAACGATACCATCAACGACTCGATGAATCTACGCTCGGCTACACGCCGCACTCCGGACAGCGTCCGCTGACTTTCCGCCCGGGGGTCAACGATTCCTTCGCAGACGACGCGTTTGGATCAACCCGACCGTGCCGAGCGTCAACAGCACGTTGGCTGCGATGGGGCAGGTCCCACCGGGTCGCGTGCTTGGTTGATCCTCGCAGACACCGCCTTCGTCGATCTGACCACGATGATGACACCACCACCATCTTAGCGGGTGGCTCGCCGCAGCGCGACGATCAATCGTTCACGCGCAGCCGCATCTCGTCGCTGATCGCCTTGACCTCCGGCGCGTACATGGCAAATCCTTTCGTCGGCAAAGCATGGAACTCGCCCGGCGTTTCGGCGCGCAGCTTGTAACGCAGCACGTGCTCGCCCTGTGCCAGCAGCCCAATGAAGAAAACCACCTTCTCGTCGCGCAGCTCCACGTTAGCAACCAGGCCGCCCGCCCAGCGGCCGCCGCTGCGCAGCTCCAGCGGTTCACACCCGGCCGGTTTGAAATCCTCGAACGCGAGGAAGTCGTAGTCATTCTTGGACGTGATCTTCAGCACGACCTCGATCAGATCGCCGCTTTGGACTGCGTCCCCGGTCTTCAGCGGCACGCGCGTGAACACGGCCCGGTCTTCGCTGTGGCCGGTCTGTGCAAGCGGCTTGTCGCGCCCGGCCGGCGGCGTTGCGGACACGGCGGAATCGGGGAGGTTCACCGACTGCGTGCGGGGAACGAGCTTGTAATAGTCGCGCTCGATAAAGATCTCATTTCCGGCGGCCTCGATGTCCTCTTCTTTGGTGAAGTAGCTCAGATACGTCGAGTAGTAGAGCGCCCCTTCGCCGGTCGCCAGAATCGACCACACTTCGCTCTCGCCGGCGTGCCAGAAGCGGTCGCCGAGCGGCACCTCGAGGTCCTCCCAGGTCTCCCCGCCGTCACGCGACCGGTACGCGCCGGTCGAAGACGCGACGAAGATGCCATCGGCGTGATCCCACGATTTCACGGCCGTCACCACGTCGCACTCGAGAACTTGTTCCGGATCGCCTCGCTCGAACGGGAGCTCGTCGACCCGGTACAGGCCGTCGTCTGTGCCGATCAACAATGACATACTATGCATGTGTGGGATCGACACCCAAA
>JACZRH010000333.1 GCA_022574815.1 Planctomycetota bacterium | reverse complement strand
GGAAGGGATCGAGCGCGGCCTTGCACGAATTCGCGATGACTGTTACGAGGAGATTGAGCTACGGTTTCCCAAGATCTTGCGCAGCAGCGGGGGTTACGGGCTCGATCGATTGGGCCCCCCAGGGAATCCAGCCGACCCCGTCAAGATTCTGTGCGGCAGCGAGGGTACGCTTTGCGTCGTCGTTCGCGCCAAGCTCAGGCTGATCCCGATTCCCAAGCACACCGGGCTTCTCGTGCTGCACTTTGATCAGATTCTCGATGCTTTAGGGGCGACGCCTTCGATATTGCAGCACAAACCCTCCGCCGTTGAGCTGGTGGATCGTCTGATTCTCGATGCGGGGCGGTCCAACGCGGCTCTTGGTAAACGCTGCGGGTTCTTGCAAGGCGACCCATCGGCCCTGCTGATCGTCGAGTTTCACGGCGACGATGCCGCTGTTGTGTCATCGCGAATTGACGCGCTCGCCACTGATTCCGGCGTGATGAAGACATCGTTCGCGGCATCCAAGGTCCTTGACGGCGAGCGGCAGACCGACATTCTTTCCGAAGCTGGTCGTGCGCTGGGCAAGGTCCCGCCGGTAGCGCGTTTCGGATTCGCGGATCGCCTGGACGATCTGTTGCTGGAGGATCGCCGCAACGGTTGGCCCGTCCCAGACAGGGTGGCGTTCAAGCTCGACTGGGCCGCGTATCTGGACCGGCAACCCAAGCGCACGCGCCATATCATCGAAATGCTCGGTCAGGGTCACTTGCGGAAGGATGCCGCAGCCGCCCTGCGTATCACCCCGCCAGCGGTCTCGATGCGAATGAACAACGCCTACCGGGCTTGGCAGAGTTTTTGCGGTGAAGCCGCGGCTTGAACAAAGTTGGCGGCGACGTGCGAGTCGTCGGGCGCCGATCCCGGTCAGCGTCTGACGATCCGATGCCGTCCAATCCCTACGGCCCGTGGTCTGCTTCGAGACCAAGAACCGAGATTTTACTCGGTCAGAGCCGTAAACCCGCAACGGCGCATGCCTCTAAATGCCGAGGGCCGTCTGATTGAGGCGGCCCCTTCGGCTGTCGCTGGAAGGATAAGCGGCTACGGGCACACACCCCCGCCGAGGCAATCGAAGAACGGGTCGATGTCGCCGCCGTCGAGGCGGCCGTCGGCGTTCATGTCGCCGAGCAGCGGGTCGCAGTTCGGGAACTGCGCTGCATACGCCACCGGGTCGCCGAGGGCGAGGAAGAACGGGTCGATGTCGCCGCCGTTGAACATCCCGTCGCAGTTCAGGTCGCCGGGGACGCGGGTGACGCCGTCGAGGAACAGCACCCAGACCGCGCCGCGGCCAGTGCCCCCATCGTCATCGAAGGGTGTCCCCACGGCGAGATCGCCAACGCCGTCGCCATCGAGATCGCCCAGCGCGGCTGCCGAGAAGCCGAAGTTATCCCGATCATCCAGGATGCCGGTGAAGCCGCCTTCGTGGTCGCTGATCTTCTGATGCGACTTGACCGTGGTGTCGGGGTTGAGGAACAGCACCCACACGGCGCCGCGGTTCTCGCCCCCGTCGTCATCGAAGACTGCCCCCACGGCCAGGTCGCCCACGCCGTCGCCGTCGAGATCGTTCAGCGATGCCAGCGAGGCGCCGAACCTATCGTCATCATCCAGGTCGCCGGTGAAGCCGCCTTCGGTGTCGCTAATCTTCCGGTGTGACTTGACCGTGCCGTCGGTGTTGAGGAACAGCACCCACACCGCGCCGCGATCCTGACCGCCGTCGTCGTCGTTGATTGCTCCCACGGCCAAGTCGTCCACGCCGTCGCCGTCGAGATCGCCCAGTGAGGCCACCGACCAGCCGTCGGACGCGTTGGGCTGACGCCTTGGCGGGGCCCTCTCGACATACGACGAGTGTCGTCGTCAAGCGCCCGGGACGCCACGGCATCTACTGAATTTCTCAGCGTTGCAGAGTTACTAATACGTGAGGGGCCCCACATTCGTGGCCGGCGGTCGTGCCTCGTACAGAGCATGTCCCTCGTTGCGCGCGACCACCCGGTCAGCATAAGGAGAACCCGCGCGCCGGCATCGGCCTCATTTCCTGCAGGCGAAAGCGCGGGCAAACGGTAGGCCATGTCACCGCGCCATACCCACTCGGGCGTGGCCGGCGGCTGCGTCTTCGCCCCGCCACGACCGCTCAGGTCGAAGACCGCTCCCGTCTTGACGGGGAGCGAGCCGGCGTGGTGTTCCGAAGATCAGCTCCGCTACCGCCGTGGGCAGCGGGCTACAAAACGACCCATCTTCCATCTACCGCTTTACGAACCGCTCGGCCTGGACCAGCAGAACGACTCCCAGGCCGGGTATCCCCGAATCCTTGAGACACAGGAGTTTCCCCATGGTTTCCCGGGCTACTTGGAAAGGCCAGCTCCAACTGTCGCTCGTCTCGTTCCCGGTGCGGCTGTACAACGCCGTCCGCAGCACGAGCCGGGTCACGTTGAACCAGCTGCATAAAGGCTGCCATCGGCGGCTGAAACAGCAGATGAAGTGCCCCGCGCACGGCGACGTCGAGCGGGCGGACATTGTCAGGGGGTACGAGTATGAGAAGAGCAAGTTCGTCGTGATCGACGAAACCGACCTGCAACGGATCCGGCTGGAGACCACCAAGACGATTCAGCTCGTGCAGTTCATCGGCGCCGATGAGCTCGACCCGATCTTCCTCGACGCTCCGTACTACGTGGCGCCCGACGGCCGGGGCGCCGAAGAGGTCTGCCGGGTGCTCCGGGAGGCTATGCGCGAGTCGAACCGGGTGGGCATCGGTCGCGTGGTCCTGTCGAGTCGGGAGCATAGCGTCGCGCTTCAGGTCCAGGAGCCGGGCCTCTTGCTGACGACGCTGCGGTACGCCCACGAAGTGCGCAGCGCAGCGCCCTTTTTTGAGGATCTTCGCAGCGGTGAGGTGGAGGAAGCCCCGTTGCGCCTCGCGCAGCAACTGATCGAGCAGCACACGCGCCCGTTCGACCCGACGCAGTTCACGGATCGGTATCAGGATTCCCTCCTGGAGGTCGTGACGGCCAAGATCGCGGGCTCCGAACCGATCCGGGTCCAGGAAGAGGAGGTCGGCCGGGTCATCAACCTCATGGAAGCGCTCGAGCAGAGCCTTTCGGGCGCGGAGAAAAAGAAGCGACCGCGCGCCAGGACCGTCAAACGCGCCGCGGCGCGAAAGCCAGCCAAGAGGGCTTAGGTTCATCATGGCTGGTCCACATCCACAACGCCCCGAATCCATGGCCGCCCTTTCTCTGCCGGGTCAGATCGAGCCGATGCTGGCGCAAGCAGTCACCGAGCCGTTCGATTCCGCCGATCATCTCTTTGAAATCAAGTGGGACGGAATGCGCTGTATCGCGTTCGTAGAGCCCGACCGGCTTCGACTGCAAAGCCGCCGCAACATCGAGATGCGGGACCGCTTCCCCGAACTGTCGGGACTGCGAGGCCTGCCCGGCGGTACGGTCCTCGACGGTGAAATCGTCGTTCTGCACCAGGGAAAGCCCTCATTTGCGAAACTTCAGCAGCGCATGCATCTGCTCGACCCCCGGCGGATCGAGCTGCTCAGCCGGCGTTTGCCCGCCACGCTGATGCCCTTCGACTTGCTGTATCGCAAAGGCCAAAACGTGATGGCCGAGCCGTTGCAGGTCCGACGCGAGCGTTTACGGGATGTCGTCGGACGGCTCGGCGACCCGCACGTCTTGGTGCCGGACTTCATCGTCGAGCAGGGCAGGCAATACTTCGCGGCCGTCGAATCCCACGACCTGGAAGGCGTTATGGCCAAACGGCTGAGCAGCCCCTATCTCCCCGGCAAGCGTTCGCCGCACTGGCTCAAGATCAAGGTGGCCCAGACGACCGAGTTCGACATCATCGGGTACGTGCCGCGGGAAGGCGCGGCGGCGATCAGCGCGCTCGCGATCGGTATCAAGTCTCGCGGGCGGTGGATCTACAAGGGCAAGGTCGGAAGCGGCTTCACGGAGCTGATGCGTACACAGTTTTACGAAACGCTATCCCGGGCGCCGAAACTGGAACATCCGCCCGGCGCCGGTCCGGGAGGCGTGGCCTGGCGAACCACCGGCCTGACGTGCCGGGTGCGGTTTTTCGAGCAGACGATCAGCGGCATACCGCGCGCACCGGTGTTCAAAGGTCTCGTCGAGTCGCGTTGATGGCGCTGCCGGTCGCCTTCCGATCGTCGCCGTCCTTATGCACCGGTTGGAACGCGACGCCCTCCAGCACCAGCCATCGCTGACCCTCAATCCCAGCACAATAGGAGCGACAGTTATGCCCTGGATCTTTCGCGCAGCGCGCGCGACATCAGACTTAACCGGCCGGCTAGGCTTGGCGCTCGCTTTGATTTGCTGCTCGTCCGGCTGCGACGAACGAACCGCTCCGCCTCCTGTCACGCCCTCCCAGCAGTCGGTGGAGCAGGCCTGGCAGCGTGCGAACCAGGTTGCCCGGCAGGCCGTCGAGGCCGAGCAGCAGGTCCGGCATGTCCGGCGTTTACGCGACATCGACCGGGTGCGCTACGAGGCCGAAGCGGCCGAATGGCGCGCCCAGCTTTCGGTCATGCGCGGGTTGCTCGTCGGATTCAGCGTTTTGCTGCTCGCGGCGCTGAGCTGGCTCGCGATCGAGATCCG
The DNA here is from genome assembly GCA_022574815.1 of Planctomycetota bacterium. Lineage (GTDB taxonomy): Bacteria > Planctomycetota > Phycisphaerae > UBA1845 > Fen-1342 > JACZRH01. The sequence continues at coordinate 34 of JACZRH010000333.1, read as the reverse complement.
CCGCCGGCGCGTTCTGTCGGCGGTTATCCACAAC
>JACZRH010000332.1 GCA_022574815.1 Planctomycetota bacterium | reverse complement strand
TTAGCAGTCCGCCGCAAAAGTGAACGCTTGTGTCGAAAACCGGCTCTGACGCTTCGGAAACAAAGCCGAGGGCGGCTGTGCCACACATTCGTTGCGGACTGCCAACAAACGCAGCCGGACACACCTGATTCCGTGATAGAATGAGTGCAGGGTCGGCCCGCGGGCGGGCACTCCCATGGACCGCAACACGCGGAGAGTTTCGATGACGCGTCAATGTCTCATCGTTCTGATCGCCGCCGGACTCGGCTTGGCAATCGTCGCGGCGCGTTCGGAGCGCGCCGTCCGCTTCGGCATGCCGACAATCAACGCAACATAATATCCCTTATCGGACTTTGCGTGTTCCCGTCAAACTGGAGGCCGCGTTCCCTGACCGCCCTTGGTCTGCCCCCTCACGAACTCCACCCGGAATCCTTTTTCACGCTCAAACGCGCTGCAACGCCTCTTGCGGCGCGCGCAGTAAGTCGTCTGCGGGGACGATGATTTGCTCGCCACGCTCCAGGTTCTTGACGGTCAGTTCACGCCGCTCGACGTACTCCGAGCCCACGACGAGCGCGTACCGTGCGCCACGCGCCGACGCTTGTTTGAACTGTTTGGAGACGCCGACCCGTTTGTACGAGAAATCCGTCGCCAAGCCGTGCCCGCGGAGCGCCGCCGCGAGCTCCTGGACGGTGGCGAACAACTGCGGGTCCGCGTCGATGATGAAAATGTCGAGTTCTTCTTCGAGCTCCGGCAGCTTGCCGAGCTCTTTGAGCAACTCCATCATCGGCGCGTCGCCCATGCCGAAGCCAACGCCGGGAACGCGCGGCCCGTCGAGCATCGTGGTCAGGTCGTCGTACCGCCCGCCGCCCAGCACGGCACGCAGCTCGGATCGGCGGCCGAAGACCTCGAACACCGGCCCCGTGTAATAGCCCAGGCCGCGGACGATCCTCAGATCGAACTTGCAGAACGGCATGACACCAAATGACTCGAGGTGCGCCAGGAGCGATTCGAACTGCGTTCGAGCGGCGACGCCCTGCTCGCCGGCGGCCGCAACAAGGTCGAGGCATTGCTCGAGCGACGCCTCCGTCAGGTACCTTTCGAGGCGCTCGCCGGGGACATCCGGGCCGTACGCTTCGTTCCATTGGCGGCGGAATTCGTTCGGGCCGAGCTTGTCGTAGCGGTCGATGAGCTGAAACGCGCGGTCGGCCTGCGATGCTTCGATCCCGATCGACGCCAGCACCGCCGTCGCGATGGGCCGGCTGCTGAGCTTGACGACGACGTCCTCGGGCGTCAGGCCGACCTCGCGCAGAAACGCCACCGCGACCGCGATGATCTCCGCGTCGGCGAGCACGTCGTCGACGCCGAGGATGTCCGCGTTCCATTGGTAGAACTCGCGCAGCCGACCCCTTTGCGGCTTTTCGGCGCGGCACATGCGCGGGATGCTGAACCACTTGATCGGTCTGGGGAGCGAATTGGCCCGGGCGGCCACCATGCGGGCGAGCGTCGGCGTCATTTCGGGGCGAATGGCGAAGCGCCGCCCGCCACGGTCCTCGAAGTCGAAGAGCTGCGAGACGATCTCGTCTCCGCTCTTGATCGTGAACAGGTCGAGGAACTCGAAGATCGGGCCGTCGTATTCGCTGAAGCCGAACGAGCGCGAGACGCGGCGCCAAGCGTCGAAGAGCCAGTTCTGAAGCCGCATGTCGGCGGGGTAGAAATCCCGCATGCCGGGCGGGGCCTGGATCTTCACGGAAAGTCCCTTAGAACGGGTAGCGCGACGCCGAGAATGTCCACCGTGTCAGGCGCGGCGGGCTTCTTGGTACGCCGGGCCGCCCCCCTGCCGAGATGGGCGTGGACTCCCGTGCGCCGCTTTTTCCCGTTGGACTGCGTAGATCCGGTGCGTTTCTTGAGGCGTTTCCCGCGCAAGAAGACTCGTGCATATTCGTCCAGGTGTTCGGGCACCTGAAAGTGGTGGTCCCAGCCGTAGTCGCCGGAGTGATAGTCGCAGTTTTCGGCCGAATAGTCGCGGCAAATCTTGGGGCGCGTGGCGTAGATTCCGCAGCGGTTGTCCGGCTGCAGGTGCCGGCAAGTGGTCTGCATGTTGATGTACCAGTCTCCGTCCTCGACGAAGATGGAAATGGCCTCGTGCAGCAGATACCAGCGCATGTCGTCGAAGTCGCCGCGCGTTTCCGGCTCGTCGATCGGCAACGCGATGTACCGACAGCAGAGGCCCGTGCAGTGTTCGCAAAGTGTTCCCGGCATGATCTACCTCTCGTCCAATGACGTCCGTGTCACGCCGGTAATGTAGCCGGTGGCGTCGGACCTGGCAAAGCTCGCAGCATTCGTTCGTGGTCCCGGGGCCGATGTGCGATCGCCGCGCAACCCGTGCTAGCGCTTCGGGCTCGGATCGCACGTCTTGGATCGTGCGTTGCCGATTCTCGCACGGCGACTTACTTCGTACGGTCCTTGGCCGCCGCGCTCGAGCGCGGCAGAGCGAGCACCGACATACAGGCGTAGATGAGCGCGGCGGCGATCCACCGCAAATGATCGGCCGCCGTTGCAAACGTCGCGCGCAGCTCAATGTCTGCCCTGGGAATGGTGGGAAGCACATATTCGGTCAGGACGTACCAGCGCCCCCCCACCGCCGCCAAGGTGACCAACGCCATGCCGATTCCGAACAGGCGTAGCCAGGGTCGCAGGTTCAATTCCGCGCGTGTGAGCCCGGTCAGATTCAGGCCGAGGCCCACGGCGCCGAGCAGCGCCGCCGCCGCCGCCCGCGGCGGATCCACACTGAATTGCCGCGCGGCCCACGCGACCAGCGTCCCGCCGGCGGCGAGCATCGCGAAGTTGACGATTCGTCTGAGCATACCCGAGCCCGAGGGCCGAATTCAGTTGCCGTGGGCGTTAGTCGCCGAGGCACGTTCCGACGGCGCGCGCCATCGCGATCAACGGATCGTCGAACGGCACCGTGCGCTGCTGTTCCGCGACGGAAGCAATCGGCGCCATGGTCGTCGCTCCGTTCTGCCTCACCGCGACGTTGTTCCACTCGTTCAGCGCCACCATTTGGATCGCCTTGTGACCGAAGGTCGTCGCCAGGACGCGGTCGAACGCGACCGGCGTCCCGCCGCGTTGAATGTGCCCCAGGATCGTGGCGCGTGTCTCGAGGTGTGTCGCGGCGGAGATCTCCTCGGCCAGGACCGTGCTGACGCCGCCGAGCCTGATGGGGTCGGGGCTGTCATGCACGATCTTGTCGACCACTTGTTTGCCGCCTTTGCGCCGGGCGCCTTCGGAGACGGCGATGAGCGTGAAGCGTTTTCCGCGTCGCGAGCGCTCGAGGCACATTTGGCAAACGACGTCGAGCTCGTACGGAATCTCGGGAATCAGCACGATGTCCGCCCCGGACGCGACGCCGGCGTTGAGCGTGAGCCAGCCGGCGTTGCGACCCATCAACTCGACGAGCATCACGCGATGATGGCTGGAGGCGGTCGAGTGGATGCGGTCGAGACACTCCGTCGCGATCTGAACGGCCGTCGCGAACCCGAAGGTGATGTCGGTGTGCATCAAGTCATTGTCGATCGTCTTGGGGACGCCTATGCAGGGGATGCCGTGTTCGATCAGCCGCGCGGCGCCCGACATGGTCCCGTCGCCGCCGATGCAGATCAAGCCGTCGATTCGGCGTTCGCGGACGTGCTCGAGTACGCGGCGGGTGACGTCCTCGAAGATCGGCTTGCCGTGGTCGTCGGTGCCCACGGCGAAGTGCTCGGGATCGGCCTTGTTGCTGGTTCCCAGGATGGTCCCGCCGACCGTGAGAATGTTGGAAACGTCGTCGTAGGACAGCGGGTGCATTCGGTTGCGGATCAGCCCGAGGAACCCGTCCTCGATGCCGATCACCTCGATGCCGAGCTGCATGATGGCGGCTTTGGTGACGACGCGGATGACCGCATTGATCCCGGGGCAGTCGCCGCCGCCGGTCAGCACGCCGATACGTGAGGTTTTCTTGGGTTGCGTGGGCACGTCCGTCCCCAAATCCGACTAGGCGGTTCAGAATATCCTGCGGCGCGGTCGCCTGCATCCGTGCAGCTAGGTATACAGCCCGCCGTCGACCACGAACGTCTGCCCGGTAATGTAACTCGCGCCCGGGCCGGCGAGAAAAACCACGAGCGCGGCGACCTCGGCCGGCGTGCCCAAACGCTGTAACGCGATCAGCGACCTGGCGTGCTCCTTGATCTTCTCCGGCAGCACGTCGGTCATGTCCGTCTCGATGAAGCCGGGCGCGACGGCGTTGCACAGGACGCCGCGCTTGCCGACCTCCTTGGCGAAGGACTTGGTCAGGCCGATCAGCCCGGCCTTGGCGGCGGCGTAGTTGGCCTGTCCGGGGTTGCCCATCAGGCCCGTGACACTCGAAATGTTCGACGGGAAGCCGCTCACATCGTGTGTCGTCGAGCACGTTGAAGGCGGCGTTGCTAAACAGAAGAGGCTGAAGCTTGGAGGCAACGAGGACATTCTCTACGAGGCGATCTTGGAGTTGTGTCCGGTGGATGACGGTCCGGTATCGGCGGCCGCTGCGACCGCAGATGCCAAAAAGAAGATGGTCGTGGCTGACGGAAGGGACGACCGGCGGAGCCAGGCGCTCCAGCGCGCGTTCGAGTCCCCACGCGCCCTCGTTGGACGGGTACAGGAGCGACAGGGTGGTCGGCTCGAACACGCCTT
>JACZRH010000331.1 GCA_022574815.1 Planctomycetota bacterium | reverse complement strand
ATACGGCGTGCGCGTGTCGGTGGCGAGAAAGGTCAACTCGCTCGGATCGGTCGGGGCCGGGTCGCCGATCTTGACCCAGATCTGCGCGCCGCGCACGCCGGCCGGTTTGGCCCGCCGGGTGGGCGTGGCCTCGTCGGCGAACGAGATGGTGTGCTGCAAACGCTCGCTCGTGTCCACGCTGGCCACCGGACGCGTCAGCGGCGGGCCGACCGGCGTCGAAATCGTATCGCGGACGGTGATGCCTAGAGCCTGGCGCTCGGCGTCGTCCACCTCGCCGCTGGCCTGCAAGCGAGCGACCAGCGGGCGGATGACGCCCTCCAGCCCGCCGCGGCCGGCGTCCTTGGCCTGCCGGGCCGCTTCGGCCGCGGCCTGCGCGGCGGTGTGCGCGGCGCGGTCGGTCGTCCACGTGGTTTGCGCGGCGGTCAGCGGCGGAATATCGATCAGCGGATCGAGCCCCAGCGCCGCCGCGTTGGCGCTGGCATAAGTAATGAAGTTGTCCTGCCAGGCGTCGAAGTCGCCGTCGGAAGATGGGATGTAATCGGCCATGCCGCTGCTCCTGTCTCGCTGCCGCACAAAGTTCGCCCGCGCGCCCCCACCCGAGGGGCCGTCCGCAAGGAAGGCTATACCGATGGCGAGCCGCACCGCAATCGGGCAATTACCTGATTCTGAGCGAAAAATGTCGGATGCGGATCGGCGGCGACACCCTCCGTCGTGGCGTCAGTCATCCGCTCGACGGGGCGGAGGACGCAGTCTGGCAAATGCGGGATGCACAGCTCGGAATCCACGATTCCGGCCCTGGAACGGCACTTTCACGCAACGGAGCTGAGCTTCCCCGCTTGTGAGCCGAGCGTCAATTCCTCGGAGTTGAGATGCCCAGCCCGCCAGCCGAGCGTCGATTCCGCTCAGCGGACGGCCTGCTCTGAGGAATGAACCATTCCCGCTTAGGAGCGGACGGCGCACTCTTCGGAATGGCCGGGCAGGTCCGGAAGCGACCGAGACCCGCTTCGGAATGGACGCTCCATTCCGCGGAATAGAAGAGCCAGCCCAAGAGCAGATGATCCCGGCCAAAGAGCGGAGCGCGTACTCCACGGCGGGGACCGTCCTCGCACAGTCGGTCGCCGGCATGATACTACGCAGCGAAAATATGCTCACGGTGATAGGCGAGGGCGGCGGGGTCGGGCGCATATCGCGTTGGTAGCCGCAGTTGTTTTCCCTCGATCGCAAGCAGTGCGACGCGGTGTATCTCCGTCGGATTACCCACGCGGAGCCGCCCGGAGACGACGACGCGCAGTTCTTCGTCAAACGTGATCAATCCGCGATCAAACGCTCGATCGTGTAGTGTGGATAGTGCGATTCCGTTGCGTGGATCAACGCGCCGGCCTTCTTCGTGCGCCCACGGAATGATGTGGCTGGCCTGAAGCAGCGATGGTATGTTGATGCCCGAAATGGCGCAACTGAAGTCGTAGCCAGCCAGCACCGCTGCCCGAAACAGGGATTGGACGCGCCGCGTTCGCACGTTTCGCACAACCTCTGTGTCACCGACTCGCGCCGCCAACTCCGCTGCCGTCTCCTCGAGCGCCGGACTCTTCACGCGCAACCCGATGCGTTGAATCGCGGCTTCGCTCTTCGCGGCGAGTGATTCCCAGTCGGCTTCGAACTGCTCGAAGACATGGCTATCCGCCGCCGAGGCGTTTCGCAGCCCGGCGATGTTCCGCGCGTGATGAACGGGATCATGGCTCGCGAAATTGCACAGTTTCATTGCGACAGAACTGGGCGTCCGATCAAGTTTCTGCGCCAGGGCGATGATGTCGGGATTGCCGCGATGTAGCCGACCAAATGGCGTCCGACAGTACAGGTTGAACGCGATGAGAAGTTCGTCGTTCGTCCACCGTTTGCGCGTAGCTGGCATAATGCCGATAAGCTAACCGATCAGCCTCGCGCTGCCGAGAGCCCTCACCCCGACGACCATGCTGGGCCTCGGTCTTTCGGAGCGGACCTCCGAGGCAACCCCGCCTCTGCACGGCATAGTCATGCCGTTCCCTGGTCTGTACTCTTGGTCCTTTCACGCGGCCGCGGGCGAAGGGGCGTTTCCGACCTGGATGTATTGCTGGGTCCGCGGACCTGTGAACAGGTAGTTGTCGGGGAATGTCTGCAGCCGCGCCGCCTCGCGCACCGTGAGGCTGCTGCACTGCGACGGGTCAGGGTGAATGAGTAGTGTCCGTCCTTGTGAATGTGGCTGGTGATGGCAGTCGCCGGCTGGTCGGCAAGCTGAACGCGGAACCGGTCATTGAAGAAACCGCCGTTCAGTGCGTCTACGACGTTGCTGTGTGCCGGCCGCAGGTCCGGCGGAAAGTCCTTCAGACGCGGCGACTTCCCGTTGACCTTCGCAAAACAGGCAGCGAACAGATAGCGGTGCAGGTCGCGGTCCATATGAACGCGCGTCGCGTGGTTGCAGGCACCGCCGATCCGGTCGTCGAGGAACCAGTCCGTTTCGTGCCCGACCGTCACCCGACCACGCACGAACTCTCCGCCCCGGCCCGCGGCAGGCACGCGCAGACGCTCCATCGTGGAAACGATGAGCTCCCGGATCGTCTCACGATTCTCGATCCTGCTGTTACCATCGACCCAGCGGCTCTTCGCGTCGCCGCGGATCACCTCGCACCAGGCTTCCGGGCTGTCCGCGCCTTTCGACGGTCGGCCCCGTTTCCGGGAGAGCCCGCTCCGAAGGGGCGGCAGGCCCTGGAGGACGTCCTTTGCGAGTACCGGATCGGTCCGCACAAGCGGCCCGGGGATCACGTCGCCCAAGTCGTCTCGGACTCCCAGCACAAAAACGCGGTGCCGGCGCTGCGGGATTCCGTGCTGTTCAGCGCGGACGAGATAGGATCCCACGGACTCGGTGTCGAACAATGTTCGCTCGGCCACCGCTCCCAGTGGCAAAATGCGGTAGCGGTGCCGGCGGCGGTGACCGACGGATCGGCCGGGATCCCGCAGATCCTCGCACATTCGCTCGAACAGCAGTTCGTCACGGAGAGTTGTCGACAGCAGGCCTTTGACGTTCTCCACGACGAACACCGGCGGCCAGTGGTCCGACACGATCCGAAGGTACTCCTCGTACAGCCGATGCCGCTCGTCACCTTCGAGCTGATACCCCTCGACACCCCGGTTTCGGGACCGACCCGCGACCGAGTATGCCTGGCACGGAGGCCCCCCCATGAGAACCCATGCGTCCGTCTGCCCGATAGCCTTGCGGATGCGCTCCCGCACGAGTGATGGTGCTGCGGCCGGACTGCCGAGCTCCGCGTGCCAAGCTTCGTGGCCTGCGGCTTCAGCTTCGTCCGGGTAGCGACGGAACAATTCCGCGCGATCGATCTCGCCGCGCAGATGCTCGTAGTACGCGTCCGGGACGCGGCGCCGCGTGTACTGACGGTAAAAGTTCCGCAGTTGCAGAGTGGCGTGCGCACCCTCATCCTTTTCGATCGACAGCCCGATCCGGAAGACGTTACGCCCGCCTACGTGATACGAACTGAAACCTTCGCCAAGCCCTCCGGGGCCAGCGAACAGGTCGATTACCGGGATACCATCTCTGTCAGACATACGCCTCCAGCGTTGGGCACAATCGCCTCTTGCGCAACGATACAACCGAGCTACGAGCCGGGGAAGCCATGTCGGTTCTCGGAATTGCGGCAGATCCCGTCACCCAAGGCGTTTCCCGTCCGGGCAGTCGTCGTGTCTGTGTTGGCGGCTTGGGTTCGGCTGAGGCGGCTCGTATGAGCCCAGGATGAGTCCCTTTGGAGGTCAGCGCCGGGCCGCTGTAGAAGCAAGCCGCGCTGAACGTGCGATGAGCGAGGCCTCGCTGCCGGGATCCAGCACCGTTCTGCAGCCCTAGCGGCTGCTCAGGTGTCAATCCGGATGCGCAGCCGGAGCGAGAGCAGCGCTTGCGCCTCGTGGACGCTGCCGGCGCGGCTCAGGCAGGCGTAGCGCTTTCCAAACCTCCGACGGACGCGGAGCACACTCCGCTTGTCCGCCATCATCACGCTGCCAATCGAGGCCGCTTCTCCCGAAGCGGTCTCGGTTGACCGCACTGCATCGTCCTTACCCAGGAAGCCCGTCCGGCAGGCGGAAACGGAGCAATGCTCCGCCCGCCCACCGTGGGCCACGTCATCGAAATGGGTTAAAACCCGTCGCTCCTTTCGTCGTTGCATCGCACCCAGCACCACCCGGGCACGCGTGCCATGTATGGCCACGCAAACGGACCGCCACTGCCTTGCAGCGGACACCGCCGGGCCGCAAGCCCGCTTTCTACTCAGAGCACACTCCCAGACTCACCCGTTTGAAGCACCAGGCCGACAAGCCAGGCACCGGCTACCACACCGGCAGGATGAGCCCTTCCCCGGTTATTCACGTCCATCACACAATCGGTCACGTCGCTTGACCTGTACCGTATGTCCCAAGCTCCCGCTCGGGCATAGTTTCCGCACTCGCGCTTACGAGAGCGATTTCGCCGGGCAGAACACAGAAGCTCCTCAGCTACCCATCGGCAGAGGTCTTTCTAACGCGGTTCGGCACCGTCTCCGATTGCGTTTACTGGCAAGGGCTTGAAGCCCCTTTCATCGTTGAGCTATTCATCGTGGGATTTTTCGTCCCATCGCCGAGCGTTATCATCCGCCCGGCCCCGCCTGTCACCAGACGAGGACTCCCGACGCCAGCCACGTTGAACGAACCCCAAAGGCCGA
>JACZRH010000048.1 GCA_022574815.1 Planctomycetota bacterium | reverse complement strand
CGATCAGAGCGACGAAGGGATCGCGCGTGATGATCAGCCGGTGCGGACCGATCCGATCGATCAGCACTCTCAACTTGCGATCCACGCTCGCGAGGTAGCGGCAGGCTTCGCGCGCTCGTCGCTCGCGCAGGGCCGTAACGGGCGAGTCGCGCCGCTTCGCGCTCGAGGATATGGCGGGTGCCGGTTCTTGCTTCATGGTCTCCACTCTGCCACGGAAGCGGCTTTGCCCCCGGCGGCAAACGACTCGCGGGCCGCGTCAGCGACCGCGCCCCGCCGGTCTCGAGCTCGGCTCGCTCAGAATCATCAGCGGCATTCGCGCGGGTCGTCTCCGAGCGGCGTGCCACCCACGCCACGCCGCGCGCATCTCGGCCCGGGAATCCCAGCCGAAGTTCTTCCACCAGTCGGCGGAGTAGCCGACGCCAAATCGATCGAGCAAGCTTGCGACCGGCGTTCGCTCAAGCACGGCAGTGCCATCGCCGGCCTTCGCCCCGCCTCGCGTGTGAGGCACTCGCGCTGCAACCCCGAGCAACAGATCGGTCAGCGCGTCGCAGCGGGCGTAGAACGGAAGTGGGTCCGCCGGCAATTGTGCGGTCATGAGGATGTTGGAAGCGTTCGGCGTGGCGCGCTCCAACAGCCGCCGAAATTGCAGCCTGCGCGCCGGCGGTTCGGTTTGCAACGCGAGCCCCTCATCCACGGCCAGCGGCAGCTTCCCGTTTGACGCGGCCTCGGCGAGCAGGATGTGGGCGAGTTCGTGCGGCAGCGTGCTGCTGAGCAGCCAGGGGTTGGTCTGAAAGACCTCGATCTTGCGCGACAGGACGCGTCCGGCTTGCAAACGCGTGTGGCTGACCGCGCGTGTCACGCCGCTGGTCCCGGTAGCCTCGTGCAGGTCGGTCATCCGGTAGTGCACACGGATTTCGCAGCGCGGTTCCCAGCTGGCGTCCGGCGTGCGCCCGATCCAGCGCGCGATTCCCGTAAAGTGGTATTCGAGAGCCTCTGCGACGCGGGCCGCGACGAGATCATTGCGGGCGTACACGGCGAAATGCGCCGTCTGCCGCCGCTTCCAGACGCCGGGCAGCGCCAGGGACCAGGGGCCGTCGCGCCGGCGGGTCGGCGTGGATTCGTAAAAGGCGCGCGCTCGTTCGATCGCCTTGCGGCGCAAGCCGGTCACGGCTCCCCGCCGTTGATCGACCGGCGGCATCTCCCAAGCGACGCCGAGCGCTGCGGCGTAGGCGCGCCCGGCTTCGAGCAGATGGTTCGCCCGCTCGGCAAGCAGGCCGCGGAGAATGCCCCCAAGGACCGGCTCGCGCATACGAGCCAGCGCATCTTCGGCCCGATTCAGCAGGCGCGCGGCGGTCTCGGCCGAAATGGGGCGGGAGAAGTCAGACTCCGTGACGGCGAGTGTCAGCGATACGACCCAGCGCGCGTATACGTCCGCCGGTGCGGCGGGCGTGTTGGAGAGAAAGTTCTCATACAGGGCCAAGGCTTCGTTGAAGTTCCGCGCCAGATAGTGGTCGTCCGCAGCGCCAAGCCAAGCGGCCCGCTCGGCCGATGTCAGCCCGTCCAACAGGTCGGGGCGGAGCGCCCGGATGTCGTGGATCTGATCCAGCGCGGTCTCAAACAACTCGAGGCGAATCAGAAGGCCGATCTCGGCCGCCGCGGCTGCGGCGCGCCCCCGCGCCGCGTCGATCTCGGCCTGCATTCGCGTCGCCTCCGCGTGTCCGGGCTCGACGGCCAGGATGGCGCGAAGCGCGGCGAGGCAGGCGTCATAGTTTTCTTGTGCGTACCAGGTTCGGGCCAGGGAGAGGTGCAGCGTGAGGTATTCGTGGCGGACGCCCGCACTCTCGGGGGCCCGGTCGAGCGCCTGTTGGACGCGTTGGATCGCCGCTTCGGGGCCGGCGGAATGCAGCAGCGTCGTCAGCTCTTTTCGCAAGACCCCGTCACCGCGAGGCTCGGCGGGCTGCCCCGCCGCGACGGTTGAGCACACCCCCACGAGGACGAGCACGGCCGGCCATTGGTTCGCCGCGGATCGCAGGCTAGAATGGGTTGTGTCATACTGCGTGTTATTGTTCATTCGTTTGGTCCGAGCCGGTCGCAGCCGAATTCGGACGCGCGAGCCGTTCCGTGGATCATAGCTTCTATCCATCGCTTGAGGGAGATACATCATGTTGCTTCATGCCTTGCGGGCCTTGTTTGTGCTTCTCATTGCGACGACCGCGTTTCTGGCCGGCGGCGACGCCAGCGCCCAGAGCGACCTCAGTCGCTGGCAGTTCTGGCTGACGGTCGCGGCTATCGGCGTCGCCAGCGTCATGATCGGGATCGACATTTTCATCCCGCGCAAATCGCTGGCCGCCATGTCCGGCGCTTTCCTGGGATTGGTGGTCGGGATGGTGCTCGCGTTCGGTCTCGGATTGATTGTCGACCTGTTGGTCGTCGTGTGGGAGCCGAGCCTCGCGGCACAGGTCGAATCGGACGGCGCCGCGCGCCCGGCTCTCCTGCCGGTCATCATCACGTCCGGATCGGGCGACGAGAATACGGCGCGCCAAGTCGCGAACGCGGTCGATGCCGTGCTCAAGAAGGGTCGTGCGAGGTCGGCGACGGACGTGAACGGGGCCTCGGCCGTGATTCACGCCGTCAAGCTGATGCTCGGCATCATCTGCTGCTACTTCGCGATCAGCTTCATTCTTCAAACCAAGGACGACATCCGTTTCGTCGTGCCCTACGTCGAGTTCGCCCGCCAGTCGCGCGGGTCGCGGCCGATGATTCTGGATACGTCGGTGATCATCGACGGGCGGATCGCCGACATCTGCGAGACGCGCATCCTCGATTCGCCGTTGATTATCCCGCGTTTCGTGTTGCAGGAGTTGCAGGCGATCGCGGACAGCTCCGACAAATTGAAACGCAACCGCGGGCGGCGCGGCTTGGACATGCTCAACAAGCTCCAGACCAACGACAAGGTCGACATCCGCATTTCGGATGCCCGGCTTCCGAGCAGCGAGGAAGGCGCCGACGTGGACGAGAAACTCGTGGCGCTGGGCAAGAAGATCGACGGCCGGGTTGTCACCAACGACTACAATCTGAACAAGATCGCCCAGCTTCGCGGCGTGGACGTCATCAACATCAACGACCTGGCCAACGCGCTCAAGCCGGTTGTGCTGCCCGGCGAGGGCATGATGGTTAAGATCATCAAGCCCGGCGAGGAAATGGGCCAAGGGATCGGCTATCTCGAAGACGGAACGATGATCGTGGCCGAGAACACGCGCGACAAGATCGGCGAGGAAGTCTCGATTGTCGTGACCAGCGTCTTACAGACGTCGGCCGGGCGGATGATTTTCGGACGCCCGGAGGGCACGCCCGCGACGCCGCGGCGATACCGCCCGCGCACCTGACACGCGATCCGGCGCGCCACGTCCGAAACGCCCGGGCGAGCGCAAGAAACGTCTAAACCGACCTGCTCATCAGACCGACTGCGACGGTAAGGGACTTCGCGCGCGGTGTTTGCGCGGGGCGCGGCGGTGCGATTCTTCTTTACCTCGCGCAGGGCGTTTCCTAGGATTGAGATGGCACCCGCGCGGCGTGGGCGCACTCGCGAGGAACGGTCGAAAAGGCCCTCAATGCTATCCAAAATCCCTACCGGTGTTTCGCTGCGTTCCTTCTTCAGCGGGCTTGTGGAACAGGTCTTCATGACCGAAGTGGGAATCTGCGACCCGGCAGTGACCGACTATCTCGGCCAAATGCTCGTGGATTTCGTCCACGTCGATGACATTTATCGGCTGCGGGCGGTCGACGGCGAGACAATTCGCGACGTTTCGAAAATGCAGGCCGAAGCGTCGCTCTCCCCCCGTCCCGATGAATCGACGCGAACGCGGATCATCAATCGCTACATCGGCGACTTCACGCTGTTCTGGGCCGGAATCTACCCGGAAAACCTGAGAAGGCCGCGCTCGGGCGGCGATCGGCTGGAGCTGTTTCTCCAGCAGGGCAGACGTTCCTATGGGATCGCAAGTGAACTGAGTCGCCCGAATGCGGATCCGCCCGGCGAGCTGTTGCGTCAACTCAGCCGACAATTCGAATGCTGCGTCCACGGTTTGCACCTGGTGCGGGCCGACTGGGAGCAGACGATTCAATCCTCCAAGAATCAGAATTAGGTCGTCCGATCCTGTGACGCCACGCCGGTTTGGCTGTGCGCAGCTTGTCCCTTCGAACGGCAGAGGGCTCAGCGCTCGGGTCCGGAGCCGCGGGCTTCAGCCCGCGCGGCGCTCCGAAAATGCGAATGCACGGCAAACCGCGCGGCGCGGGGCACTGGCGTTTGTAGGATCTCGAGACTCCATTATAGGACGAGTGATGATCGGGATCGCGTTTCTGGCCAGGCGTAACAAATTCTCGGAATCTGGACGATTTGGCTTGCAAGTGGGGCTGCATACGATATACTCCCCTGTACAGATAAGCTCAGTGTCATCCAGTGGGAATTAGAGTCGGATGAAAGATGTTCTTCGTAGGAACGTTCGAACTCTCAATCGACACCAAGAACCGACTCTCGATCCCCTACGTGATTCGATCCAAACTGAGCCCCGACCAAGACGGGCGGTCGTTCTACGTGCTTCCCGGCCGGCGAGAGGGGACCCTCGATATTTATCCGGACCATGCTTACGAGCGCGGCAAGGCGTCCTCCCCCTCGGCCGACGCGCTTTCCGACGACGGGTTCGAGTGGCGCCAGTTCTTCGCCTCGCAAACATCGCTCGTCGATCCCGATGCGCAAGGCCGCATCCTGATTCCCGAGCGGCTACTGGCGCGGGCCGATATCGACACGAAAGAGAAAGTGGTGCTGATCGGCGTGCAGGACCATATGGAACTGTGGGATCAGAAGAAGTTCGAGGCTTTTCGGAATCGCCTATGGCCGGACTATCCACGCTATCTCTCCGAGGCGGCTCGGGAACGCAGCGAACTTTCAAGCGCTTCGCCCGAAACGCCGGACGCGTGATCATGCGAAAACCGAACAAGACGGTTGGGTCTTGCGAGGGTGGGCTGCGGCGGTCAAGCGAGGGTTGTGACCGCCGCGGTCCGCGAACTTCGGAGTAGTGTCCGCGGCCTTCCTGCCCGAAGGCCCTAGTTCATGAGTATGGATGCGGCTCTGCTCCGGTAGGCGACAACGGACGTCCGCCTAGCCTTGGGCCGCCCGCGAATCACGGATGATGAGCGGCGGCCGTCTATCGCGCGGTGTTGTGGAAGACCGCAGCGAGTGGGAAGCAGTGTAGCGGCGGTAGGCCGGCACGTCCAGCAGGCAACGCCAGGTGCGCCAGCTCTTTCGGCGCGGTCCAATCCGGCGGAGATCGTGGCTCAGCAAAGGCACGAGCATCAACCGGTGTTGGTGGCGCCCTTGGTGCGCCTGCTGGAACCCCGGCCCGGCGACGTGATCCTCGATGGGACCGTCGGGCTGGGCGGGCACGCGGCGGTGCTTCTCGCGCAACTCGGGGCCACCGGGCGTTATATCGGTCTGGATGTTGATGAGGAGATGGTCGAGGCTGCGCGGGAGCGGCTTTCCGTCGTGGCGGGGCCGCGCATCGAGCTGGTCGCGGCGAACTTTGCGGAGTTTCCGGCGGTGCTGAAACGCCTAAGCCAGGAGCAGGTCAACCACATGTTGCTGGATCTGGGCGTAAATACGGCTCAACTCGATGACCCAAGCCGGGGGTTTTCCATCGATCACGACGGTCCGCTCGATATGCGTTTCGACCGCCGCAAAACCCGAAAAGCGATCGACTTGGTCAACGCGATGAGCGAGCGTGAGCTGGCGGACCTCTTCTACGAGTTCGGGCAGGAGGGCGCCAGCCGAAAGATCGCAAAGCGTATTTGCCAGATCCGGCACGCTTCGCGGATCCGCAGCACACACGCGCTGGCCCGCGCGGTGGAATCGGTGTTCGAGTCCGGCGGCGTGGTTCGACGAGGCAAGACGCACCCCGCGACGCGCGTTTTTCAGGCCTTGCGCGTGGCGGTGAATGAAGAGCTAAGCAACCTGCGGCTGTTTCTCGAATCGGTGGTGGAGCACTTGCGCCCCGGCGGCAAACTGGCCGTGATCAGCTTTCACAGCTTGGAGGACGGGATCGTCAAACGATTTCTCAGGGAAGCCAAAGAGGCTGGAACGATGCAGGAAGTGACGCGGCGGCCGATTGTTGCCGAGCCGCAGGAGCGTCGTGAGAACCCGCGCAGCCGTAGCGCGAAGATGCGTGTGGCCCGACGTCTTTGAAAGACGGGCTCGACGGAGTGACGCATGGGATTGAATGTCAAAGCATCACTTCTGATCTGCGTGGCGTTCATCGTCGGGCTGAGCTGGCTCGTGAGTCAGATGTCGCTTCCTTTGGTGGAGTTGCCGTCGCCGTGGACGGACTTTTCAGCGATGAGCGTCTCGCAGCGTGTGAACACGCCGCGAGCGGCGGGCGCGCGTATGCGCCGCGCCGGAGCCGTGCCGGTGCGGGGACGTTTCGATCGCCCGAGCGCGATTGAGGCGGAAGAGGCGAAGCGTGCGAGCACAGGACGGATCGCGCTCGCCCGGCCGCCGGTCGTCGAGCCACGACCCACTCGTGTCGTGCTGCCGCCGCTCCTGCTTGCGCGGCACAGCGAGGAAAGCACGGGCCGCGGTGTCGGGGCGGTCAACACTCGGGATGACGCTCGAGGGAACGATGTGGCGACGGCGCCGCGATCGGCACAGCCGGCCGCACCGCCCCGGTCCACGGCTCCCCCGGCGATGACGAACGTCGTCCTGTATCGGGTCCGCAAGAACGACACGCTTTCGGGGATCGCGCGGCACGTGTGGCAGTCCCGGGATGTGAGGTTCGTGGACTTGCTGGTGCAAGCGAATCCGCAACTCGCGGGGCGGCGCGACAACATTCTCGAGGGTGAGGAGCTGGTCATTCCGAAACATGGGCCGGGGTCGGCGGTTGCCATGCGGCCTGTTTCGCGGGCCGGAAGTTCGTCCCCCGCGGCGCGGATTCCTCGCGAGACTATCGCGGTGCGTTGGTATACCATACGCAAGAACGATACGCTCATGAGCATCGCCCGGCATCATCTGAACGACGGCCGGCGTTGGTACGAGATCGCGAAGCTGAACCGCATCGCCGATGCCGGCAAGATTCAAGCCGGTATGCGAATCCGCCTCCCGGCAACAGGCGGGATCGAAGCCGGCAGTGATGCGTAATAGGTTTGGGTAGACCGCAAGCGCGTGTCAGGGACGCACACGCGATGAAGCTCGCACGGATGATCTGCATTCTCGCCGTAGCGCTGGCGACGCTGTTGACAGTCGTCGTCCTGCGGGCCGAATCCACGCATCTTCATTTCGAGTTGGCGCGACTCGATCGCAAAGCGTCCATCCTCTGGCAGCAGATTCGCGAGGACGAACTGGAGCTGGCGCGCCTCCGAAACCCGGTGCGGATTCGACAGCGCGCCCTGGAACTGAGCGCCGGCCGCGGGTGGGCGCCCTCCGCCGTCGCCGAACGAACAAGCGGGCCGTAAGCCGATGCGAGACGAAATCCCAATGCGTGGACGTGTGGTCGTGTTCGCCGGTGTCGCGGCGTTGCTCGCGGCCGGGGCCGGCCGGCTGGGGTACATCGAATACTCCCAGGGTCCGCGGCTGCGTGCCCAGGCTGCGCGGCAACAGTCGGCGAAGATGGCGATACCGGCGATGCGCGGCGAAATTCTGGACACGCGCGGGCGTGTGTTGGCGGGAACCGTGCGGCGGCCTTCCATCTACGTCGATCCGTCCCTGATCGAGGACCGTCGCTACGCAGCCCATAGCATCGCGCCGGTGCTCGGGCTCGAGCCCGGGTGGTTGGAACACCTGCTGCTTGAACGGCGAAACCGCAAGTTCGCATGGGTCAAGCGCGAGATCACCGAGCAGGAGCTGTCGGCGTTCAAGAAGGTTCGCGGGCAACGCCGGCTGAACGCCTTTGTGGTGCGCTACGAGCCGCGGCGGGAGTATCCCTACGCGGCGCTCGGCAAACGTCTCGCGGCGCAGGTGCTGGGATTTGTCGGCGCCGAGCAGACCGGCCTCGCCGGAATCGAGCAGCAATACGAAAGCCGCCTGCAGGGAACCGATGGGCAACGCCGCACGACGGTTGACACCCGGCGGCGGCCGCTGCGGCGACACGACGACGCCTACGTCGCGCCGCTCGACGGCGCCAGCGTGGTTTTGACCATTGACGCGTACATTCAGGAGCGCGCCGAGCATCACTTGCGCAGCGCCTTGGAGCGCTATGAAGCCGAATGGGGCGTCGCGGTCGTGATGGACCCGCAATCGGGCGAGGTGCTGGCGATGGCGACGTTTCCCGATTTCGACCCTGCGGAGCCGATTCCCGCGGGCCTGAGCGCTCGTGAGCAGGAAACGGCCCAAGAGCACCTGCGCAACCGGGCGGTCTCGGATGCGTTCGAGCCGGGGAGCATCTTCAAACCGTTCGTCGCGGCGCCCGCGATCGAAGCGGGGCTGAGCCGGCTCGACGAGTCGTTCGCCATCAACGGGCCCGCCCATCGCTTCGGTCGCCGGACGATCCACGATACGCATGCTTATGCGACGCTGACGCTGGAAGACGTGGTCGCCAAGTCCAGCAACATCGGCATGGGGCTGCTCGGCGAGCGCTGCGGGAACAAACGGCTGTTCGAGTTCGTGCGGCGGTTCGGCTTCGGCGAAAAGACCGGGATCGCGCTGCCCGGCGAACATGCCGGGTTGGTTCACGACCTGGCGAATTGGACGGCCTATTCGACGCAATCCATTCCGATCGGGCAGGAAATCAGCATCACGCCGATTCAGATGGTGTCGGCGTTCAGCGTGTTCTGCAACGGGGGCTTGTTGTATCGGCCGCGCATCGTGCGCGGCATCATCAGTGCGTCGGGGGAGACGGTGTTGGATGCCTCGAAGCCGATCGTTGTGCGGCGCGTGCTTGCGGAGCAGGTGGCGGACGAGTTTCGCCGACGGGCACTCGTGCGGGTCGTGACGGCGGGTACGGGCCGCGGGCGGCACCGGGCTGAGATTCCGGACTATCAGGTGTTCGGCAAGACGGGGACCGCACAGGTGGCGCGCTCAGACGGCCGGGGATACCTGTCGAACAAGTACTGCGGGTCTTTCGTCGGCGGGGCGCCGTCGGACCGCCCGCGCGTGGTGGCGCTGGTCACGATTTACAAGTTGTCGGATAAAGCGTATTACGGGGGAACCGTGGCAGCGCCGGCGGTCAGCGCGATTCTGGCCGACACGCTCGCGTACTTGCAGGTGCCGCCGGAGTTGCCCGCGGATCGACCGCGCGGTGGCTGAGAAAAGCGGCAGCCAGGGAATGGTGAGGCCGACGAGGTCGCAGGGAAGCGAAGATGCGGAAGCTGGGTGAGCTGCTCGCCGGGATCGTGGACGACAAGCTGTGGGTGCCCCACGCGGCGTTCGCGATCGACGGCATCTACGACGATTCGCGGAAAGTCGCTCCGGGCGGGATGTTCGTCGCACTTCGCGGAACCGGGACGGACGGCCGGCGCTACGTGCGCGATGCGATCGAGCGCGGGGCGACGGTCGTTATCGGGGAGGACTTGCCCGCTTATGACGCGAGTGTGGTCGCGATCGACGTTCCCGACGCTCGGCTCGCGCTGGCGCGGCTAGCCGCGCGCTGGCACGGGCTTGACGTGCTAGGGACGGACCGCTTCGGGCTGGTGGGGATCACCGGAACGAACGGCAAGAGCACGACGGGGTTTATGACGCGGGCCATCTTGCGGTCCGCCGGTCTGCGTTGCGGCATGTTGGGCACGGTCCACCACGATTTGTGCTCGCGCAGCGTGTGCTCGAAGATGACGACGCCGGGGCCGCTGGAACTCTCGGCGTTATTGCGCGAGTGCGTCGACGCCGGCGCGCGGGCCGCGGTGATGGAGGTGTCGAGCCACGCGTTGGATCAGAGGCGCACCGCAGGGCTGCGCTTCAGTGCGGCGGCGTTCACCAACCTGACGCAGGACCACCTGGATTATCACGGGTCGTTCGACGACTACCGCGCCGCCAAGGTGCGGCTGTTCGAGGGGCTGGACGAGAACGCCGTGGCGGTGGTGAACCGCGACGATCCGAACTGGAAGCGGATGGTGCGTGGGTGCCGGGCGCGGGTGCGGACGTTTTCGCTGCGGCGCGGCGCTTCGATTCGCGGGACGATCACGAGCGAGTCGGTCCGCGGCACGACCTACCGTCTTCAGCTTGACGGATACGATCTCGTGGTGCAGAACGCGATGCCGGGCCGGTACAACGTCTACAACGCGCTGGCCGCGGCGGGGCTGGCGCGAGCACTCGGCGCCGCGCCGGACTCCATCCGGGACGGCTTGGCGTCGGTCCGGAACATCCCGGGGCGTTTGCAGCGCGTGCCCTGCGCGGGTGGAGCCGAAGTATTCGTGGACTACGCGCACACGGAGGACGCGCTGCGCAACGTGCTCGGCGTTCTGCGCGGGCTCACGCGACGGCGGCTGATTGCGGTGTTCGGTTGCGGCGGCGACCGCGATCGTGCGAAGCGGCCGAAGATGGCGGCGGCGGTCAGCCAATACGCGGACGCGATCGTCCTCACGAGCGACAACCCCCGCACGGAAGACCCGCGGGCCATCATCGACGACGTGCTGCCGGGCTTCGACGCAAAGACCCGCCGCCGCGTGCTCGTCGAGCAGGACCGCCGCAGTGCGATTCGAGCGTCGTTGCACGGGGCTGGCGAAGGGGACGTGGTGCTCATCGCCGGGAAGGGGCATGAGGATTATCAGATCCTCGGGACCGAGCGCGTCCACTTCGATGACGTGGAAGTGGCGATACAGGCGGCGGCCGAGCTGGCCGCGGTTGGAGAGGATTAAGCCGTGATCAAGCTGACACTCAGCGAAATGGTCGAGGCGCTGCGCGGGCAGGTTTCCGGCGACGTGCCGGCGTGCAGCGTGCAGCGCGTGACGACCGACTCGCGCGCCGTGCTGTGCGGAGATTTGTTTCTCGCGATTGCGGGCGAGCGGTTCGACGGCCACGACTTCGTCGCCGAAGCACTTGCGTCCGGCGCGGTCGCCGCGGTCATCGCTTCGTCAAAGACGCCGGCGGTTCGAGGCACGGTTGCGGCTCGCGCGGACGGCCCGCCGCCCGGCGTGCTGATCGAGGTGGACGACACGGTCGCGGCCCTGGGGCGGCTGGCCGCGTATCATCGACGACTGCTGGCGGCGCATGTGATCGCCGTGGTGGGCAGCAACGGCAAGACGACCGTCAAGGCCATGATCGAACACATTCTCCGCGCCCGGCTGCGCGGGAGCTGCTCGCCGAAGAGTTTCAACAACCGGATCGGCGTGCCGCTCACGTTGCTCTCGGCGGACGCGTCGGACGAATACCTGGTGGTCGAGATCGGGACGAATTCTCTCGGCGAGATCGCGGAGCTCGGGGCGCTGGTCGAGCCCACCATGGCCGTCATGACTTCGGTGGGCGAGGAGCATCTCGAAGGGCTCTGTGATTTGGAGGGTGTAGCCGAGGAAGAGTGTTCGATCCTCGATGGGTTGCGCTCCGGCGGTTTCGCCGCGGTCAACGTGGACTCGCCGCAAGTGCGCGATCGGCTGCGTGAGAACGGCGTCACGATCGCCACGTTCGGGTGGCACTCCGAGGCCGATCTGCGCGTCAGCGAGGCGGAGTACGCGCCGCCGTGGCTGCGTTTCTTGCTGAACGGGCGCTTCGCGTATCGCTTGCGATTGGCGGGTGTTCACAACGCGATCAACGCCGCGGGCGCGATCACGATTGCGCGGCGGTTGGGGTTTTCGGATGAGGAGATTGCCGGACGGTTGGAGTCGTTCGCTCCGCCGCCGATGCGGAACGAGGTGCTGCGGCTGGCGGGCGTCACGTTGATCAATGACGCGTACAACGCGAACCCGCCCAGCGCGCTGGCCGCGTTCGAGTCGCTGCGGGCGATGCCGTGCAGCGGGCGGCGGATCGCGGTGGTCGGCGAGATGTGCGAGCTGGGCGAGCGCAGCGACGAGCTGCACCGCAAGATCGCCGACGGATTGGCGCTGAGCGGCGTGGATCGCGTGTTGCTCGTGGGCGGGGCCGGGGATCTGATGCACGACGCGCTTGCTGCTAGCGGGCTCTTCGGCCCGCGCGTCGAACGTTGCGCGGGCGTGGAGAACTGTGTCGAGCGGCTTTCGGACGAGCTGCGCGAAGGCGATGTGGTCCTATTGAAGGCGTCTCGGGCGGTGGGGCTCGACCGCGTGATCGAACCCCTGAAGCAACGGCTGGCCGCGACGCCGGTCGTATAAGCGATGCTGTATCTGCTGTTCGAATGGCTGACGGAGGGGCAACACTACGCGTATTGGTATCCGCTGTTCCGCGCGGCGGTCGCGGTGCTGATGGCGTTCGCGATCGTTTGGGCGCTGGGGCCGCGCGTCATACGCACGCTGATCCGCCTGAAGATCGGCGATCGTCCGGAGTTCGACCACGCCGAGCTCAACAAGCTGACGCAGGACAAGCGCAACACGCCGACCATGGGCGGTGTTTTGATCAGCGGGGCCATCTTTCTGACCGTGCTGCTCCTGGCCGATCTGTCGAACTTCTACGTGCGGATGGGGCTGCTGTGCCTGGTGTGGCTGGCGCTGCTCGGCGGGGTCGACGATTGGCTGAAACTCACCGCCAGGACGCGCTCGGGCACGCGCGACGGCTTGCGGCTGTGGGAAAAGCTCATCTTTCAGGTCGCGCTGGGGGCCTTGCTGGCCGTGTTCGTGCTACGCACCGGAGAGAGCAACGCCCGGCAGGACCGTTTCGTCGATCTCGAGGCGCACTACAGCCCCTACTACAACGTGCTCAGTGTTCCGTTCTACAAAGGGGAGCGGATCGGCCGGTATCACGGGGTCATTCTCGCCGCCCCGGTTTTCGCGCTGATCGTGGTCGTCGTGATCGCCTTCACCTCGAACGCCGTAAACCTGACGGACGGCATGGACGGGTTGGCGAGCGGTTGCGTGGTGCTGACGGCGCTGGCGTTCATGGTGCTGGCGGCCGTGGTGGGCAATCCGCAATGGGCCGAGACGCTGCTGCTGTATCACATTCGCGGGGCGGGCGAGCTGGCCGTGGTGTGCGGCGCGATCGCCGGGGCCTGCCTCGGGTTTCTCTGGTACAACGCCTATCCGGCGCAGGTGTTCATGGGCGACACCGGGGCGCTGCCGCTGGGCGGCTTGATCGGCTACGTCGCGATCGTCACGCGGCTGGAGCTGATGCTGCTGATCATCGGCGGCGTGTTCGTGATCGAGGCGGGGTCGGTGTTGATTCAGATCTTCTACTTCAAGGCGACCGGCGGAAAACGCTTCTTCCGCTGCGCGCCGTTGCACCATCATTTTCATCTCGGTGGCTGGTCCGAGACGCAGGTGGTGATGCGGTTCTGGCTGGTGGCGGCAATGTTCGCGGCGTTCGGCGTCGCGACGATGTGGTTGAGGTGAACGCGTGACGACGCTTTCGGGCACCGAGCTGCGCGAAGAGAGCGACGGGCGCGCCGCCGCCGGCGAATCGGCCTACGACGCCACGGTCGTGCTCATCGTGGGCGCGCTGATGACGTTTGGGGCCGTGATGGTGTACTCGGCTTCGGTCACGATCCGCGGCGCAGAGTTCCATATCGAGCGCTGGTGGGCCACGCCGCTGCGCCAGTCCGTCTTCGCGCTGGCGGGCCTGGCGGCGATGCTGCTGACGGCGTTCTTCAATTACCGCTTCTTCGCCTGGAGCCCGAAGTGGGGCGGCTGGGCGGCGCGCCTGCCGGCGCTGGCGGCGGCGATCCTGCTCCTGGCGGCGATGGTTGTTCCAGGGGCGGCCGCGAGCCGGCTCGGGTCGGCCCGCTCGATCGTCGTGTTCGACGGCGCGTTCACGCTCGGGTTTCAGCCGGCCGAACTCGCGAAGGTGGCGCTCGTGATCTGGCTGGCGTCGCGGTTGACGCGGGCCGGCTACGACGTACGCGACCTGCGGCGCGGCTTCGCGCCGCTCGTCGGTTTGGCGGGGATTCTGATTGTGCTGACCGGAATATCCGATTTCGGGACCGCCGTGCTGATGGGCGCGGTGCTGTTGGCGCTGCTCGTGCTCGCCGGCGCCCGATGGGCGCATATCGCGCTGCTGATGCTCGGTGGCGTCGTCGCCGGGGCGCTGTTGATCCTGATCGAGCCGTACCGGATGAAGCGCATCCTTACATTTTTCTCGGAGACGCCGGACCCGACCGGGGCCGGCTATCAAATCCAGCAGGCCATGATCGCGATCGGGTCGGGGGGCTGGTGGGGCCGCGGGCTCGGAGCCGGGTTGCAAAAGTACGGGTATCTGCCGCAGGACAACAACGACTTTATCCTGGCCATAATCTGCGAGGAGCTGGGGGTCGTCGGCGGGGCGGCGGTGGTGGCGCTGTTCCTGGCGTTGCTGTGGCGCGGGTGGCGGCTGTCGGCGACGGCGGGCGATTCGTTCGGGCGTCTGTTGGCAGCGGGGCTGACCCTGTCGATCTGTCTGCAAGCGGCGTTTAACGTCGCGGTCGTCACCAACAGCGTTCCCACCAAGGGTATCTCGCTGCCGTTCGTGTCGGCCGGCGGGTCGGGCGTGCTCTTTCTGGGGGCGGCGGCGGGTTTGCTGGCGTCGGTGGGGCGGTTCGCGCGGCGATAGTTAGACCCTCGCTAGCGCTTCGCGCTCTGATTCTGCGGGCGGCCGGGGCGGAAGGGTTCGAGATCGATGTCCGTCTTGCCCTGCGTGATGTACTGTGTAATCAGATCCGCCGTGATGGGGGCCAGTGTCAGTCCGCTACGGTAATGGCCGGTGGCCGCGATGAGTCCTTCCAGGCCGGGGACGGGGCCGAGGTAGGGTTTACTGTCGGGTGTGCCGGGGCGCAGGCCGGCCCAGGTGCGCAGCAGGGTCGCGTCTTTCAGTCGTGGCATGAAGCGCTCGGCCACGCGCAGCAGCCGCGCGACGCCGGCAACCGTATTGCTCTTGTCGAAACCAGCCTCGGGCTCTTCGGTCGAGCCGACGATGATTTTTCCATCGAGCCGCGACGCGAGGTAGCTGCGGCCGTGCAGGATGAAGTGCGTGAAGACGCGCGGCAGCATTTCCAGCAGCACGATCTGACCGCGCACCGGGAACACCTCGATCAGCCCCGCGAGCCGGCGGTCAATGCTCGAGGACCAGGCCCCGGCGGCCAAGACGACTTTCCCCGCGGCGATGGGGCCGCGCGCGGTCTGCACGCCGCCGACGCGCGCACCGTCGACGAGCAGATCCAGGACCGCGGTCTGTTCGAGCAGTTTGACGCCGGCCTGAGCGCACGCGGCCCGCAGCGCGGCCATCAAGCGCGGGTTGCGCACCTGGGCGGTTTCGCGCATCAGCACGGCCCCGCGTATCTTGGGCGTCAGGTTGGGTTCGTGCTCGCGGGCCTGCCGCGGCGTCAGCCGTTCGATGAATGGCTCGCCCGTGTTCGTCTTGTGATCGACAGCGGCGGCGACCTCGCGGTCGGCGGCGGCGTCCTGATTGTCGTCCGTGATGATATCCAGGCTGCCACAGCGGACGAATTGGGGATCGATGCCGGTCCGCTCGCGCAGCTCGGCGACGAAGTCGGGAAAACGAGCGATCGCTGCACGGCGGAGCTGGGCGACGAAGTCGGTGCGCAGCTCGCTGCCCGGGTAGATGATCCCGGCCCCGGCCCAGGAAGCCTCGCGCCCGCAGACGCCGCGCTCGACGATCGTCACCGCGAGGCCGGCCTGCGCCAGTCGATACGCCGTCGTGCAGCCGATGATTCCGCCGCCGATGACGAGCACGTCGGGTGATTTGTCAGTTGCGCTCATGTCGTTGCCCTGCGTTCCCCGCGCGTGGCGGCGATCCCGAGTGAAATCGCGCGATTCATTAGAGCACAAAGATGCGGGTGTACAAAGGCACCGACGCAGCGGGGCTAAGGACGGGGCCCGGACGATCGGAGATGCACTCGGTTGTTCTCAGCCCGGCAGGTGGAAGAACAGCACCCCGAGCATGGCGTAGACCGTTAGCAGCAGAACGCCCTCGAGCCAATGGCTCTCGCCGTCGCTGGAAATCTGCTCGAGGATCAGGACCGCCAGCGCGATGGCGACCACCTCGGGGATGCTGAAGACCAGGTCGATGGGCGAGCCGAGCGCGAGACTGAACAGGACCAGGAACGGCGCGACAAACAGCGCGATCTGTGTGGAGGAGCCGACCGCGATGGTCAACGCCAGGTCCATCCGGTTGCGCCACGCGACCAGCACGGCCGTGCTGTGCTCGGCCGCGTTACCGACGATCGCCACGATCACGACGCCGATGAACAGATCGCTCAAGCCGAACGCGTGCGAGGCGGCTTCGATCGAGCCGACCATGAACTCGGCCAGCAACGCGATGAACACGGTCACGACCACCAACACGATCACGGACCGGCGAACCGGCCAATGTTCGGCCTGCGCGTCGCTCGGGGCGTTGGCGTCCGGTGGTGTGCCATAGAGATGCTTGTGCGTGTGCAGCGTGAACAACAGGCTCAGGCCGTAGACGATCAACAACAACACCGACAGCTCAACGCTGAGCTCGCGAATGGTGTCGGTTTTTTCGGGGACCAGGTGCGAAAACACCGCGGGGATGACCAGGGCCACGACCGCCAGCGTCAGCAGCGTCGCGCCCGCGCGGGCGGCGACGGCGTTGAAGTTCTGAACTCGATGACGGATTCCGCCGACCAGCACCGCGAGACCAAGCACCAACAGGATATTGCCGATGATCGAGCCGGTCAGGGACGCCTTCACGACGGCGTGCATGAACTCGGCCGCCTCGGGGTTTCGTGAGGCCTCGATCAGAGCCGTGACCGCGATGATCAGCTCGGCGGCGTTGCCGAGCGTGGCGTTGAGCAGTCCGCCGACGGCATCGCCCACGCGTGACGCGAGGTGCTCGGTGGCGCGGCCCATCCGGCCCGCGAGCGGGATGATGCCGATGGCGGAGAAAACGAAGATGAGCGTCGGCGAGGCCCACTCGGCGTGAGCGGCCTTGTGGGCGATCTCGAAGACGATGCTCAGCGGCACGAAGACGAGCAGCCAGTTCAGAGAGGGTCTGGCCAGGGCTCGGAGAATCTGCAGCATCGACCGCGCCTCGCCCATCGCGTTTCAATCCGTTGGAAGCGCGAGAGAGTAACCGGCGATCGGGCGCTAGGCCAGTCGCGGTCGCAAGGCGTTCGGAGTTCAGGGTTCGGGGTTCAGGAACGGCGCGCGGATCGATGCTGCCCGGGGGCGAGCACGCGCACCCACCCGATTCGCGTGGCGCGAGAGCGATTGCGCGCTCGGAGCACGGCACGGGCTGAAGCCCGCGGCTCTGGTTTCCGTATACGGAACCCTGAACCCCGAACCCCGAACCCTGCTCACTTTTTCAGATGATCCAGCAACTCCGGCAGCGAAACCGTGGCAACGCTCGTGGCCGAGTCGGACATGGCGTAGGGCATGATCAATTGGTCGTTGTGAATGATCGCGCCGCAGGAATAGACCACGTTCGGAACGTAGCCTTCGCGCTCATGTTCGTTCGGGACCAGAAGCGGCTCTTTGAGGTGACCGATCACTTTCGAGGGGTTCTCCAGGTCCAACAGCATCGCGCCGATGCAATACGTCCGCATCGGCCCGACCCCGTGCGTCAGCAGCAGCCAGCCCTGCTCCGTTTCCAACGGCGATCCGCAGTTGCCGATCTGGATGAACTCCCAGGGATAACGCGGCGCCTGAAGGCGGTCGGCGTCGTTCCAGAAGCGGATGTTCTTCGAGGACATGATGTACAGGTTTTCGTTATCGACACGCGAGATCATGGTGTACCACCCGTCGATCTTGCGCGGGAACAACGCCATGCCCTTGTTCTGCGCGAAGCGCCCGTTCAGCGTCGCGATCCGGAAATAGCGGAAATCGGGCGTTTCCAGCAACTGCGGAAGAATGCGGAAGCCATTGTAGGCCGTGTAGGTCCCGTAATAGTGCGGCGTGCCGTCATCGTCGACAAAGCGGACGAAGCGGGCGTCCTCGATGCCGCGGCTTTCGTTCTCAGTCACCGGGAAGATGACCACCTCGGAGACGTCGGCCTCGGGCGGGAACTGGAGGTGGTAGTTCGAATGGGCCAGCCAGCGGACGTTCTCGGCGGTGTGCTGGAAAAGGTCCCGGTCGTTGAGCGACTTGCCGACCACCTCGATGACGCTGCTCAGGCCGGTGTAGGTGAACTCATCCGGCATGCGTTCGAGGATCGTCTCGGTGATTTTGTTGTAGGCCCCCATCTCGATCAGTTTGAGAAAAAGCGTGTGCTTGTGATACATGCGCTCGTCGAGCGGCTTGGCCCGCTCGACGTAGCGGCTGATCGGGTCGAGCTCGAGCTCGCCGTTGGCGCGGATAATACCGGTGCGGAACGCGATCGAGGAGACGTGGCCCTCGCCGGTGGCGCGCAGGCTCATGATGAAGCGGATGCTGCCTTCGGGCGTGCCGCTCTGGTCGGGATGGGGCACGATCGAGGGGTTGAACAGTGCGGCGGCCTCGATCGAGTATTCCATTGTGAAATACGCGCCGATGAGCTGCCGGCGTTCCGGGGAAAGGTCGTTGCGGCCGTTGAGGTGGTGCTTGACGGCGGCGAAGTGCTCGCGAAAGACCGCGTTGATGTCCTTGTGCCGCTCGCCGAAACCGGCCCGGACGCGTTCGAGCAGGACGGACACTTCGTCTTCGGGCAGCGCCAGCACCCGTTCGAGAATGCTGCGGATGCGCTCCTCGCCGCCGGGCAGGAACAGCCGCGTGATCACGCGGCGCTGGTCCGAGAAGAACTGTTCGGGCATTCGTCGGACATTGAGTCGCATCGCTTGATTCTTCCTCACGAAAATCACTCCGTCCAGCGTGCCCGCGGGCGGCGGCGGTCACAGGTACACCCTCATTTTGCATATCCCGGCGCTATTTTGCGAGGGCGCGGGGGAGATTGATTTGGATTGGCGGGCGGGGCGGGGGCTGCGTTACCGGTCGTGATTGACGGGCACTCGCGTTTTCGGAGCGCCGCGCGGGTTGAAACCCGCGGCTCGGAAACCGAATCCCGAATCCCGAGCCCCGAACCGCTAACCCTGAACTCCTCGCGCCCGGGCGTCTTGACGTTTTCTCGGCATTTTGTCTAAGAAACCACGCACTCGGACGTGATATCCTTTGGACGGACGCTTTGCGAAACGCGGGAGTGCGGATGACGCAACGTCGCGATTCAGCTCGACAAGCCTGGCTGCGAGAGACGCTCGACCAGTACGAGCGCCCGCTGGTGCGCTATGCCCAGCGGCTGACCGGCAACCTCGAGACGGCCCGCGACGTGGTGCAGGACG
Source organism: Planctomycetota bacterium (assembly GCA_022574815.1). Lineage (GTDB taxonomy): Bacteria > Planctomycetota > Phycisphaerae > UBA1845 > Fen-1342 > JACZRH01. The sequence continues at coordinate 2,026 of JACZRH010000048.1, read as the reverse complement.
CCTTCAGCCGCCTCTGCTCGCAGGAACGGGCTGACGTGGACGGCCACGTCGCCGAGTGGCTGTTCACCGTCTGCCGCCGCCGGGCGCTCGACGTCCGCCGAAAGGAGAACCGCATGAGTGCGATGCCCGAAGCGTTCCGCGACGCGGCCGCGAGCGGCGACCCGCCGCCGCCGGTCGTGCTGGAGCGGGAAGAAGCGACGAGCCAAATGCTGCGGGTCCTGCAGGCGCTGCCGGAGAACCAGCAGGAGGTCATTCGGCTGAAGTTTCAGGGCGGGCTGCGCTACAAGGAGATCGCCGGCGTGACGGGCCTGAGCGTCGGCAACGTGGGGTTCCTGATGCACACGGGCATGAAAGCGATCCGCGAGCGGCTGCGCGAGATCGACGGTGAGACCGAGCCGGGCGTTATCAAGATGGAAAGGAGAGCGCGATGAGCATCGATGCGAACGACCCGCGCTTGACGGGGTATGCGTTGGGGGAATTGGATGAGGCCGAATGTGCCATCGTAACGGCGTTGCTGAGCACATCGTCGGATGCTCGCAAGATCGTCGCGGAGACCAAGCACACGGCGCAGTTGTTGGTACAAGAACTCGAACGTGAAGCGACATGCGGCCTTTCGAAGGAGGAAAGCGCTTCCGTCAAGGACGCGATCGGTGGCCACGAGGAATCTGGTGTGCGTGCTGGTACGGCACGCAGACCATGGCGCCGATGGATACCGGTCGGCATCGCGGCGTCGCTTCTCGCCGGTGCCATAACGGTTTCCATCACGGTTCCGACACTGAGCCGAGCAAGGGAGACGGCGAAGCGAACGACGCTTGCTAGCGAGCAGGTCGCCTCGGCGACATCGGGGGACCGGCAGTTTGAATTTCACGACATTCCCAGGCTCTCATACGGCTATCAACTTCCGTATCAGCGTGGTCCCAAAGCGGGCGATTCGGCGTTTCGCTATTACGTTTCAGCGGCAGGCGTCGGCGGATACGCGGGTTTCGGCGACGAGGGTCTCAGTACAGGAACGGTTCGGATTTATTCGCGTTTCGATCACCAGGCAGAAATGACGGATTGGGACGGGGACGGAGTCCGGGATGTGGAAATGTGGGACCAAATCGTCCCCGAGGTGATTTTCGAGGAGGGGCCGTCGCTCGAGCAGTGGTTTCAGTTCCTATCCGAACTGCATCGACTGCCCATCATTGTCGATTGGGAGCGGATGGAGGCACTTGGCGTCTCACGTGACCTGATCATCACGCTGCCGACGCCCAATGTTTCGCTACGAGCCGGGCTGCAGGAAGTATTGAGCGAGATCAATCCGGACTTCTCGTTCCAACGGGCCATTTCCGAAGGGTACTTCGGATTCGGCACGGCGGCGGAATCTAACACCGAAGCGTACGCCCGCGTCGTCGACAATCCGTTCCTGGTGGTGATGAATAGCCCGCTTTCGACGTTCTCGATCGACGTTGATACGGCGTCGTACGCGAATGTCCGCCGCTTTCTCGGTCAGGGTCAGCTTCCGCCGCCGGATGCGGTGCGGATCGAGGAGATGATCAACTATTTTTCGTACGACTATCCGCACTCGGCGGGCGAGGAGCCGTTCTCGGTAACTGTTGAGACCGCGACCTGCCCCTGGACGCCGGAGCACCGTCTCATGCGGGTCGGGCTCAAGGGGCTCGAATTCGAGCGGGAGCAGCGGCCTTCGTGCAATCTGGTCTTCCTGCTGGACGTTTCGGGCTCGATGCAGCCGGCGAACAAATTGCCGCTGCTCAAACAAGCCATGGGGATGCTGGTCGGCGAGCTCTTCGACGATGACCGCGTGGCGATCGTCGTCTACGCCGGCTCGTCGGGGCTCGTGCTGCCCTCCACGACGGCGGACAACAACGAAACCATCCTGCACGCGCTCGAAAACTTGCAGGCCGGCGGCTCGACCAACGGCGGCGAGGGCATCCAGCTCGCGTACGACCTCGCGACGGAGAACTTCATCGAAGGCGGCGTGAACCGCGTCATCCTCGCGACCGACGGCGATTTCAACGTCGGCATC
>JACZRH010000330.1 GCA_022574815.1 Planctomycetota bacterium | reverse complement strand
CCCGCTTTCATAGATCGCGCGCCCGCGAGAGACGACTTGATCGGGCGTGATGTTCGTGTCAGCCATTGAGAACACCTTTGGCAGGGGCACAACGGTCGCCGATTCACGCGATTATACTACAGGGGACACGCTATGCATAACGTCATGCTGAGCGCAGCAAAGCACCTGGCCTGCTGCTCAGCCAGATTCCTCGCTACACTCGCAATGATAGAATCCGGCCTTACGTCCCTTCCCCCGAGCTCGCGAGGTACTTCGCCTGGTCGCGGGTCAGCTTGTCGATCCGCACGCCCATCGACTCGAGCTTCAGCTTCGAGACCACGTCCTCGATCGCTTTAACCACGTCCATCACGACGGGCTTCAGCCGGCGGGCATTCTTCTTGACCCACTCGGCCACGAGCGCCTGCGTCGCGAAGCTCATGTCCATCACGCTGGCGGGGTGGCCGGTCGCGGCGGCGAGATTGACCAGCCGACCCTCGGCCAGGAGATAGATGCTCTTCTTCGCGGAGATTTGGTATTCGTCCACGTTCTGCCGAACGCCCTTGATCACCTTCTTCGCCAGCTTGCGCAGCGCCGGGATGTCGATCTCGACGTCGAAGTGCCCGCTGTTGCAGATGATCGTGCCGTGCCGCATCTTACGGAAGTGCTCGGCCCGCAGGACGTGCTTGTTGCCGGTCACCGTGACGAACAGGTCGCCGACTGCGGCCGCCTCGCTCATCGGGCGGACGTCGAAACCGTCCATGACCGCCTCGAGCGCCTTGAGCGGGTCGACCTCGGTGATCGTGACGATCGCCCCGGCCCCCTTCGCGCGCATCGCCACGCCACGCCCGCACCAGCCGTAGCCGACCACGACGACGCGGCGGCCGGCGAGCAGTGTGTCGGTCGCGCGGACCACGCCGTCGAGCGTGCTCTGGCCGGTGCCGTAGCGGTTGTCGAACAGGTGCTTGGTGTCGGCATCGTTGACGGCGACCACGGGGAACTTCAACTCGCCGGCCTTTTCCATCGCCCGCAGCCGAATGACGCCCGTCGTGGTTTCTTCCATGCTCGCCACGATGTTCCCGCCCGCGTCCTGGCGCTTCGTTTGCAGCAGGTTCACCAGGTCGGCCCCGTCGTCCATCGTGATGTGCGGCTTCGTATCGACGACCGTGTTCAGATGCGCGTAAAATACCTTGACGCTCTCGCCGCGACGTGCGAAGACCGAGAGGCCGAAGTCTTTGACCATGCTGGCGGCGGTGGGGTCCTGGGTGCTGAGCGGGTTCGAGGCGCACAGGGAGACACTCGCGCCGCCGGCCTCGAGCGTGCGCATCAGGTTGGCGGTCTCCGAGGTGACGTGCATGCAGCAGCCGAGCCGCAGGCCTTTGAGCGGCTTCTGCTTTTCAAAGCGTTTGCGGATGAGTGCCAGGACGGGCATGTCCTGGTCGGCCCAGAGGATCTTTTTCTTTCCCTCGGGCGCCAGCTTGAAATCCGTAACGTCACATGGCACTTTCGCCATTGATCAAACTCCTTTGGATTGCGCTGCGCGGCGCTACACCGCGATCGGACGCTCTCGCCGGCCCCACGCCGAAGCCGTCCACGATGTGCGTGACGAGGTGCGAAGCTTACCCATGAGTTCCTATCGCGACAACCGCCGGCGCCTTGATCCCCGTGCTGCCCACGCAGAGCCCCGACCGTAAGGGAGCGGCCTCGTCTCAACCGCGTCATTGTCGCCGCCCACTCCCCGTGCTAAGCTAACCGCATCTCGACCAACTCCACCGGGCGGCGGGGCGACGCACGGTTCCCGCGGCCCACACCATCATCAGGAGGTTGGCGATGAAAATCGAACTGGCGAGCGCAACCACGGTGGCGGACCTGTGGTCGGAGGTGGAACCCCAGATCCTGGCCGCCGATTCGCTGGAAGAAGCAGCCCAGGCCTTGGCCGGCGGCCTGTTCGACCAATTCGAGGAATCGGTGGTGCTCGCGCGGGTCTTCGTCACCGCCCCCTTCGACAAGCTCCCGCCGGCCAACCAGCAGATCGTCAGGCGGCTGATCGACTCCGCCCGCGCGGTCGCGGACCTGCGGCAAACCACCCCCGTCCTCTCGCTGATCGGAACCTATGGCCAGAAGGAGGACTGGCGGGATCGCCGCCGCTCCAAAGATCACGTCGGCATTCCCCTGGTGTCGTCCTCCTTCATCAGTGCCATCCCGATGATCTCACGGTTGCTGAAAGAGTTCGGCGTGCCGGTCGATTGGGTTGACAGCCACGACTCGGAGATGATCGTCGACACGATCGGCAGCGAGGCGGGCGTCTTCTACGTCGAGAACGCCGCAACCGCGACCGACTCGCAGGGCAGAAACATCATCGCGGCCCAGGACTTCGTGGCCGAGCACGGGGTCAAGAGCGTCTTCGGCGTCGGCGGCGCCTACTCGACCGCCCAGATCGCGGTGATCGTGATCTTCTGCCGCGACCAGATTCCCCGCGCGGTCGCCGAACGCTTCGTGACACTGGCGGCGTTTTTCATCACGAAGACGACACCGCAGGTCGAGCGCGGGCGGATTTTCAGTGATTGACCGTTGGGGTGCCTCACCCGGAGGGTGCTCCACCCATTTATGGGTGGGGGACGGACTCGTACGCCGGTACTCTACCGCTATGCGAAGCCGCTTGCGCTACCACGACGAATTCGGTCACATACATTTCCTGACGATCTCATGCCACCGCCGCCTTCGGTTTTTTCGTCACGAAAGCGTCAAGCTAGCGATGATCAAGCCGATGAAGTGATGCACAGGCTATCAGTCTGTGTCACGGCATCTAAGTGGCACGGACTGATAGCCTGTTCTACACTCGCCCGGTCAAACGTGTCGGGCGCTCACGTCCGTTCTGAACCGAATGGGCGCGCCGTCTACGGACCGCCTAGAACTTCAAAGAAGACGTCGATGTCCGCCCCATTGAAGTACCCGCTGGCGTTCATGTCGCCGAGCACGGCGGCGTCGCAGTCGGGGAACCGGGCCTGGTAGGCCGGTGGGTCGCCGAGCGCGAGGAAAAACGCGTCGATGTCCGCCCCGTTGATCGCGCCGTCGCAGTTCAGGTCGCCGCGCAGCAGCGGGCTGCAACTGATTGGCTTGGTGATGCACCCCACGGACGTCACCTGCGCGATGATCAAGTCCTGAAGCCGGTTGTGGAACTCCAACACGATATTGCGCTCGCCGCCGGGGCAGATGTGGCAGTAGCTCATGATCGTGCCCTGGTGCGGGGGCGTGCAATTCGTGGCGCAAGTGTCTACGGGCGGTGTCAGGCTATGCGTGTGCGGGGCGCCGTAAGTGTGGCCCCATTCGTGCGTCACGACGTGGATATCCCAGTTGCTGCCGTTGTTGGAAATCGGCGGGGCCGGAAAGCTGCCGTTGACGTTGCTGAGGGCGTAGTCGAACCCCGGATAGCAGACGCCGGGAAAGTAGGCCACGCCGCCGCCGCCCTTGCCGGATAGAAAGTGCGCGGAGGTGCGCACGATGTGGGTCATGTTGGCGTTCCAGTAGTCCTGAAACTCCCCCAGGCTGGCCCTGGACCCGGTCCACGGATCAATGGGCGTGGTCCAGACGCGGGCGAAGCCGATCTGCAGCTTCATGCCGGTGTCGCGCTCGAAGATGTTGCTGGCGACGCCGACGATTGTGACGATGTACGCGCTGGCCGCGGCCTCGCTGCCGAAGATTTGGAAGTACTCGTGGTCGCTCTCGATCGCGACGACGGCTTCGAGGCAGGTGCTCCCGCGCGCGATGCCTCCTCCGTTCGGACCCCCTGTCGCAAGTCGGATCGGGACTTCTCCCGTTACGGGCGGAGCCGCCAGGACGATCGGCAGAGGAATCACGTTGCAGGACCATGGATCGGCTTGCGCGGGCGGATAGGCGCCCTGTCGATAGGCCATTGTGACGCGCCGCTCGGGCTCGCTCGCATCGGGCGCGAACGTGGAGAGCAGGAACGTCTCGCCCGCGTGTTCAAGGGTGCCGTTCGACCCGTGCGGCGAGAGAGCGAGAAAGACGCGCGACTCCGGCGCACCCGCCACGTGGCCGCGCAACAGGACCACGTCAGGCGCCGCGACCGCGAGCTCGCCGTCACGCAGAAACCGCGATTGACCGTCGAAAACCCGGAATTGCTCCAATTCCAAATCGAAGGAGCGGCCCGGGGCGGCCACAAAGCCCCCGACCGACACGTGGGCCCGCCGCTTGATCACGTTGTAGGCCTGCACGTTCAACTCGAGTTGAGCCGCAAGCCCGTCTGCGCTGGTCCCGATCACCTGAAGTGGTGATTCGAAAACCAACGGCCCATCGTCGGATCGGGCATCCCGAACCCCGGCGGTCAAACACACCACCGCCAGCGCGAGCGAAACGACGCGTCCACCCGAATGCAATTCATCAGGTCGAAACATACGGCACCTCAGGGTCAAAGGCGTGTGTGAACGGGCAGCTCCCAGCGCTGGCCCTGCCGCCATTATACGCTTTCAAGGACCCGCGCCAAAGCGAAACCCAACAAGAATCGCGGGAGGCGTGCCATGTTGAACATTTTGCCCGGCGAGGCAAACCGCCTGGCTTGGATTCGCCAAGATTCCTCGCCGCGCGCGGAATGACGTGTTCAGCGCTTCGCGCTGCGAGTCGCAATGGGTTTCGGAGGGCAGCCGCTGCGGTCGCCCCGTTGGATCGGCACTTTGCCGCGATCCCGTTGCCGCGAGGCAACCGCCCGCGTGTGGTGCACGGCCTGATCGCCGGTGCTCCACCAAGTGCCGTGAACGGGTCGGAAAATGGGGGTTCTTACTTGGGCGGCTGGCGTTTGG
>JACZRH010000329.1 GCA_022574815.1 Planctomycetota bacterium | reverse complement strand
CCGGGCAGCTCGGCGCCGGCGTCGAGCGCGGCCCGGATGTCGCTGTCGAGAAATCCGCCGATGCCGATGGTGTGCAGCTTGCGCTCGTCGGCACCGAGCTTGTCCCGCAAGCCGGACACCGAGAAGCGCGTGTAGCTGATCACCGCGTCGGCGCAGCGCACCGAGTCGGGAATGCGTTCGCGCCGCCAAGCCAGTTGGTCGGGCGGGAAATACTGCGGGAAGTACTCGTGCTGGAGGTCGGGGACGTGCAGCAGCACGGGGATCGGCAGCGGCCGCGGAAAAAAAAACGAGAGCGGGAAATATACCACGTCGAGCTCGGCGGATTCCAGCAGCCGCAGGTTCCAGTCCGCGTAGCCATCGCCGTGGTGCTGGTCGGGCGTTTGGACCACCAGCCGAACGCTCGCGTGCCGGTCGAGCTCGCCGAATTGCGGTTCGGATGCGAGCTGCGGCCGGAGAAAGATGACCAGCCGATCCGGCCCGAGTTTGGGCACCAGGTGCGAGAGCAGGCGGCGGATGAAGATGCCCTGCCCGCCGAGCTCGCCGGGTTTGAACGAGAGGATTTGCAGTCCGAATCGCAACTCCGGTCCTTCCGCGTTGGCCTGGGGTCGATTTCGAGTATCCTACCGGCGGATCGACGGCCGGCGGAATGCCGGCCGCCCTGTTATTCGAGGACCGCGATGCACAAGACGCCGCTCAATGACTTTCACCGCGAGCAGGGAGCTCGCTTGATGGAGTTCGCCGGCTGGGAAATGCCGGTGATGTATACCGGCATCAAGGAAGAGCACGCCTACACGCGCGAGCACTGCTCGCTGTTCGACGTTTCGCACATGGGCCGCATCGAAGTGCTCGGCGAAGGGGCCGAGGCGTTCCTGCAGCGCGTCTGCACGCGCAACGTCGGCGGCATGAAAGTCGGGCTGAGCCGCTACTCGCACATCTGCCGCGAGGACGGCGGAATCCTGGATGATGTCATCGTGTCGCGGCTGGAGGAGCATTATCTGGTCGTGTGCAACGCCTCGAACCGCGAGAAGGTTCTCGCCTGGTTCGACAAACAACGCGAAGGCTACGACTTCCGTTATGCGGACCGCACGTTCGAGACCGGCATGGTCGCCATTCAGGGGCCCGAGGCGCTGGAGACGATGGGCGAGCTGCTGCCGATCCCGCTCGACGACCTCAAACGCTACCACTGCATGAGCGGCCAGGCGATGGGTGCCAGTTACTTTGTCGCCCGTAGCGGGTATACCGGTGAGGACGGCGTCGAGATCATCATGCCGGCACTTTATGTGGCGATGGCGGTTTCGATGCTCATGACGAAGTCCGAAGAGCTGGGAAGACCGATCAAGCCCGCCGGGCTCGGCGCGCGGGACACGCTACGGTTCGAGGCGGGGATGCCGCTGTACGGGCACGAGTTGACCGAGCAATGGGATTCCATCTCGGGCGGGCAGGGCTGGTGCGTCGATCTGAGCAAAGACTTCATCGGCAGTGCGGCGATGCGGACGGTCCGCGACGAAGGCAGCGCCCGGAAAATGACCGGCCTGGAAGTGGACAGCAAGCGCATCCCGCGGCAGGACAGCCCGGTTTTCAGCGACGGCCGCGAGGTCGGTGTCGTCACCAGCGGCACGCACAGCCCAACGCTCGACAAGGTTATTGCGATGGGCTTGCTCGAGCCGGTTTTCTGCGAGCCCGGCACGTCCGTGGAGATCGAGGTGCGCGGTTTAAAGCTGCCGGCCAAGGCGGTTCCGCTGCCGTTCTACAAACGGGAAAAGAAATAACGCACGTCACACCGTCGCGCACACTCGACACTTTGCGTTGTGAGACGGTGCCGATCCGGCTGTTCATCGAACGGCGCACGATCGATCCTTTGGGTGCAACGAATCGCGTTTGTTCACGACTCGAGCAGGGCCGTTACCTGCGCGCGAGCCGGCAGCGCCGGCTGGGCGCCGAGCTTCGTGCAAGCCAAAGCGCCGGCGGCATTGGCGAAGCGCACCGCCGATTCCAGGCTCATGCCCTCCACGCGGGCCACGCCCAAGGCGGCGGTGAATGCGTCGCCGGCAGCGGTCGTGTCGACCGCGTCGACGCGGAATCCAGGCACGCTGGTTTTGATCGAGCCGGAAGACAAATACGCGCCGTCGGCCCCGCGCTTCAATACGATCGTACGATCGCCGCGCTGTCGAAGGGCCTGCGCGACATCGGAGGGGTCGCCGGGAGCGTAGTCGGCCCCCAGGAGTTGCACGGCTTCGCTCTGATTGGGCGAGAGGATGTCGACGTGGAACAGCCCGGCCGGCGCCGCCGCCGGCGCGGGGGCCGGATCGAGGATCGTCTCCACGCCGAGCCGTCGCGCGAGTGCGATCGTGTGAAGGGCCGTCTCGAGCGGGATTTCCAGTTGCAACAAACAGACCCGCGCCGCGGCGATGGTTTCCTCGGCGGCGTCGATATCGGCGGGAGTCAGATGACGGTTCGCCCCTGCGACGACGCAGATGGCGTTTTCGCCCGCATTCGAAATGACAATCAGCGCGACGCCGGTTTCCACGCCGGACGTGCTTTGAAGATACGTGCAATCAACATGCGCGTCCTGCAAACCCTGCGCCAGGGTTCGCCCGAATGCGTCATCGCCCACGCGGCCGACGAACGCGACCCGCCCGCCGAGCCGCGCCGCGGCGACCGCTTGGTTCGCGCCTTTGCCGCCCGCGACAATCCGGAACGAATCACCAAGAACGGTTTCGCCGGGCGCGGGAATGTGGCGGCTTGTCGCGACGAGGTCGGCGTTGGCCGAGCCGACTACGACAATCTCGGCGTCAACTAAGGCATTGGGCACGACTTACCCGATAGAAACGTTGCATGCCTGTCACGCACGCCATCGACGGCCCAACCGCAAGGACCCGCGAGTTCTTTGACGCGCCGGGGATTTGGCAGTATCCTACCCGATGGAGAACGGTGGTGCCGGTCATCGTTGACGGCAACAACCTCATATTCGCCGCCCGCGACGCGGAAGGCTCGCAGCACCCGATCGGACGGTCGCTGCTCTGCCAGGCGTTGGGACGCTGGGCGAGTCGTTGCGGCGAGAATGTGCATGTCGTTTTTGACGGTCGGGCCCCGCGAAGCGACCTCGCCGAGCAAATCGGCGACGCGCGCATTCGGGTCAGTTACAGCGGCAGCGAAAGTGCCGACGCCGTCCTGATCGGATTCCTCGAACAAGACTCGGCCGCGAGACGGCTGCGGGTCGTCTCCTCCGACCGAGAGATCATACGTGCCGCGCGCCGCCGCCGCGCCCGGCCGGTCCGTTCGCAGGACTTTTGGGCGGAGTTGCAGCGCGACCTGTCGCGTCCGCCGCCCCCGCGACTCGAACCCCCCGAAAAACGGCGCGGCCTCGAGCCCGAACAGACGGAGCAGTGGCTCCGCGACTTCGGCTTCGACGACGACCCTCGCGACGGCACGGAGGCGTAGGAATGCTCGCGCGCAAGGCCGCGCGCGATCGAACCCGTAAGGAGGCACCCCGATGAGCACCCTCGATTCGACCCCCACCGCCTTGGACCCCGACCTGACCGCGCCGCACGAGCTGCGCGCCGCGCCGCGCGAGCCGGTCGGGTTCAATCTCTGGATGATCGACCACGACGGATCCACCGTCTTGAAATGCCGGTGCCTCGACGTCTCCGAGGACGGGATGCGGCTGCGCGTCCCGCTCGGGTACGGCGTCGCCGAGGGGCAGCGCTACGAGCTCCGCTCACACCGCCCGGGGGAGCCCGCCGGGCTCGGTTTCGGCGTCGTCGGCAGCCGCTGGGCCACGGTCGTGCACACCCGGATTCTGGTCGGCCAGGACGAGCACCATCTCGACGTCGGCGTCGCGCTGGACGAGGCGCACTCGTCGCTGACCTGGACGCCGGGCGGCGCCGGTTTTGCTGGGGGGAAGACACCTTCGTAAACCCGAACGCGGCCCGCGGCGGTGCCGCGCGCGAGTTCCTCGGCGGGGGAACGTCCGCGCACTCTGCCGTTCGATTTGCGTACGGCAGTTAGGCGCGCGGAACGCGCAACTGGAGCAGCTTACAGCTTGGTCCGTTGCCCCACGGGGCGAACCTCCCGGCGGGCCGGGCTCGGTCGGAGCGTGGCGTCACCTCTGCGCGCCGGATCATTACTGACAACACTCTCTTTTCAGGCATCGCCCGCCGGCGCGCGTTATCGTGCCTTTAGCGGCTCCAAGGAGGAAGGCCATGTCGATCGCACGACCCCATCTCGCGGCTCGAATCGTGCTCGCTCTCACGCTGCCCGGCGCGGCCGCGCCCACCAGCACGCCGATGACCAGCACTTGCCACCAGCGCGCCTCGGATCGGAGGATCGTCCATTCCAACGTAAGCAGCAAGATGATCATGAAGACCAGCGCGAACATCGCCTCTGCGTACACCAGCGTGGCGAAGTAGATCTGGCCTGGAAAGAAGGCAAGCAAAGCTGCGCCTAGCAGAGCTGCTCGGCGGTCGAAGATGCGGCGTCCAAGGAGGTAGGTAACAACCACGGTGGCGGCGGCGAAGGCAATACCAAGCCCCTTTGCCAGCACCATGTGCCAGCCGAACAGCTTGTAGAGTGGGGCCAGCGCCAAGGGGTACGCTGGCGGCCACTGGGCAGAAATTCCACGACCCCAGGGGTCCTGGTACCCTTCGCCGATAGCGAGCAAGTGGGCCGCATTGTGGTAGAAGACGCTGTCGTTCAGCCGCCCGTCGTTCGGATCTACGTTTACGTAGGCCACCCAGAGGGCGCGCACTGCCACCGTGACCAGCACGATAACCGCAAGCCAGAGGAGGTCAGACCGCCGAA
>JACZRH010000328.1 GCA_022574815.1 Planctomycetota bacterium | reverse complement strand
CCGTCACGACACGCCTCGGTCGGCGGACCACCGGATCGCCTTTCCCCTGTGAGCCGGGTAGGTCGGGCTTTGCCCAACGAAACGTCATCCCGTCGCACGCACGTCGGGCCGAACTCGACCTACCCGCCTTCTATGTGATCGAGCGCGCTCCCCGGCCACGCCGCGCGGCACCTGACCACCAGGACGACCGGCGCCGAGGCCGCGACTTGGCATCCGGACCCGCCGAACGCTACACTGCACGGTCTGCAATCACCCACGCTTGCCCGCTGAAACGGAGGAAGAGCAATCATGCCCCATCCACGAGCACGCACGGCGGCGCTTCGCTGTTTTCGCATCGGCCTGCCGCTCGCTTTGGCCGGTCTGTCCGCCTCGGCGGCACTCGCCCAGGAAATCCCGGCGGATTCGCCGGTCGCCGAAGCGCTGCGCCGCGCCGAGCAGACCGTGCAAGCCATCGTCGCGGTCGCCGACGACGCGCGCACCTTCGACAACACGCTCGGCGCGATCGACGATTTCGTGGCCCAGCTCGAGCTCGATACGAACATGACGCAGTTCATGCAGTTCGTCTCGTCCGACGAGCAGGAGCGGCAGCGCGCCCAGGTCGCGCAGCAGCACGTCGAAAATTGGCTCATTGATCTGAGCAAACGCGAGGACCTCTACAACGCCGTCAGGGCCTACGCCGCGACCGAGCCGCGGCTCGAAGGCGAGCAGAAGCGCTTCCTCGAGCACACGCTGCGCGACTACCGCCGGGCCGGCATGGACCTCGCGCCCGACCAGCGCGACGAACTGAAGCGGATTCAGAAGGAGCTCTCGCGGCTCGGCATCGCGTTCGACAAGAACATCCGCGAAGACGAGACCCGCGTCATTCTGACGCCCGATGAGCTCGCCGACATGCGCCCGGAGTGGCTCGAGACGCAGACGCAGACCGCCGGCGTCTATCTGCTCGGCATGGACTACCCCACGCTCAACGAGATACTCGACAACTGCCCGAACGAAACGACCCGCAAGAAGTACTGGCTCGCGTTCAAGCGCCGCGGCGGCAAGCAGAACGTCGGCGTGCTCGAACAGATTCTCAAGCTGCGGGCGCAAGCCGCGGCCCTGCTCGGCTACGCCCACCCGGCCGACTATGAAACCGAAGTCCGCATGGCCAAGAACGCCAAGACGGTCTTCGATTTCTACAAGAAGCTCCGCCCGCTCGTCCGCAAGAAGGCCGAGCGCGACTTCGCCGAGTTCGTGCAGGCCAAGCGCGAACACACCGGCGACCCGAGCGCCACGCTGCGCCCGTGGGACTTCTCGTTCTACGACGACCGGCTCAAGAAGACGCGCTACTCGGTCGACGCGCAAAAAGTGCAGGAATACTTCCCGCTCGAACGCGTGATCGACGGGCTGTTCGGCATCACGCAGTCCTTGTATGGGATCGAGTACCGCGACGTCACCGCCCGGGCCGGCTCGGGCGAGCGCCCGCTCTGGCACAAGGACGTCAAGCTCTACGAGGTGATCGACAACCAATCGGGCAAGACGCTGGGCGAGTTCTATCTCGACCTGCACCCGCGCGAGAACAAGTACGGCCACGCGGCCCAATGGGGTCTGGCCCAGCACAAAGTCTGGTCCGACGGCCGTCTGACCAGGCCGCTGGCGGCCCTGGTCTGCAACTTCACCAAGCCGACCGACGAGAAGCCGTCGCTGTTGCGGCACTCCGAGGTGGAGACGTTCTTCCACGAGTTCGGCCACTGCCTGCACACGATTCTCTCCGAGGCAACACTGTTCGGCTTGGCCGGCACGGGCGTGGCCCGCGATTTCGTCGAAGCGCCCTCGCAGATGTTCGAGAATTGGGTCTGGGACGCGAAGGTGCTCTCGACCTTCGCCCGGCATTACAAGACCGATGAGCCCCTCCCCGCGGATCTGCTCGAGGGCATGATCCAGGCCCGCTACCTGGGCTCCGGGCTGCTGGCCGAGCACCAGTTTTACTACGGGCTGATGGATATGAAGTGCCACACCACGCCCAAGGGCGAGCTCGACACGATCCAGGCCGCCCTCGACCTCTACGAAGAAGTCGAGCTGTACGACGCCGTCCCGGAGACTTACTATCACGCTGGCTTCGGCCATTTCGTCGGGTATCAGGCCGGCTATTACGGGTACATGTGGTCGCAGGTCTACGCGGCGGACATGTTTCAGCGCTTCAAGGAGCTGGGCATGCTGAACCCCGAGGCGGGCCGGTACTATCGGCAGAAGATTCTGGCGCGCGGCGGGACGATGGATGCGCTGGACATGGTGAAGGACTATCTGGGGCGCGAGCCCAACATGAGAGCGTTCCTCAAGCACCTGGGACTGGACGAGGAATGAGAGTTCGGAGTCGCGGCGCGACTGACGCGCCGAGAGAGGGCCTTCGGGCAAGTTTCCTCGCTGCGCTCGGAATGACAGCGTTCAACGTATTTCGCTCCTAGTGGAAGGAAGCACGCCGAGAGAATGTGCATAAGCGAAAGGAGATCGCAATGGGTCGATCGTGTACCTTGAAAGGAAACCCGTTCGAGCTGGCCGGGCCGGAGCTCAAAGTCGGCGATAAAATCCCTAACGTGAATGTCAGAAAAGACTTGCTGACGGATTTGGCGCTGGGCGATACCGGCGGCAAGCCGCGCATCTTCAGCGTCGTGCCCTCGCTCGATACGCCGGTCTGCGCGGAGCAGACGCGGCGGTTTCACAAAGAGGCGGCCGGTCTGGAGAACGTCGCGTTTTATACGGTCAGTTGCGACCTGCCGACGGCCCAGGCTCGTTTCTGCGCGGCCGAGTCGATTGACCCGGAGCGCATCATCCCGTTGAGCGACCACAAGGACCGGGCATTCGGCGAGGCGTTCGGGACGTACGTGCCGGCCCTCGGGATCGAATGCCGAGCGGTGTTCGTCGTCGACGCGGACGACACGATCCGCTATGCGGAGTATGTTCCGGAGATCGCCGACCATCCGAATTATGACGCGATCATCAAGTGCGCTCGGAGTTTGTAGGGCACCGACCCACACGAGGACCCGGCTCCACGACGAGACCGGGTCGCGGCTGAAGCCCCCGGCGTCGGCCGCTCGACTGCCGATTTGACATTGGGTGCCGGTCGGGATGGCGTTTCGAGGGGCGTTTTGAAAAGGTTGTTCAGGGCGGGCCCGGCGGCGGGCCTGCCATAACATTCTCATTACCAAACGGTTAGGATACCGAGCCCAAAGTTCGATTTGCGACGCGCACGATGGCACACGAATTGCCGTGTCGTTTTATGCGGAATTGCTGTAATTTTTCTTTGACGTACGGCTCATTACCGGGCAGAATCCAACTTGGAAACATTGAGGGAGTGTCGAATGGCCAAGGTATCGATCCGCCCGTTGGGCGACAAAGTGCTGGTTCAGCGTCTGGAAGCCGAGGACATGACCACGGGCGGAATCGTTTTGCCCGACGCGGCAAAAGAAAAGCCGAAGCGGGGGACGATATTGAGTGTCGGAGACGGTAAACTGCTCGATACGGGCAAGCGCCAGCCGTTGCAGGTGCGGGCCGGGGACCAGGTTCTGTTCACGAGCTACGCGGGCACCGAGGTCAAGGTTTCCGGCGACGAAATGATCATCATGGACGAGAGTGACATTCTCGCAGTTTTGGACTAAGCAATGACAGTCGAAATGCAACCAGAGATGCACCGCGCGGTGGCCAACGCGGTAAACATGGTCAACCTGCACTCCGGGGAAACAAGCGTCAGGCTGCGATTTCGCTCGGACAACCGTGAGCCCGAGCTGGACTTCGTGGCCAATTCCGCCAGCCTCACTGAAGGCGGGTTCGAATTTACCGCCGGGTTTGAGACCTACACGGGCTCATTCGAAGACTTGGCGGAGATTCATGCCGAGTTGATCGGCCGCTGAGCCGCTTGTTGCCCCTGACTCCAAGTCGCGCCGCGCGGGTGTCCGGCCATTTCAGGCGTTGACGGCGCAGCGGCTCGGGAAGGTTCCTTACCCCCAAAACGACTCGGACTCCGCCGCCCGCGCCCGTCAGACGCGCAAATGTCGGCGGCGTTGCGCTGGGTGGGCCTGGATCCTCGTTTGCTCTGTCCGGCTGCTTTTTTGTCCGAATACGGCTGCCAGTTTGACAGCACAACCTCCCAGCCACTACGGTGGCGATGCTCAGGAAACTTCTAACTCGTTTACGTGAGGCGAGTTATACAACGTTGCCTCGAGCCGACGCTTCGTGGCACGAAACGTGATAGACAATACGGTGCGGCCGCGCTCCGCACGGGAAACGGCCCTGGATCGACCCGTTCGGCTCGGCGCGGGATTCGTGCTAACGATCTTGGTTTTCAAAAACGGAAGTGAGTGTGGGCCGGGTCCACCCGGCAGGAGACGTTGATGGCAGCGAAGCAGATCGCATACGAGATGGAAGCCCGCGAGGCGATTCGTAGCGGCGTCCGGCAATTGACCAGAGCAGTCAAGATCACCCTCGGCCCGCGCGGCCGCAACGTGGTGCTCGAAAAGTCCTTCGGATCGCCGACCATCACCAAGGACGGCGTCACCGTCGCGAAGGAAATCGAGCTCGAGGACCCCTACGAGAACATGGGCGCCCAAATGGTCAAGGAGGTCGCCAGCAAAACCTCGAACGTCGCCGGCGACGGGACCACCACCGCGACCATCTACGCCGAAGCGATCTTCGACGAAGGCCTCAAGAACGTGGCTGCCGGCGCGAACGCGATGGCTCTGAAGCGCGGCATCGAGCTGGCGGTCGAGGCAGTCGTCGAAGCGCTACACAACGACGCAACGGACGTGAAGGGCAAGGAGCAGATCGCCCAGGTCGGAACCTG
>JACZRH010000047.1 GCA_022574815.1 Planctomycetota bacterium | reverse complement strand
TCTGGAAGAGCGAGAAGTTCTCGCCCAGTGTTTCGTCGCCGATCCTGGCGAACATCAACGGCGAGGACCACCTGATTTCGGCGCTGGACACGAGCCGCGTTGGGCTCGACCCGGCGACGGGCAAGCCGCGTTGGAAAACCACGGTCAACCTGGACATTCCGGCGCTGATGAGCACGCCCGTCATGGTGGCGCCCAATCGCGTCTTCTACACCGCCGCGTATGGCTGCGGCAGCCGCGTGCTCGAGATCACGAAAGACGGCGACGGCTACGAAGCGACCGAGCTGTGGCACAACAAAAAGCTGAGGGTCCAGCACGCGAACGTCGTACAGATCGGCGACTTCGTGTATGGCACCAGCGGCGATTTCGGCCCAGCCATCCTGGTGGCGATGAACGTTAAGACCGGCAAGGTCGCGTGGCGCAAGCGCGGCTTTCCAAAATCCACGATCCTGCTGGTCGACGGAAAGCTGCTCATGCTCGATGAGGACGGCCGCCTGACGCTGGCGACCGCGTCGCCGGAGGGGCTCGAGATCCACGCGCAGGCCCAAGTGCTGAGCGCCGAAGGGCACAAGACCTGGACCGTGCCGACACTCGTCGGAACGCGGCTCTATCTGCGCGATTTCGAGCAGATCATGGCGCTGGAGCTCGGCGTCGGCGGCGACAGTTGAGACGCCGTCGCGGACGCCGCGACGCGAAGGATGTTGAAAGGCGCCTCCCGCACACTTACGAACAAGGCTCGACTCTCGGGCGACACGTCAGGAGAACAACGAATGAAATCTCGCTTGCCAATGACGATCGTCACTCGCGCCGCGCTGGGTTGCATCGCATGTTTGAACGACGTCGCGGCGTTCGCCGATGCGCCGCCGCGCTCCGAGTCCGGCCAGACACTGATCGTCCCGCCGGAGCATTTGGACCTTGGCGAGGTCTACCATATCAGCCCCGGACAGGACGCGCAATGGGTTTGCACCTCGGACGGACTGCTCCAGAAGACGGTCGCCACATGCCGGCGGATCGTCGGCTACGTCGTGGTCCCCTGGGACCGGGAGGACGACGACCCGCCGATCGTGGCAGGCGCGTGCCGCATTCCGGTCGCATCATTGTTGACCGGCTCGTCCGGCGATGACGCGACGTTGCACGGTCCGCAGCTTCTCAACGCCGCCGAACACCCCGAGATCGCGTTCGTCATCACGGCGGTTCGCGAGGTCCGGTTCGTTTCCGAAGCGGGCGAGCCGAAAACGTACGCGCTCACCATCGCCGGGCAACTCACCCTGATGGGCAAGCAGGTCGAGATGGAATTGGCCGTGCAGGTGACCATTCTGCCTTTCAGTCGCCGAACGATGATGGGGCGTCATCCGGGCGACCTGCTTACGCTGCGCTGCGATTTCGAGCGGAGCCTCGCCGATCTCGGTTTGTCCAAGCCGCGACAGGCGAACGACCGGATCGCCGACAGTCTGAAGTTCGACGTGTTCCTCCTGGCCAACACGATTCCGCCCGACAAGTCGCTCGACCCGAGCATTCGACAGCGCGACAACATGCGCTATCACCAGTTCCTGACGCTCGTTCGCGATCTCAATCGGCCCGCCGACGGGTACGCGTTCGGGCGCGGTTTCGCGCGCGACGCGTGGGGCGACGCGCAGGTGCTCGATCGGCTCGCGAACGCGACCTTGAGCGAGGACGGGATTCGCACGCGCGACTTTCGTTTCGTTGAAAAACTCGCGCAACGAGCGAACGAGCTGACCGAGTACAAAGACGCGTCGATGCTCGTCACGCTCGCAAAGCTGCACGTCGAGCGCGGCGATTTGCGCGGAGCGATCAAGTGGCAGGCGAAGGCGGTCGAGCGCCTGGAGGGCGTGCCTCCACCGGTTGCCGAGCGAATTCGCGCAACGCTGCAAGAGTACCAGTCGCAAGAGAAGGCGGATGCGGAGAGCGAAGTTGCTTCGCCGTAGTTCCAGTTCATGGGGGAGCGCAACCCGATCGCGCGTCGATTCGTGTCGCCCCACCGCTGAAGTGCTGGGCCGCCCGTTCCGCATCGGGTAACCCGGATCAGGGAACGGGGATCCGGGAACAGGGCGCGCCATCGAGCCACGATCCCCGACCCCATTGGTTGCGGCCGAGAGCCGCGGCGGATTCAGGGCGTGTGAGCCAGGGTCGTGATGGGCGTCAGTCTTTCCACTCGCGGGCGACCTGCTCGGCCCGGCGCAGGGCACGCAGCGCGTTCGCGCCCATGATCTTGTGGATGTCGCCTTCCGCGTAGCCGCGGTTCAGCAGCTCCTGGGTGATATGCGGATAGGTCGACACGTCATCGAGCTTCTCGGGCAATGTGCTGATCCCGTCGTAGTCGGATCCGAGCCCGACGTGATCGACGCCGGCGGTCTTGACGATGTGGTCGATGTGATCGACGAGCGTGCCGACCGTGCCGCGCGGGATCGGGTGCTCGCGGCGCCACTTTCGCATGGCTTCGCGAAAATCGTCCTGCTCCGGGTGCTTGGCGCGCAGCGTGCGGATCACCTCGAAGATGTCACGCGTCACGCGGGCGCCCTCCGGGTGAATAAAACCCGACGAGAAGTTGACCATGATGACGCCGCCGTTGGCCGGCATCAGCCGCAACACGTCGTCCGGCACGTTGCGCGGGTGCTCGGCGATCGTGTAGGCCGACGAGTGCGAGGCGATGACGGGCGCCCGCGTGACCCGCAGCACGTCCCGCATCGTGTCCGGCGAGACGTGCGAGATGTCCACGAGCATGCCGAGCCGGTTCATTTCGCGCACGACCTGCTCGCCGAACGCGGAGAGCCCGCCGTGCTTCGGCTTGTCGGTGGCCGAATCGGCCCAGTCGTGCGTTTCTGAGTGGGTTAGCGTCATGTAGCGCACGCCCAGCGCGTGAAACGTGCGCAGGACGCCGAGCGAGCTTTCGATCGCGTGCCCGCCTTCGAGGCCGATCAGCGAGGCGATTTTCCCTTCGCGGTGGATGCGGACGACGTCGGCGGCGGTGGCGGCCATTTCAAAGTGTTCGGGGTAGCGGCGCACCATCCGGTGAATCAGGTCGATCTGCTCGAGCGCGTAGCGCGTCCCGCCGCCGGTGTGGATCGTGCTGCTGGGAACGTAGGCGGACCAGAATTGCGCGCCGACGCCGCCTTGGCGCAGGCGCGGAATGTCGGTGTGCAGGTCCTTCTGCGGCTTGGAGATATCGATCTTGTCGAAGGAGGAGTCCGCGTTGTTGCGGATTTTCCCCGGCAGGTCGTTGTGACCGTCGAACAGCAGGCCCGCGCGATGGATGCGCAAGGCCTCGGCGGTCGGTCCATCGGAATCGGCGTGTTTGGCGATCACGGATTCTCCGCGTGTTCCGGGCGTTCGTGTCTGTGCGATGGCACCTGGACCGGCCGGCGGAAGCGTCGCGGCCAACAGAGCGAGTGTAATCGTGAATTCGATCGGTTTCATCGGTTCATCCGTTCGTTCATAACAGGAATCGGCGCAACATTCATCGCCGGCCTGACTACCGCTTGATTAGACCGTGTCGTTCGCAAATCTCAACCAGCCGATCGATCGGAAGGGCTTCGCTGCGGCGGCCCTGATGGCCGGTTACGGTCGTGGCCTTCGTCAAGCTGTTAAGAATCGCTTCCTCGACCGCCTCGCGGGTTGCCTGGAAGAGCGGCGAGAGCGCTTCGTCGCGCAGCAGGACGCGAGACCGAGTCCTTTCGCGGTCGGTGTAGGGAATGCGCACCTCTGCGGCCGTCGAGAAAGCAATGACGTAGTCACCGCTGCCGTGTGTCATGGGCGAGCCGACGGCCGCGAGACCGAGCAGGGCCCGTTTCGCGACCCGTTTGAGCTGGCGCGCGTCGAGCGGGGCGTCGGTGGCGACGACGAGCACGCAGGAACCATCGCCGCCTTCGCGCGGCGTCTGGAACTCTTGAAGGTAATACCGGCCGAGCTCCTTGCCGACCGGGGCTCCGGCGACGGTCAGGACGCCGACCGTGTAGCCGCCCAGCGACTCCGGCAGCCGGCGCGACGCGCTGTCGATGCCGCCTTTCCATCCCAGACAGCGCGTGCCTGTGCCGGCGCCCACGCAGCCCTCGGCGACCGGGCCGCTTTCCGCGGCCTTGATCGCGGCGTAGACGTCCTCGCG
Source organism: Planctomycetota bacterium (assembly GCA_022574815.1). Lineage (GTDB taxonomy): Bacteria > Planctomycetota > Phycisphaerae > UBA1845 > Fen-1342 > JACZRH01. Next base: position 17,501 of record JACZRH010000047.1, on the reverse strand, counting down.
CCGCACGTAGCGGGCGCGGATGTCATTCAGGTAGCCGTCGTTGGTCTCCGCCACGACCGGATTGACTGAGCGCACCCTTTCGTTGCCGCGTTGCCGCAATGTGTAGGCGACCAGCGCGTCGGCGACGGCGAATGTCGAAAGCGTGTTGGTGAGCAGCACGGGGGTCTCGATCGTGCCGAGTTCCTCGACCTGGGTAGAGCCCACGAGCTTGCCGAATCCGTTGCCGACCACGATCGCCGCGGGCACTTTCTGCTGAAACACATTTCCTTCGTGCGGCAGGATGGCGGTCACGCCGGTGCGAATCGAGCCCCCTTCGATGATCGTGCGATGGCCGACGCGAACGCCCTGGACATCAGTGATCGCGTTGAGCGGGCCCGGGGGGAGGACGCCCACGGTGATGCCGAGCTCGCGGAGGCGCGGGCGCTGCTCTTTCGCCTGATTACCGGATTGAAGTGAGTCCAACGCGAAGGGTTGATGTCCCATCGCGTAGATTACTACCAGACCCGTGGCAAGAGTGTGCAGTGTGGCATGTCGCATTCGATGTTCTCAGCGTCACTGGCGAGCACTTTCGCTACCATTCCTTTAGCTGCTTGCCCAGGTCTTCGGGCGTCGTAACCGGCAGCTTGCACAAGTAGTCGCGGCAGACGTAGGCGGTGGGCTTGCCGTCGACCGCGGGGCGGTTCTCGAGCAGCGGCGACTGGATGCTGTCCGAGGGGCGCTTGGGATTGTGGAGCATCAAGACGCGGTTCGGCAGATACGTCGAATACACTCGCTCGAGCAGCGCCTGCGTCGCCGCGTCTTCGGGATCGCCGACGATGGCGATCTCGATGGAGCCCGCCAGCGCGAACTCGACGGCCCCAAGCAGTCGCTCCGAAGCGCCGGGCGAGCGCACGACGTCGCCGGCGAATGCGTCGATGGTCTTTTGGGCCATGTCGCGCAGCTTGGTGTCGCCGAGCATGACCGCCAGCCGATTGAGATTCATGAGCTGGACCGAATTTCCGGAGGGAATCGCGCCGTCGCGGGCCTCTTTCGTACGCGCGATGAGCTTCTCGTGGTCGTCGGCGGTGAAGAAATATCCGCCGGCCTGCTCGTCCCAAAAGTGCCGCGTGACGATTTGGTTGAGCTCGACCGCCTGCTCGAGCCAGCGCTTCTCGAAGGTCGCTTCATAAAGATCGAGCAGCCCGTCGATGAGAAAGGCGTAGTCGTTGAGAAACGCGGTCTCGAGCGTCTTGCCGTCACGGTAGGAGCGGTGCAGCCGGCCGTTGACATATTGCTTGTCGAGCAGAAAGCTCGCGACCCGCGCCGCCGCGTGAACATAGCGCGGCTCTTTCAACACGCGGCCCCCACGCGCCAAGCTGCCGATCATCAGCCCGTTCCAGGCGCACAGGATTTTGTCGTCGAGGCCGGGCGGGATGCGCTTGACGCGCTGCAAGCGCAGCTTGACGCTCGCGGCGGCGAGGCGTTTGCGCAGGTCGGCGGGTTCGACCTTGTTGAGCTTGGCCACAATGTCCACGTCGCGCAGCACGCGCAGGATGTTCTTCGGCTCGTCCGGATTGTGCGGGTCGCGCCAGTTGCCGGTCGAGCTCACGTCGTAGTAGCTGCAAAACAGCTCTCCCTCCTCGTCGCCGAGCGCGTCGATAATCTCCTTCTTCGTCCAGACGTAGTACTTGCCCTCTTCGCCTTCGCTGTCGGCGTCGCGGGTGCTGTAGAGGCCGCCTTCGGGCGACTGCAGGTCGTCGATCACGTAGTCGAAGATCTCGCGCGCGATGCGGGCGTGGAGTTCGTTGTGCGTATAGAGATAGCCGTCGAGGTAGATGTCGCTGACCAGGGCCTGGTCGTAGAGCATCTTTTCGAAGTGCGGCACGTGCCATTGGATATCGGTGCTGTAGCGGTGGATACCGCCGCCGAGCTGATCGTACACGCCGCCGTGGGCCATTTTTTCGAGCGTGAGGTTGACCAGTCCGACGAGGCGTTGCTCGATGGCCTCGACCTTGCGGTTGCGGTGGGCCGAGCGGAGCATCAAGTCCATGGCCATGCTGGGCGGGAACTTGTTGGTCCCGCCGCCGGAGATTCCACCGTAGTTCAGGTCGAACGCCTGCGCGAGCTGCTTGACGGCCTGGTCGATGATTTGGAGCGTGAGGCTCGCGTTCGGATCGACGGTCGCGATCAGGTTCTGATTCAGCGCCGTCGTGATGCGGCCGGCTTGCGCGACGATGGCCTGCCGCTGGTTCTTCCACGCCTGCCCAAGCTGCTCGCAAACCTCCGTGAAGCCCGGCCGGCCGAAACGAGCGGTGGGCGGGAAGTACGTGCCGGCGGCGAAGGGCTGGAGTTCGGGCGTCAGCCACACGCTCATCGGCCAGCCGCCCTGCCCGCCGTTCATCATCACCGTGGCGCGCATGTAGATTTCGTCGATGTCGGGCCGCTCCTCGCGATCGACCTTGATGCAGACGAAGTATTTGTTCATCAGGGCGGCGATCTCTTCGTTCTCGAAGCTCTCGTGCGCCATCACGTGGCACCAGTGGCAGGCCGAATAGCCGATGCTCAGGAAGATCGGCTTGCCCTCGCTGCGGGCTTTTTCAAGGGCTATCGGCCCCCATTCGTGCCAGTCCACGGGGTTGTGGGCGTGCTGCTGGAGGTAGGGCGATGTCGCGTTGATCAGTTGGTTCGTGTGTTTGGGCTGGCTGGTCGCTTGCACGGCGTGGGTATCCTGCTCGTCGCCCGAACACGCGCCGGCCGGGCCGCTGAGCAAGGCCAGCGCGAGTGCGACGTGGAGTTTCGGGATTGCGGAACGATGCATCATCGCACCAGAGTTTACGTTTTCGGCCCAAACCCATTGTCACTGGGGCGCGCAAGAGGGTCAAACCCGGCAGATGTAAATCTGGCCGGCAGTTCGATTCACGACCCGCGCGCGATCTGCGTCAAGACCCTTTCAAGCTAACGAATGACCCACCAGGTCCGGCGGAATGTTCTGCCCCATCATCTTCAGCGTCGTCGGCGTCACGTCGTAGAGCGTCGCGTCGCGGCGGCCGGACGGCAGGGACGGGTGGGACAGGATGTACATGCCCTGCTGGGCGTGGTTGGCGTCGTCGGGGCCGGTGTCGTTCTCGAAGGTGTACACGTCGGGGTTGCCGATCGTCCCCACGCTGCGCCAGTGCAGGTCGCCGAAGATGACCAGCAGGTCGGGCGCGACGCGGTTGACCTGCCGGTAGATGTCCTCCGGCCGGTGCGCGACGTTGCCCATCGGGCGGTGCTTGTGATCGACGATCCCCTCAATCCTCGCCTTCAGTTCGTCGCGAAACGCCCCGTATTCCGACTCGGGAACGATGCCTTCCGGCTCGCGGCCGGCCACGTTGATGAAGCAGCGTCCGTAGTAGCCGCCCTCACCCCAGACCTTTGTCTTCGACCAATCGACGTCGGCGACGTTGAACTTCCTGCGCTCGGAGACCGGCTCCTTCATGACCAGCAGCCCCTCGCGGATGAGCCAGTCGTTGAAGCAGAAACCGCCGTCCATGCGTTTCGCGCCGTGGTCGGAGACGACCCAGACGGCCGTCTTTTCGAGGTCCATCACGCCGAGCAATTCGCCGATCAGCTTGTCGATGTGGACGTAGTAGTCGTGAATCGAGTTTTCGAACTGGTTGCCGGCCTTGTAGCGGTGATGGTCCTTGTCGATGTACTGCCAGAACCCGTGGTGGATGCGGTCGGTGCCCATCTCGACCATCCAGAACAGGTCCCACGGCTTCGTTTGGAGCAGGTGATTGCAGACCTTGAAGCGCTTGTCGGTCATCTCGTAAATCTGATCGAGCAGCCACTGCTTGTTGTCCGTCCGAAAGCCCTTCACGTCGAGCATGTATTCGCCGACCAGCTCCGCGATCTCCTGCTTCAACCCCGGCGGGTGTGTGTAATTGCTGTTGATGTCCGGAGTCAGAAAGCTCGTTACCTGACAGCCGTTCGGCGGGCGGACGATCGGAAACGTCTGCGGCACGCCGACCGCGATCACCTTCTTGCCCTTCGCGCCGAGATAATCCCACAGCCGCGGCTCGCGCACGGCGAGGTTGGTGGCGATGCCGAGGCCGTCGTAGGAGTGGTCCTTGCGGTTGCGAAAGCCGTAGATGCCGAGCGTGCCGGGGTCCTTGCTGGTGGCCATGCAGCTCCAGGCCGGGACGGTGATGGGCGGCAGGCAGCTCTCGAGCTTGCCCCACAGGCCGCCGTCGACGAGCCGGGACAGGTTCGGCAGGTCGTCGGCCCATTTTTCGAAGACGAGGCTCGGCTCGGCACAGTCAAGGCCGATGATGGCGACTTTTTCGATTTGGCTCATCGCTGGATCCTTGTCGATTTGCGATTCGCGTTCGTTCGACGATCAATCTAGCGGGTTTGGGACCGGCTAGCGAGTGGTTCGGTTGCTTCGCCAAACCGGCGTAGCGCCCGTCCGCGCGGCTTTCCCCACGTCGCCCCGTGCCGGCGCGTGCCGATCATCGGAATTTGTTCGGCAGAACCGCGTGGATGCAACCAGGCCGAAAACGAATTCGGCCGCAGCCTCGTACCCGCGGAGCGCCCGTGGCTCTACGGGACCATTCGGTTCGTGCTCGTCAACGGTGCGGCGTCGAGGTGAGTCCGCGCGTGATCGCTCGTCGCGCACGGGCGGGCGGATAGAATACGAGCCAATGCCACAAGACCCGCGACCGGCCGAGCGAATCGTCTCCCTGCTTCCCAGCGCGACGGAGATCGTCTGCGCGCTCGGGCTGGAGGAGCGGCTCGTGGGCGTGACGCACGAGTGCGACTATCCGCCGAGCGTGCGCGACAAGCCCAAGGTCACGGTCACGCACATCCCGACCGACGCGACGAGCGCGGAAATCGACGGGCTGGTCCACCAGCAGCTTTCCAATCAGGAGGCCCTGTATTCGCTCGATACCGCGGTCCTGCGCGACTTGCGGCCCGATCTCATCGTGACACAGACGCTGTGTGACGTCTGCGCGGTGGACGACTTCGAGGTCAAGCAGGCGCTGAAGAAATTCGACGCCCCGCCGAAAGTCCTGTACCTGGAACCCACGCGGCTCGACGGCGTGCTGGAGAACATCCTGCAAGTCGGCCGAGCGGCCGGCGCCGCGAACGAAGCACGCAGCGTGGTGCTCGGCCTTCGCCAGCGCATCGAGCGCGTCCGCGCCGCGGCCCGCGAGCCCGCCGGCGATTCGAGCGGCCACGATCCGACCGGACGCATTCGCGTGGCGGCGCGCGCCGGGCGCGGCGACGCCGGCGACGCACTGCCGAAGGTCGTCGTCCTGGAGTGGCTCGATCCCCTGTTCTCCTGCGGCCATTGGACGCCCGAGCTGGTGGCCATCGCCGGCGGCGTCGAGCCCCTGGCCCGGCCGGGTGAGCGCTCGCGCGAGATCAAGCCGGACGAGCTCGCCTCAGCCGATCCGGATCTGATTCTGATCGCGTGTTGCGGCTTCGGCGTCGAGCGCACGTTGGAAGAGGTGCCGTCATTTCTGAAGCAGCCCCAGATCGTGCAGCTACGCTGCGTGCGCGACGAAAACGTGTTCGTCACCGACGGATCGGCTTACTTCAGCCGGCCCGGCCCGCGGCTGGTGGACAGCCTCGAGCTGCTCGCCCACACCATTCATCCGCGGCGCTCCCCGTTGCCGGCCGGAGTGCCCGCCGCGGTGCGCGCTCCGTAGCCGAACCTAATTCAACCCGTTTGAATGAACAGGATTTATTCAAACAAGAGTTTTTTTTATTTGTCCTCGACATCCGCCCGGAGCGCGCGTATTCAAGAGTATTTCGAGCGTGCCACACAAACGACTCGCGGCCCGCGCACCGCTCGCTCCGATCCCGCAAGGCCTGGAGACAATCCAATGACCACAATCGACATGATCGCCTCACGTCCGATCTCTATGCCCGACGTCGATTCGTCATCCGCGCTCAAATCGCGACGAGGCCGCTATACCTTCAAGTTGGCTCGTACACCCGCAGAGTTCGCTCAGCTACACCGGCTGAACCACCGCACGTTCGTGCATGAGATACCGCAACACGCCGATCCGGGCGGGGGCATGTTGGTGGACCGGTTTCACGCCAAGAACTCCTACTTCATCGCGCTGTGCGGAGCACGCGTCGTGGGAATGGTGGCCGTTCACGATAAGCCACCGTTTTCCGTCGCCGCCCGGCTGCCTGATCCGCGACGGCTCGACAGGCTCCGCGGTCCGCTGCTGGAAGTGCGGCTGCTGGCGATCGAACCGGAAGCGCGGCACGGTGCGGTCTTCGCCGGGCTAGTTTGGATGGTCTGGGAATACGCGCTGGCCCGCGGGTACTCGCACATATTGATTTCCGGATTGGCGCAGCGGCAGCGGCTCTATAAGCGGCTGGGATTCCGGCCGCTAGGGCCGGCCGTTCGTAGCGGGCAAGCGGACTACATTCCGATGGCCGCCGCGATGGCCTCGCTTCCATCCAAATTTCGCGACGACGTCGAATACCTGCGCCGCCGCATCGCGCCGCTCGAGCGCACCCATCGAACGAAAGTGCGGCCCGTCTCCTTTCTCCCAGGGCCCGTGCAACTGTCGGATGAGGTCCGCTCCGCGTTCGCGCAGCCGCCGATATCGCACCGCAGCCCCGAGTTTGCGAGGGAATTCGCCCGTGTGCGCCGCCGGCTGAGCGCCATGGTCGGCGGAGCGGACGTCGCTCTCATGTGTGGCAGCGGCACACTCGCCAATGACGCCATCGCCGCGACGCTGTCCGCCAATCCGACTTGCGACAAGGGGATCATTCTGGTCAACGGCGAGTTCGGACAGCGTTTGGTGAGGCAGGCCGAGCGATTTGGTCTTGCCTTTGTAGTGGCAAATTCGCCGTGGGCGTCTGCCTGGAATCTGTCCGGCGTTCAAGAGTCGCTTGCGGCGGATCCGTGCATCAACTGGGTCTGGGGCGTGCATCTCGAAACCAGCACCGGAATGCTGAATGACCTCGACGGCCTTGTTCAGCTCTGCCGGCGTCAAGGCGTGCGCGTCTGCCTCGATTGCGTTAGCAGCCTGGGCGCCGTTCCGCTGGACCTCGCTCCGATGCACTTGGCGTCGGGCGCAAGCGGAAAGTCGCTCGGCAGCGTCGCCGGCCTCGCCTTTGTGTTTGCCGCGCCCGGCGGGCTATCCGATGTCCGAAACCAAACCGTGCCGACCTATCTCGACGTCCGCGCCGCCATCGAGGTCGAGGGTCCGCGCTATACGCTTCCGTCTCCCCTTCTGGACGCCCTGGACGCCGCCCTGAAGTCATACGCCACCCCGCGCCGCCGCGAGCTTCGCTACCAACACTACGCACATCTCGGCCGGTTCATCCGCCGCGAACTCGCGGCGATGGGCCTTGTATCGATGGTAGCTGATGGGAGGGCCGCGCCCGTCATAACCAGTTTCGCACCGCACGATGTCACTGGTGCACGACACCTGCTGGACGCGTGCGAAGAGAAGGGCTTCGTGATGCACGGCCGTAGCGGCTATCTGCACGAGCGTGGGCTGGTCCAAATCGCGACCATGGGCGACGTGGCGCTCTCGGATTGCCAAGCACTTCTCGAGACGCTACGAGTCTGCCGTCGGGTAGCCGGCACGTGTGCAAGACGCCGCCCGTCGAACGCGGCGACGTCCCCAATCCCACGCGGTTAAGGCCCCGCGAACCGACGAAGACGCGGGATCAGAATGGCAGATCGAGCGCTATCCACGGTCACGCACCGGATCATGGGTACGGCCAGGCGCGGGGCGCTCACCACGGCCGGTCGGACACCTCGACGCGACACGGCGGGAGGCTGTCGAGAAACCGCCGGCCGTAGGGCTTGCGAACCACGCGCGGGTCGAGCACGACCACGATGCCGCGGTCGGATCGACTGCGAATCAGGCGGCCGAAGCCCTGCCGAAACCGCAGCACCGCTTCGGGAAGCTGGTATTCGTTGAACGGATTGCGGCCTTGGCGGCGAAGCAGGTCGATGCGGGCCTCGACCGTCGGCCGGTCGGGGACCGCGAAAGGCAACTTGACGATGATCACGTTCGACAGCGCTTCGCCGACGACGTCGACCCCCTGCCAGAAGCTGTCGGTCCCGAAAATTGCGGCCCGCGGCGTGCTCCTGAACTTGTTGAGCATCTTCGAGCGCGGCAGCGATTCGCCTTGCGCGAGGATCGTGTAGCCCTCGGTCGACAGCTCCGCCCGGACGCGCTCCGCAACATCGGCGAGCATGCGGTAGCTCGTGAAAAGCACGAAGGCCCGCCCCTCCGTTTGGCGGAGAAAGAAAACCACCGCCCGCGCGGCGGCCTCGTGAAACACCTCACCGGCCGATGGCTCAGGCATGCCGCGTTCGACGTGCAGTGTGACCTGCTTCTCAAAATCGAACGGCGAGCCGAGCTTGCGCGTCGCGGCCGGCGGCGAGCCGACGCGGCCGAGCAGGTAGTCGAAGGCCTCGTCGCCGTCGGTGGCGAGCGTGGCGCTGGTCAGCACGACGCTCTTGACGCGGTCGAACAGCAGCTCGCGCAGCGCGGGTCCGACGTCGAGCGGCGCGGCGCAGAGCGCGATGTGCTGGGTCCGCGCCGGCGACGTGTCGATCCAGTACACGTGTTCGTCGTATTCCTGCGTTAGCAGAGCCTCGACGGTGCCGGCGATCGTCTCGGCCCGGTCGATGTAGGAGCCGAGCTCGTGCTGGTCCTCTTCGCGCTTCAACGACGTGCGCAGCGGGCGCAGCAATTCCGCGAGGTGGGTCAAGGCCGGCGAGAGCCCGTTCTCGACCGGCCGCGGAGCGACCAGACGCCCGTTCGAGCGGCCGCGCTCGCGTTGAAATGCGTACAGCGCCTTGAAGAACTCGGTGCCTGCGGACTGGGCCTGGATCGCGGCCTGTTGCTGGCGCTCGTCGCCGATCTCGGCCAGATAGCCCCGGCTGGTGCGTGCGTTGAACAATCCGGCGAGCAGGTGTTGCACCTGGCTGTTGGAGATGTTGAAGCCGAACTGATCGGCCGCGACCTGTTCCAGCGTGTGGGCCTCGTCGACGACGACCAAGTCGTAGTCGGGCAGGACGCTCGCGTTCTCGCGCCGCAGGACGAGATCGGAGATCAACAGGGCATGATTTACGACGAGGATGTTCGCGGCCTCGGCCTGTCGGCGGGCACGGTAATAGAAGCACATGTCGTACGTCGGGCAGCGCCGCCCGAGGCAGTTGCCGTGCTCGCTACGGGCTTTCTCCCAGACCTGCGGCGGGGGCGGCTCGTCGAGGTCGCTCAGCGAGCCGTCCTCGGTCTCATAGGCCCAACGTTCGACCGTGTGAAGCGCCTGGAGCAGCGGCAAGCTCGAATAAAGTGATCGCTGCCGTTCGCTGGCCTGCTTGAGACGGCGCAGGCTCAGGTAGTTGTTGCGACCCTTGACCAGCTCGGCCTTGAACGTCTCGCCGGTCGCAGCGGCCAGGAAGGGAATATCCTTGTGGATGAGCTGTTCCTGAAGAGCGATCGTATGCGTGCTGATCACGACGCGGCGTTTGCGCGACACGACCTGCTCGATAGCCGGAAGAAGATACGCAAAGGTCTTGCCGACGCCGGTGCCGGCCTCGACCGCCAGGTGCTTGCCGGCGGCGAATGCGGCGGCGACCGCTTCGGCCATTTCGCGCTGCTGCGGGCGGGCCTCGAAGCCCGGCAGCTGTTTCGCGATGCCGCCGTCGGGTGCCAGACAGTCGCGGACGAACACGGGCCGCCCCCTACCCGTTGCCGAGCTGCGCGAAGAAATCCCAGGCGAACAAGAACACGGCGAAGACGGTGAGCAGGACGACGACGGTGGCGAAGGCCGTCACGAAGGTCGTCCCGCTGACAAACCCGTCGCGCATGGTGGCGATGATGTGCGGCCTCGCGAGCACGAGCATGCTGATGATCATGGCGGCCGAGGTGACGAACACGAAGATGGAGTGGATGTAGCTGTACGTCCAGGCCCCCTTGCTGACCTCGCGCTCCTGCCCGCTGAGGCTGCGCAAATGGTGCCCGCGGACGAAGTACGCCGCCGCCACGCCGCGCTCGGCGTCCGCGGGCCGGCGAAAACCGTTGTGCGCGTCGCCGCCGAGGGCGGCGTAGGTCAAGGTGTAGGCGAGAAAGTTGAATCCTCCCAGCGCGATGATTGCGATGCAGATTTTGTTCCTCCGTCGCCGCCCGAGGCGATCGACCGGACAAGGCGGCGCGGGAACCCTAACGCCGGCGTCAGAAAGCTCGGCCCGCAAGACCTTCTCGGCCGGTGTCTCGGCGGACATCATCACTCCGCAACTGCCGCCGCCGCCGCGATCGTGCCCTCGATCGGCGACGAGGCCGTGGCGTAGAGCTTGCGCGGGATCCGCCCGGAGCGGAACGCCAGGTAGCCAGCCTCCAGCGCGTGCCGCATGGCCGACGCCATGGAGACCGCATCGCGCGCCCCGGCGATTCCCGTATTGAGCAATACCCCGTCGGCGCCGAGCTCCATCGCGATAGCCACGTCCGAGGCGGTCCCGACGCCGGCGTCGACGATCACGGGATAGTCCGGGTCGTCGTCCTTCAACTGCTCGAGGATGATGCGGATGTTGTTGGGGTTGAGCACGCCCTGCCCGCTGCCGATCGGCGAGCCGAGCGGCATGACGCTCGCGCAGCCGGCCGCCTTCAGCCGCGTCGCGAGCACCGGGTCGTCGTTCGAGTAGGCCAGCACAACGAAGTCCTCGTCGATCAGCTTCTCGGCGGCCCGCACGGTTTCGAGCGGGTCGGGCAGCAGCGTCTTGCGGTCGGCCAGCACCTCCAGCTTGACCCACTTCGAGCCGGGGTTCTCCATGCCTTCGAGCAGCTCACGGCCCAGCCGCGCCGAACGGATCGCGTCATCGGCATTGAAGCAACCGGCCGTGTTCGGCAGGATTGTGTAGCGCTTCAGGTCGAGGAAGTCGAGCAGACTGCGGCCTTGCTCGTCGTACAGCCGCTCGCGCCGCACCGCGACCGTGACCACGTCGCAGCCGGAGGCGTCCAGCGCGCGGCGCATCAGATCGTAGTCGGGCTCGCCGCCGGTCAGGTACTTACCGGTGCCCACAATGAGTCGCGAGCGCGCCGTAAAGCCGCCGATTTTCAGCGGGGCGATCTCCATCATCCGCCTCCTACCAGTGTGACGATTTCGACGCGGTCCCCGGCGCGCAGCGTAGTCTCGCCGTAATCCGCGCGTCGGACGAGCTGTTCGTTGACCTCGATCGCGACGCGCAACGGCGCGAGCTCGAACCGGGCGAGCAGGTCCGACACCGTCGCCGATTCGTCCAGGGTCTCGTTTTGTCCGTTGACGGTAATCTGCACGGTTTCGCTCCAAGTACGGATCATACCGCGCGGCGGGCCGGTCAGAAACGCCCGGCGACATTAAGCGACCGCGAGGGGTGAGCATCAGCAAGAGTGGTATTGCTCATCTTGTTGGCCACGGCGTTGCTACGTTACGCGTCGGATGTCGGTGGTACGAACCCCAAGCGCGAGCGCCGGGCCGGGCGCCCGTCGGCAGCCGGCCCATCGCTCGCGCTCTGGGCTCGTTTCCTCTGTCCGCCTCTTTTCCTGACGATCAACCGCCACGGAGCTTGGCCTGGGGCGCGGCCTGGCGGTTTTGGATCGATCGGGTCTGCTCCAAGTGCGCGCGATTGGCCCGGCCGGCCGCGTCATCGTCAAACAGAACGGAACGCCTTTCCGGATCAAACCGTCAGGAAAAAGGGGTCGGGAGTCTTTTTTCGCGCAATACAAGTATGTGAGCGCGCTGTGCATCAAGAAAAAAGACTCCCGACCCCTTTTTCTCCCCGCTCGCGATTCGTGCGCGCGAGGCGATCAACCGTCGGATTTCTCTTGGGGGACTTCCAGCCCCAACAACGTCGGCAGCATCTTGTCGAGCTTGCCGCGCGCGGTCGTCGAATGGAGGTTGCCGTCCGCGTCGACGACGAACATCGTCGGAATCCCGTTGATTCCCCAGGACTTGGAAAACTCGCTGCTCCAATAGTTGCCCTGATAGTACTGCGGCCACTCGATCTGGTTGTCCGCGCAATACGCCTTGAGCTTGGTCAGACCGCCCTTCTCTTCCGTCTGGTCCAGGCTGACCCCGATGAATTCGACGCCCTGGTCCCTGTACTTTGCGTAGAGCTCTTTCATATGCGGCATTTCGGCGACGCAGGGGCCGCACCAGGTTGCCCAGAAATCGACGACGATCACCTGGCCCTTGAGGCGACGGAGCGAAACCCGCTCGCCGGTGGTCGCTTCGTTGAATTCGAGCTGAAACGGCTTGCCGAGCCCTTCGATCTGCCGAATCTTGCCCTTGGTGTATCTGGTGGCGCGACTATCCGGATAGGCCTTGAGCACGCTGCGGTACGCGGCGGCCTGCTCGTCGGCGGGCGTGTGCCGCTGGGCCACGGTCATCAGAAGGCGCGGCGCGCGGTCGTCCTTCGGCGAATGCTCCACAAACGCGTTGACGGCCGCGACGATGTCCTTCCTCTCGGCATTCTCGGAACCGGCCGCGCGCATGTACGTCTGGGCCTTCGCGTAGAGGGCGCTGGCCGCGAGTTCGCCCTTCGCGTCTTTCGCGATGAAGCCCTCGAGTTCGTCGAGGAGTTCGGCGATCTTCTCGGCGTCCTTTGCGGCGATGTTCGCGAGGCTCGCCCAGCGCCTTGGCAGCAGTTCACCGTTCTTCTCGTGGTTCGGGTCCACCGCGTACAACTGGAGCGCCAACTCGCATTGCGCCGCGACCGCCGCGCTGTATTCCTCGTCGTAGGCGGCGCGATACTCGGGATCCGAGCGTTTCTAGCGATCGTACTTGGGGAACTCGACCCTCTCATAGTCCGCCAGGATGGTCTCGGCTGAGCGACGCTGCGCGACTGCGGATGGCGGCGCGAGCAACCCGACCGCAAACAGAGCCGCGGCGCAACAGGCAAGACTGGCAGTTCTCATGGCTTTCCTTTCCACGTGCAACGCAAGTTCTCACGGCCCGGCCACACCCGCGTGTCGAACCGCGCGCCATCATAACAAATCCCGGCGTCGAACTGAAACCAGACCGGGATGCCGATCCCCCCCCCGGCGCTCACTCCGCGCATCGCCAGCTCACGTCGGCTAATTCGCCGGAAGATCACTCAGCTTCACCGTGAAACGGGCCGCGTCTTCGTGCCCGCGCCAGTACGCCAGATTGAAATGGCTGATGTCGAGAAACCCGACCATCGGCGGGTGCGACGCCGGCGTGACGCGGAACAGCACCACGCCGTTCGTCGAACCGATGAACACGTGGTTCCACGGGCTGCGGTCGAGCGTGAACATGCCGTGCGCCGTGGTGCGGCCGGTGAAGTTCGGCTCGGCGTTGAAGCCCGGATTCGTCCAGCCGCGGCCCTTGGCGACGAACACCTCGACCGTCGCGTCCGCCACCGGCCGCCCGTCGCCGTCGACGAACGCGAACGTGTTGCGCTTCGGCACGTCGAACAGATACTCGCCGAACAGGCCCCGCCGAACGCCTTGGTCGCGGTTGAAGGAGCGGGCCACGTGTTCGCTGTAGAAGCGGTAGGTGCTGTCCCATTTGCGCGTGTTCTTTCCGATCGCGACGTCGTGGGCGTGGTTGCCGGTGAACATCATGCCGTCGCGGTAGTCGGCCGGCGGCTGATAGGCCAAGCCGGGAACGGCCTTGTTGGCCTGCGCATCGGACGGCAGGAGGTAATGATCAACGCGGCCGAGCTGGTGGCCGAGCTCGTGGTGCAGCGGCCACTCGGACCCGGTCAGCCAGCGGTGGTGGAATTCGTAGAAGTTCTTGTCGTCCCACTCCGGCTTGCGTTCCATCAACTCGGCCGAGAAGCCCCACACGCCGTCCACGCCGCCGATCATGTTGTTGAACACCTCGAACTCGACATCGGCCGGGGGCGCGTTGGCGTCGACGAGCGCGGGTTGGTCGAGGTTGACCGGCGTCACGACGCCGGGCGTGTGCGTGCCGCCTTGATTGCCCCAGCCGTCGGGGATGCGATACACGGCGTCGAGCCGGACGCGCTCGAGAATCCCGCCGGGGCAGGAGGGGTAGATCGTGTCGCGAAACTCCTTGTTCATCTGGCGGACCTGGAACTGAGCCCAATCCTCGAAGCTGTAGCTGCCCAGACCGCCGCGGACGGTCGTGAAGAAGTCGGCGACGCTCTGTTCGACGAAGAACGCGAGGCTGAGCGCGTCGGTGCGGTCGATGACCCAGTTGTTCTCCTCACTGGTCTCCTCGACCAGCCGGTCGCGGTCGACCTGGAACGCGATGTGGTGCGGGCCGTCTTCCCAGGAGTGCACGAAGACGAAGGACGCGGCCTGCCCCGGATCGAGCGGCTCGCGACGGAATCCTTCGTGTACGTCGCGCCCGTCGTACAGCCAGGCCCAATCGAACCCGCCGATCGGCTGCGTGCCCACGTTGCGGACGATCGTTGTGAAGACGATCACTTGGCCGGCGCGCGGCCGGCGCTGGGCCTCGGCGTTGACGATGCGGACCGGGCCGGTCGGGCCTTCGCCGTCGATGTCGTTCTCGATGTCCACGTAGTCGGGTTGAATGCCCGGGAAGCGCGGCGTGCGCGAGATGAACTGCACGGAGAGGTCGGGTAGGTCGGGGCGCGGCTCGCGCCAGCGGGCGTCCTTGCCGATCAGCACGTAATTCGCCGGTGGTGGCGGCGGGGGGGTCTGCTCGCGCCGCGGGCGAACCTCAAGCACCAGATCGCCCGGCTCACAGGCGAGTGCTGGAAGCAGCAGCCCCAGGCCAAGCAGGATTCCGGTCGTCCGTTGCGTGCGGCTCATCGATGACCCTCCTGACACGAATACAAGATCAGACCGTTCTGAAGTTCGGCCGGATTATGCCTCGCAACCGCCCGATTGGCAAAAGTCTGAGAGCTGTGTCGCCTGCATCTCGCACGCCGATTCCGAACGCGCGCTACGAACGCGGGCGGCGTCGTTCGATTACGATAGGCGCGAACCCATGCGGAGAACCCGAATGCCCTATTTCTCATGGATTGCGTGCATGCCGGTGCTGACGCTCTCACTAGCGACGCCCGCGCAGGAAAACGGCGAGCGTTCCTCGCCGATCGCGACCGGTTTCCTGTACAAGACCGTTACGTTCGACAAGCGGGAGTACGCCTACTGCGTCTTTGTTCCGCCAAAATACACGCCGAAGAAAGCTTGGCCGGTGATCCTGTTTCTGCACGGGTCCGGCGAGCGCGGGCAGGACGGATTTCGACAAACCGAGGTGGGGCTCCCGCAGGCGATCCGCAGAAACCACAATCGCGTACCGGCGATCGTGGTCATGCCGCAATGCCGCCGAGGCCAGACCTGGACCGGCGACATGGCCCGCCTGGCGCTGCAATGTGTCGAGAAGACGTCGCGGGAGTACCGGCTCGACAAGGACCGGATCTATCTAACCGGGCTGTCGCTCGGCGGGGCGGGTACGTGGACGATTGCGGCCGCCCTGCCCGAACGGTTCGCCGCGATCGCTCCGATCTGCGGCTTCGGAGACGTGCGCGACGCGCCCAAGCTGGCGGGCGTGCCGGTCTGGTGCGCGCACGGCGCGCTCGACGATCGCGTGCCGGTCGAACGCTCACGCGAGATGGTGGCGGCGGTCCGGGCGGCGGGCGGCGACGTGACGTACAAGGAGTTGCCGCGCGGGAAACATAACGTATGGAAAGCAACGTACAACGACCAGGAATTCTGGCGCTGGCTGTTCGCCCAGAAGCGCCCGACCGGAGATCGTGAACGCGAACGATCCGGCGGCTAGTGCAAACAAAGGTGCAAACAAAGGTGTCAGGATGATTATCTTGCGCCAAGAAAATCATCCTGACACCTTTATTTCTGCCCTTCATTCTTGCCGACGGCGGTTGTGCCGACCGAGACGGTTCGCTAGAATTCGGGATCGTCTGAGAGGTGGCAACCGATGATTTGGTACTGGGTCATCGCTCTCGGCTTGGTCGCGGCCTCGGCGCTGCTTCACCTGGCAGGCGTCATTCGCTTCGTTCCAAGTGCCCACTGGACCGTCTGGCTGGTCGTGGCGCTTGTGCTGTTGAACGGGGGTTGGATGGCGTTTGACGGCGGAAGGGCGCTGCTCGTCGGCGATTACGTCACCCCCAAATCGGGTAAACTCGCCGGCACGCTGGGACCCTGGGCGAAGGTGGTCTCCGCGGTCGGCATTCGTCCTCGCTCGACGTTCATGAAGTGGACCTTCGTCGTCTACGGCCTCTCTTACTTGGCGCTTATGGGGGCGCTGGTGCTGGGCGAATCGCGGGCTTGGTGGGGCCTCTTGGTCGTGGCGCTGCTTGGGCTTTGGTACGTCCCCTTCGGATTCTTGATCAACGTCTTGGTCATCGTCTTGGCGTCGCTGCCGGTCTTTCGGGCTTCGATCTCGTAGCTTCATCTCCGGCGGCCGCGCGCCTTAAAGCGATGGTAAGAAATTGTCGCTTTTGCGCCGGTCGGGCGTTTCCGCTTGCAAGCCTGTCGATTGGGAATATATGATGCACGCAGCCGACCGATCGCTCTCGCGCTACGGGCGCGGACCCCCGTGCGAAAGGGAGCCATCAATAGAAGCAAACCGGAAGAAATACGACGAGAATGCGGGCGGCTGATTCCCGCCTTGTTTTGTTGCACCGCTCACACCGCAGACGGTATACTCCGCGTGGCGAGCCGGGTGATTGGTACTCACAGACCTTTTTTTGAGTTAGCACAGGGAGAATAAGATGACTGGATTGCGAGTTGTGCTCCTGCCGATCCTGGCGTTTGCGATCGCGGCGTCGCCGGCCTTGGCCGGTGAGGGAAAGATCGGCGACAAGGCCCCGCCGCTCAAAATCGCGAAGTGGGTCAAGGGCGGCCCCGTCGATTTCAAGACCGGCAAGAACGAGAGCGTCTACGTGGTCGAGTTCTGGGCGACCTGGTGCGGCCCCTGCATCAAGTCGATCCCGCACCTGACCGAGCTACAGCACAAGTACAAGGACAAGAACGTCACCTTCATCGGCGTGACGAGCAAGGACCCAAAAAACAGCCTCGAAGACGTCGAATCCCTGGTCAAAGAGCAAGGCTCCAAGATGGACTACGTGGTCGCCTGGGACACGGAACGCGAGACGACCAAGGCGTACAGGGAGGCTTACGACCACGGCGGCATTCCGACCGCGTTCATCATCGACAAGCAGGGCCGCGTCGCCTGGAGCGGGCACCCGATGGACATGGACAAGCCGCTCGAGCAGGTCGTGGCCGGCACCTTCGACCTGACGGCGTCGAAGAAACGCGACCAGGCGCGGCGCGCGAAGCAGGCCGCCGCGATGAACGCCGACACACTGATGAACGAGTACTTCAAGCTGGTGACGACGTCGAAAGAGTCTGATGAGACGCGCGCCTTGGGTCAGAAGCTCTTCGCGCAGATCAAGGACAATTCCCGCGCGCTCAACGAGTTGGCCTGGGAAATCCTCACGAAAGAGGGCGTCGTTCACCGCAATAAGGACCTGGCGCTGAAGGCGGCCACGATCGCCAACGACCTCACGGACGGCGAAAACGCCTACATTCTCGACA
>JACZRH010000327.1 GCA_022574815.1 Planctomycetota bacterium | reverse complement strand
GATTCCGCAGACCCGGTTGATCAAATCCGACTGCTCCTCACCCAGTACGTTCTCGGTGATTGCCTCCTGGAGCAAGGCGGCAACGCGGCGTTTCGGAAGGAGCGAGCCGGCGTTTTCATCCGTGACGCCCGCCAAGTGTCCGAAGACGTCGGCCAGTCGCTTCAGCGCCCAGACGATGCCCGTATATCGAAGCAGGCGGTCGGCGACAACCAGCAGGTGGCTGCCTCGCGCAAGGAGGGTGTCCGCGTGAAGCTGGAAGAGGTTTTTGGGGACCATCTCGCCGAACACGAACACGATCGGCGTGGCGACGGCCACCGTATAGAACTGGGCGTGGAGTTCGCCGTAACGAAGGTGTTCGGTGAACAGGTAGGCAACCGATGCGGTAAACAGATAGTTGGACACATTCGTACCGACCAGCGTAACCGAAAGGGCGCGCGTCTCGTCGTCGAGCACCGAGGCCAGGCGCAGGGCGTGGGGGTCGCGCTTATGGACGCCCAGATGAAGGCGAACGCGATTGATTCGATAGAGCCCGGTCTCGGCGCCGGAAAAGAACGCGGAGAAAAACAATCCCACGGTCGCGATGAGGGCGATGACGGGCCAGCTCATGGGGTGGGCTCCCTGTCAGCCGTTGCGCCGGCGTCGAGGCGAAGCAACACTCTTTCGATGCGCCGCCCGGAAAGAGACTCGACGGTCAGGGAGAGGTTTCGGAGGTGAACGACGTCGCCCGCGCGCGGCAGGCGTCCGAGTTTGCTGAGAATGAGGCCCGCCACCGTGTCGATGTGGCGATCGATCTCGCCAACACCGAAGCGGTCCGCCCAGACGCGAACACTGAGATCACCCCAGATACGATAGGAGTCGCGGTCGATCTGTTCCGTCGTGGCGGTCGGGCGCGGCGACTCGGCGTCGGGCAGATCACCGACAATCCATTCGGCGACGTCCTCGGCCGTGACCAGACCGGCCGTGCCGCCGTGTTCATCGACGACAATCGCCATCTGAATCCGTTCGGTGCGGAAATGGCGGAGTAGTTGGGTCAGCTTGACCTGTTCCGGTATGAAGTGGACGCGTCGCACGAGCGACGAAACGGATCGGGTCGGGTTGAGGTAGAGGTCGCGCGCGTAGAGTACGCCGCGAACATCATCCAGGCTCCGCCCGTACACCGGAAGCCGACGGCGACGGGACTCGCGGAATTCCTTCAGCGCCGCGTCGCGACCCATGTCAATGTGAACCGAACGAATGTCCACGCGCGGCGTCATGATTTCGCGCACGGTGGCTTCGGCCAGCGCGACGACCGCCTGCAGCATTCCGTTTTCCATGGAGTTGATGATGCCCTGTCGTGCGGACTGCTCGACCAGATAGCGGAGTTCTTCGGTTGAAACGGCGTCGGGAGCCGGCGGACCCGGCGCGATCAGCCGCGTGATCGGGCCGATCAGAAAGGTGGCAAGAACCCATTGAATCGGCCCGAGCACCGTTTGCAACAGGGCCACCACGCCGCCCGCAGCCGGCGCGAACCGCGCTGCGTCGGAAAGGGCGACGGCCTTGGGCAGCATCTCGCCGAAGACGATCACGCTTAGGAGCACGGCGGCGCCGATCGCTGCGGTAGCCATCGGTGAGAGTTGGCCCAGCTCTCGCAGGGCGAAAAACGAGATCGCGAAGATCGTCACGTTAAAGGTCGTGTTGGCGATCAACACGGTCATCAGGACACGACGCGGCTCCTGCATCAGCCGGTGGACGCGTCGGCGAAAGGGACGATCCGTTTGCCCGAATTCGTAGAGGGCACGTCGGGGCAACCCGAACAACGCGGTCTCGGTCGCCGAGATCAATCCGGAAAGGGCCAGGAAAACCGCGAGTAGAAGCCAGAGCATAATTGGGAATGCCGCTTAACGAAGTGCGAGAGAGCGACCGCGCGCTACGCACCGGTTCCAATACTACGGAGCCGAGTCCCGTTGGGTGTTTCGGTCAATCGAAGTTTCGAGAAGCTTACCGAGATCCTGCATGTTGCGTTGCCGCGCGATCCGCCGGCCGGTCTGAAGTATACCGGAGGCTTCGCCGTGTTGCCCATCCCTGCGGTAGGCCTCGCCGAGATGGTAATAGTGCCACGGATCAGCGGATCCGCCGCGGACGGTCTTACTCAGCGACGCGATCGCCAGGGTAGGGTTGCCGAGCTTCACATGAATCCATCCCAAGGTGTCGCGTGTGTCCGCCGTGTCCCTCGCCGCGACGGCGCGTCCGGCGTACTCGAGCGCAAGCTCGGTCTCAGAAAGATCCTCCGACAGAACGTACGCCAGATTATTGAGCGTGATCCAGTAGTCAGGGTCGTACTTGAGGGCCTCTTCGTAGGCATCGCGCGCGTCAAGCGGAAGATTGCCCCGCTGATACAGGTCGCCGAGCTCGTGATAGAGTAGGGCTCTGCCGCGATTGTCCTTCGTGGAATCGACGAGTTTGATGAGTATCGCAGCCGCCGCGCCCGTGTCGGGCACGAGGCGGTACAACCGCACGCGAATCCTGTCGTTGACGCGACCCATCGCACCGGCGGGAGGAGACTGCTCGAACAGTGCAATGGCGTTCCGCGCGGCTTCTCGGCCTCGGAAGGCGGCGCTCAGATCGGCCGATACGATACGAACCACGTCCGCCGTCTGGTCGAGCGCCGCTGCCATGGCCCTGCGAAACTGATCGACGGCCTCTGCATCGCGGCCCGCCGCCAAAAGAACACGCGCGTATCGTGACGCAAGCGCCGGCGTCGCCGCCTGCGTCGTCGCGTGTTCCAGGAAATACGCGGCGCCGTCAGACGCCCAACCCGCCCGCAGAAAGAGATCCAGCACGCGCATCATGCTGAGGGCATCATGGCCTTCAATTTCGGCACCGCGCTGGACGTCAGCCAAGGCCGCGCCGAAGTCGTCGAGCTGCGCGACGGCCTGGGCGCGAAGAAATAACCAGCGGGCCTGAGGATTCTCCCCCGCGCGGTTGATACGCGCGGTGACCCGGCGGACGGCGTCCGCGTATCGCCCCTCGTCCATATAGGCCAGCACCAAGGCCTCGAGTGCGGGCATCGACTGCGACACATCCTCCAGGAGTGTCTCGAGTTCGCGAATCGCCTGATCCGGGCGGCCCGCACTGCGTTTCAACCGGGCCAGCAGGAGCCGCGGTCTCAGATCGAGCGCCAACGGTGAGCGGCGTTTGAGATGTTCGAGATCCTCGATGGCCGAGCCCGATCGCCCGCGTGCCAGATGGTGGACGGCGCGTTGGTAAAGGGCCTTGGGATCGTCAGGGAACCGGCTTAGATAATCGCTAATCGTGCTGATGGCCGCTCCGATGTCGCCTTGCCGGCTCTTGATTTCGCTGAGCAACAGGAGCGCCGGCTGGTAGTCCGGGTGGTCCATAAGGAGTTCATCGCAATACCGCTGGGCCTTGTCGATATCGTCGAGTTCGGGCTGAAGTTGACAGGTCACACGCATGGCCAAAATACGCGGCAGGCGTGCCGATTGCGTCGAGCGCGCGATCGCCGCGGCTTTGTCCGCCCAGTGCATGGCCTGGTCGGGTCGCTTGGCGGAGCGGAGATAGAACTCCGCGAGCGTTTCGATAACTTCCAGTGATTCCGATGCTTGTAGAGCGCTATGCAGAGCGGCCTCGGCCCGATCGAGTGTGTCGAGGTGGAGGAAGTGCGACGCCAGGAGCAGGTAGCCTCGCGCCTTTTCGTCGGCCTCCGATTGGGACTGGATGTAGCGTGCGATGACCTCCACGGCCGAATCACCCTGATTGGCGCGTCGAAAGAATCCGGCGGCCGACGCAACGAGCGCTTTGTGGCTCGGCGCCGACGCAAGGGCCGTTGTGTAGACCTCGGAGGCGTGGTCTGCGTCACCCACCGTCTCATACAGCCCCGCGAGACGGATCAAATTCTCTACATCCTGCGGGTCTTCGAGGCGTTCTTCCTTTCGGCGTGAAATAGCGGCGAGGGGATTTGCCTTCTCCTCGCGCTCGAGGCGCTGCGCCCGAATCCAGGGATCGTCGGCAAGCAGCGGCTCCGCGATACTGAAATGATGTTCGTAGGCGACCTCGTCCCCGCGACCCTTCGCCAGCATGGCCAGCCCTTTGTGGGCGCTTTTCTGCTCCGAATTGACCTGAAGGGCCCGATGATAGAACGCTTCGGCTTCGTCCTGGCGGTCGAGAATCTGATAGCACCGCCCCAGGCGCGCCAGCAATCGCCCATCGGTCGGCTGTGCTGCGCTCGCCTCGCGCAGCGAATCAATCGCGGCTTCGTAGTCCTCGAGGTGCATGAATACAAGCCCTTCGAAGGACTTCCCGTCCGCGCCGTCCACGTTCAACTCCGTCGCCAAGTCACGCACCCGGAACATCGCCTCCGTGTCGCCCAAGGAACTCGCGACGGAGACCTTGGTCTCGAGCAAGATGCGAAGCTGACTACTCGCAGCCCGCTGAGCCGACGGCGTGCCGGCGGTCGTCAGGTGACCGATCGCCTCGTCCAACAGAGCGAGAAGCCGCCCACGGTCGTTCTTGCCCAGGTAGAAACCGATCAGTTCGAGCGTGCGTTGGTAGGCGTCTTTTTCTTGGTCGATGTACTTCAAGATGGCCGCATCACGCTCGGCCGGTGAGAGATCATCACGCGTCAGCGCAAGATGCAACTGTAGCTTGGTGTCGTCGGGGCGAATGCGGAGCGCCGCCTCGACAATGTCTCGTGCCTCCTCCGCCCGATCGAGGTCGAGCAGAATGCGCACGGCGGCACGGACTAGCTTTTCGTGCGCAGGTGCATCGATGAGCCCGCGCTTCACGGCCGCCAGGGCACCGGTATAGTCGCTTTCGAGCAGAAGACCCCGTGCTTCGATCAATCTGACCGTGGCCGGATC
>JACZRH010000326.1 GCA_022574815.1 Planctomycetota bacterium | reverse complement strand
ATGACCGCCCGCGCGTCGCGATTCTGGGAACGGGCGACGAGCTCGTGGCCGGCGGCGAGGCGCTGCGCCGGGGGCAGATTCACGACAGCAACAGTGTCGGGCTCGCACAACTCGTGTCGGCCGCGGGCGCCGATCCAGTGCGGATCGGGCGCTGTGTCGATGAGCGCGGCGAGCAGCTCGAGGCACTGCGGCGCGGCATCGACAGCGATCTGCTCTGCGTGACCGGCGGCATGTCGAAGGGCTCACACGATCTCGTGCCGGCGCTGCTCGAGGAACTGGGCGTGCAATGGTTGGTGACCAGCCTGCACATGAAACCCGGCAAGCCGCTGCGCATCGGCCGCGCGCCGAACGGCTGCTGGGCCGTGGGCCTTCCGGGAAACCCGGTGAGCTGCATGGTTTGTTTCCTGCTCTTCGCCCGCTGCATCCTGGACGGTTTACAGGGGCTGGCGGTGGGCAAGCCGCCGCACCTGAACGGGCGGCTCGAGGCAGACCTGCCCGCTTGCGGCGGGCGGCCGATGTATCAGCCCGCGACGTGGTCCGTCGGGGCTGACGGGTGCCCGTACGTTTCGCCCGTGGCGTGGCGCGGGTCGGGCGATCCGTTCGGAATGGCGGTCGCCAACGCATTGATCCACCGCCCGCAACGCGCGCCGGCCGCGTTTCGCGGAGAGTCGGTCCCCTTCGTCCCGCTCGATCTGCCGCGATGAACCCCAAGGCCCCCGCGCGCAACACGAAATCGTCCGGCTCGGCCGATCTCAAGTGCGCGACCAAGGTCGCGTCTTCGCGCAGCCTGGGCCGCGACGCCGCCATCGTGGCATTGCCCTGCGCGCTGACCGTGGTCTGCCTGTGGCTGATTTTCCCGCCGCGCGGCGTGTGGCCGCTGGCGTTCATTTGTCTGGCGCCGTGGGCCTTTGCGGCCTGGCACGCCGAGCGGGCCTGGCTGTTCAACTGGCTGAGCTTCCTGGCGGGATGGGTCTTTTTTTTGATCACGCTTACGTGGCTGATGCCGGTCACCGGGCTGGGCTACGTCGCGCTGGCGTTCTACCTGGCGCTGTATTGGCCGGCGGCGGGGTGGGTCATCCGCACCGGGCGGCGCCGCGGCATTCGTGTCGTCTGGACGCTGCCGATCATGTGGGTTGCATGCGAATACCTGCGGGGCTGGGTCATGTCGGGCTTTCCCTGGCTCTTTCTTTCACACGCCTTCTATGAGCAGATCACGCTGATTCAGATCAGCGACGTCACGGGGGCCTATGGCGTATCGTTCGTTGCCGCGCTGATCAACGGCGTCGTCGTGGAGCTGCTTTTGTTCCGGTTCCCGGCGCCGCGAGAAAAGGCCCGCGCGCGGCCGGTGCTGGTCGCGCTCGCGACGGGCGCGGCGGTGCTCGGGGGCACTTTGCTTTATGGGTTCATCCGCCTAAACCACGCCGAGTTCGAGCAGGGCCCGCGGCTCGCGATTGTCCAGGAGGACTTCTTGCAGACATCGACGCCGCCCTCCAGCGAGCCGAGGGAAGTGATGTTCGCGCGCTACATCGTCCTGGGTGCCGCCGCCGCCCGCGAACGGCCGGACCTGCTCGTGTTTCCCGAGACGGCTTGGGGCTCGACCCAGAACGCGGAGTTTCTGGAAGGCTTGAGCCCGGGATCGGCGGCGCTGGCCACGGGCACCTACCAGTATGGCAAGCGCTGCGACGACGCGATTTCGGGGTTTGCCCGCGGCGACTACGGGCCGGCCAATCGCGTGCTGGAGTTTTACGAGAAGCGTTTTCGGCGGTTTGCCCCGCAGCGTCCGGATCTGAACCTGCCCACCGAGCTGCCGCGGCTGCCGAGCCTGGGCGGGCCGCCGGTGACCGTGCTGATGGGCACGCTGGCGGTCGAGTTCTACCCGGACGCGACGTATCCGAAGATGGGCAAGTTCAATTCGGCCATCATTTACGACAAAGACGGCCGGCAGCGCTCGCAGCGCTACGACAAGCGCCACCTCGTTCCGTTCGGGGAGTACGTGCCGTTTCGCGGCGGCCGGCTGCACTGGCTTTATCAATGGCTGAACAGCCTCAGCCCTTTCTCCGGTAGGGACGGGAAATACGAGTACTCGCTGACCCCAGGAGCGGAGCTTACGGTGTTCGAGCTCGAGCTCGCCGACGAGGTCGTGCGATTCGGGACCCCGATCTGCTACGAAGACGTCATGCCGTATGTCATTCGCGACTACGTCTGGGACGGTGACCGGCGGCGGGTGGATTTCCTGGTCAACATCAGCAACGACGGGTGGTTCCTGCACGGCGACGAGTTGCCGCAACACTTGGCGATCTGCGTCTTTCGGGCGGTGGAGAACCGCATCGGGATCGCGCGGGCGGTGAACACCGGCATCAGCGGCTTTGTCGACCCCGACGGTCGGCTCTATTCGCTCGTGCGGGAAGAGGGGCGCTTGTACGGAAAGGGGCTCGTCGGCTACCGCATCGATCGCGTTCGCCTCGACTCACGAACGAGCCTGTACGGCCGCTTCGGCGATTGGTTTGCGCGGCTGTGTTTGCTGTTGACCACGCTGCTGTGGGGCGAGGCGGTCTTCTCGCGTTGGGTGGGCGGCGTGCGTCGCCGGATCGCCGCGCGGCGGGCCAGGAGAAACCCGTAACCGGAGACGAAGAGATATGCGTGCGGCGCCGAATCTTCTTTCGTTGATTCATCTTTTCGGATTCGCCTTATCAGCCGGGGCGAGCGGGGGCTGCGGGAATCCGGCTCTCATCGTGGAAATGAGCCCGCTCGAACGCATCGATCTCCAGCAGCGCGCCCGCGAGCTGTTGTTGCGGGCCGCACAGAGCGAGCGCGACGAGGTTCGCTCCGACGCCTTGCAGGCCTTGGTGAAGATTGCCCCACAGGAGGGGCTGTCGCGCTTGCGTTCGGCGCTGCGGGCCGAATCAGCCCTCGTGCGTTTCGTCGCGTGCGTCGGGCTCGGCGAATTGCGCGACAAGGTGTCTCTTTCCGAGCTGCGGGCGCTCATCGAGGATCCCGATCCGCGTGTCCGGCTGGGCGCCGCGTTCGCCGCCTACCGCTGCGGCGAGCAGTCCCACGCCGCGATGCTCACCAACGTTCTGCACGACAATCCCGACGAGAGCCTGCGCGCGATGGCGGCGCAGCTCATCGGGCAACTCGGCGAGCCGCGCGCCGCGCGGCACCTGCGACGGGCGTACCAATCGCAGGAATCCAATAACGTACTGGCGCACATCGCCGGAGCCCAGGTCCAATTGGGCGATGAGGATGCCGCCGACCGACTAATCCAGATGGTGCAATGGGGCACCGAGACGCGCTTGGCGGCGCTGCTGATCCTCGCCGAAGTCGAGTTGCCCGCGGCGCGCAACGCGCTGCTGTACCGCCTGGGGCCGGCCGAGACCTACCTCGAGGCCCGCCTGATCGCCGCCCGGGCGCTCGGCAGGATCGGTTCGCCCGAGGGGTTCGACCTCGCGCTGCGCGTCGCAACCCGGCCGCCGGAGAAATCGGCCGACGACCGGCAGAAGGGATTTCGGCTGCGCTCGCTGGCGGCGCACGCGCTGGGCGAGATCGGCGACCCACGAGCCCTGCACGCCCTCAAGGCGCTCGCCAAGCCGGACAACGACCCGCGTCTGCAAGTCGCGGCTTGCTTCGCCATCTGCAGGATCCTCAATCCGTAGGCGCGCGGCCAGCGGATTCAGCGCGCTCGGTGGTACGTTGCGGCGTGTCGCGCTGCCAGCCGAACGCCTCGGTCGCATCGGCGATCACTCGCCCGCGGCGCGGGTCGTGGACGGCGACGAAGGTTCCGGTCATCAGATACGCGCTCGGCCGGCTCCACCCGCCCAGCAGGCCGTTGACCTCGCGCGCCGCGAGCAGCCGAAAGCTGCCGCGCAGCCGGTCGCCCGGCTCGCGGTAGAGGGCCACGATGCCGGCGACGGAGGTGAAGCGACTCTGCGCCGGCCCCACGCGCGCCAGGGCGCGCAGCTCGCGTTTGGCGACGGAGTAGTCGCGGGCGCGGCCGGCCGGCGGCTTTTCGAGCACCAGGGACATTTGAAAGGTGAACCGCGCCAGGCGCCCGAGCAGCGACGGAACTTTGCGCTCCATCGAGACGCACACCTGCCCCTTCTCGTCGGTCCACCAGTAACAGCGCTCGAGATCGAGTGTCGCGACGCCCGGGGCCGGGCCGTCTGGGACCGGTTGCGCGCCCGATTGTGCCGGTGACCGCTCGCGGCGAGCCCGGCTTTCTCGAGGCGCTGCAGGCGCTGACTGACGCGCTCGGCGAGTTGCCGGCACCGGCCATGGTGATCGGCGGTGTCGCGGTCATCGCCCGGGGTATTCCCTGCTCGACCGTCGACATCGACGCAACCGTGAACGGCCAGATCAAGCCATTCTCATCGGGAATCGGCGGTTTCTGCCTGCAGCCACATTTCGACGGGGCGGCGACCCCGCGAAGCGCGATCAGGTGAACGGCTCGTTAGCTCGATATCGCGTTGCCGCAGGATTCTTGCCATCCCTATATATAGTGTCATAATATGGCACTATGGCTCTAGCCAGTCGACATCGAAAGACCCTGATTGGGATTTTCGAGGAACCAACACGGGCTGATCTGTCATGGGCACGGATTGAGAAGCTGTTCGTGGCGCTTGGCGCAGCGTTGTCGGAAGGGCACGGTTCCCGCATCCGAATCTATCTCAATGGAACTCGTGCCGTGCTCCATCGTCCGCATCCTCGAAAGGAAGTTGGAACAGGGGCATTGAGATCCGTTCGACGATTTCTGGAAGCGGCCAGAATTGAGCCATAGGAGTAACCCATGCTGGAATACAAGGGATATGCCGGGCATGCCGAGTATGACGGCGAAGCCCATGCGTTTCATGGCGAAGTGCTGGATATGCGGGATGTCA
>JACZRH010000046.1 GCA_022574815.1 Planctomycetota bacterium | reverse complement strand
GCCTTGCTCTCTCCCGCCAGCACGAATCCGAGCTGCTCAAGAGACTCCAGCACGCCTTCCGACGTATCCCGCAAGTGGATCGTCACACTGATTCGATAGTCCTTTACGTGCAGCTCTGCGGCATTGAAGTTGCCGTTTTTCCCCTCCTTTCGAACCTTCTCGCCCAGGCCGCGCAAACCAGCGGTCAGTTTTTGTTTCCAAGCCTCGGCCGCTCGCTCGGCGGGTGTTTTTTCCGCACCGCGATCTTCGAGGCGGTCGAGTTCCTCGGCGTCGGCCGGCGCCGAAGCCGGCTTGTTGGCCGCGGGCACCCGCCGCGCCAATTGCAGACTCTGATTGCTCGACACGCCGCGGCGGGGCGAGAACTTGCGAATTCGCAGACCCAGCGATGCCTGCTTCCCAGCAAAACCACCGCCCCGACTGAGACGGTCGCCGAACACGCCGTCGTAATCGACACCCGCCGGCATCTCGACCAGCACATCGACCCGCACCGCTTCGCCGCCGATCGTCACCGTTATCTCCTCGACGGCGACGAAGCTGGTGAACTGCGTCATCAGGCGAAACTCCACACCGAGATTGGTGATCTCCTTCTTCAAATCCTCGGGAAACCGGCCGCTTTGCATTGCCGCGAGGTCCTGATTCATAAGGTGTTTCACGCGTGCGCGGGCCCAGAGTGACGCCAACGCGCTGTGGTCCGGCGGCGATTCGGGTTGGGTAACTTCGATCCACTCCCCATACGGCCCCGCCCCCGTGTTGCCGCGCAGTATGATCCGGCCGCTCGCAGGTCCCGTGAGCCGTCCGTGGATCAGGATCGGCTTGGCGCTGAAGAGATCGGGGATTCGCTTTGGGTAGACATCGGCGACCGGCAGGCTTTGCCAGTCGATCTCGACGTCGGTCAGGACCGGCGCGAGGATGCGCTCGTGAAACCGTTCGGCCGCCGCGTCGCCCTGGCTCTCCAATGTGACGTACTCTACCTCGCCGCGGCCGGCGTGGGCCATCCCGTCGAGCAGGAAACGGTTGACACTGTTGCCGACGCCGAAACTGAAGACACGCGTCGTGCCGGCGTTTTTCTTGACCGCGTCAATGATCGCCATGTCGTTTCCGACGTACCCGTCGGTCATGAAGCACACGACGCGGATCGGCGGCGGCGCGGGGAAGGCGCTGCCATGACGCGCCGACGACGGGATCAACGCCTTGCGGCCGTCGTCCAGCGTCTTCCAGGTACCCCAGATCCAAGTCGGCTCGCCGACCGGGCAGGTCGCGCCGCGGCGCCAGGTCGGGATTTCGCGCGCGACCGTCAATTCGCGGCCGTCGACCTCCGCCTTCGCGTAGCCGTCTTCATCGGGCTGGGCAGGCCAGGTGTTGTATTCGAAGCGCACGAGGACTTCGCCGCCGTCCGCGGGCGTGCCGAGCAGCTCGGCCGGCGTGAGGTATTCGCACCACGGCGCCGGCCAGCGGGCGTCGCCAACGGCGAGCATCGGTTTGCCGTCCTTGGTCGTCGTCCAGCGCCCGCGGAACTCGCCTTCGGCGTCCGACTCCGCGTCGTACGCGCTCCGCATCACGATCCAGTGCCGAATCTGCATCCGGAAGGTCTTTCGCTGGCGGGCCGGCACCAGCACCTCGACCACGCCGGGCGCGATGCCGGTCTGCATCAAGACCTGCGTCATGTTCGGGGGGACTCGCAGCGTGACTTCGCGCCCGTCGGTGGGCAGCGCGAACAACTCCGCCGGCGTGAGCGCGCGGTTCGTGACGCGATCGCTCGGCCGCAGCGCCGCGTCGATCGCCTTCATCATCTCCGTTCCGCCGCCCCCCTGCCGCGACGCCAGGAACGCCTGCGCCTCGGCGATGTTCTCGGGCGTCGCCGACCGCGGCGTGTCCCAAAGAATGCGCGTGTGCCCGGCGAACGTGATCAGGTTGAACGTATCGCCGGCGCGCATCGTGTCGATCGTCCGGGCCATGACCTTCTTGGCGGTCGCGATCGGGTAGCCGCTCATCGAGCCCGACGTGTCGAGCACGAAAACAAGCTCGCGCGGCACGAGCTGCGCCGGCACGACACGCTTCGGCGGCTGGAGAATCAGCGTGAAGAACCGGCCGCGTCCGTCTTCGTGCAACAGGAACGCGTCCCCGATGGTGTCGGTAGCAAGGCGGTAGTGCAGGATGAAGTCTGTGTTGGGAATCTCGGCTTGGTTCTTTAGCGAAACCACCGCCTGCGACGGGTTGATCAGATTGACATCAACATCGTGAAGCTCGCTTTCCAGGTCGTGGAGGGCCATTCCTGCATCGAGATGAACCGTGATGCTGATGTCGTGCCCCGCCCGCGTGCCCTTGGGCGTCACCGGCGGCGTGATCTTCGAGCCGTCGGGAACCTGCGGCGTGTCCCGGCCCTTGGTCATCGGGGCCGGCGCACTCCCGCCGCCGGGGATGTAGCGCGGCCCCACCACCATCGGAAAGACCCATTCGAAACGGCCGTCCTCGTACTTCAGAGTCTCGACGTAGCTGATTTCAATGACGACCTCGACGCCCGGTTCGATGTTCGCGACCGACTGCGTGAAGATGTTCGGCCGCTCCTGATCGAGCAGGCTCGCAACGTGCCCCGCGGCCTTGGCCGCCTCGTAGACTTCGCGGGCCTCGTCGCGCGGCTTGATCTGCCCGACGATGCGGCGATCGCCGACCGTCATGACCATATCATCGACGGCGGCGTCGTGGGGCAGCGGGAAGACGTAGACCGCTTCGATCTTGCGGTCGGTCGGGTTGTGAAAGATCTGCCGCACCGTGACGCGGCCGACGAAGCCGACGATGTCCGCTGCGACCTCGGTATGTTTGAGCGGGCAGGCTCCTAGCGACTTTCCATCCGGACTGAGGATCTGAAGGGCACCGCCGGGCACGCGCGGTTCCACCTGGGCCAAAGCGGGCCCGGCGAGCGAGGCGGCGAAAAGCAGCGAGGACAGTGATCGGGCGGATGCACGCATGGGAGGCTCCTGAACGGGGTAACTCCAACACGAGGTTTGACGCATAAACGACGGCTGGGTTCCCGCCCGGCTACAAGAAAAACGAGTCGAGTTCCGTCTCGCTCATCGGCAGCGGCGGACTTACCCTCTTTCGCGCACCGCACTCCGCCGGTATCGTCGCCGCCGGCAAACCGCCGCGAGGAAGCAACCATGCGCATGGCGAACCGCGTCGTCACCATCGGCTTGGCAATCAGCGCCGCGGGAGTCTGGGTTCTGACGCTTCAGCCGAGACTGCTGCTGCGCTACTTCGATTCGGACGTTTTTCTTTCGTGTGCGATCACGCTCAGCGTCGCCGCCTGCCTCGGCTGGGTGCTCTTGTGGCTGTCCGAATCCCGGGGCGATGACGAGACGCGCTGCCGGAAGTGCCGGCATATCCTGCGGGGGATCAGCGAGCCGCGCTGTCCCGAGTGCGGCGAGCGTATCTCGTTTATCGTATGTGGTTCGGCGCACTGACCTAGTGGCGTCGTGCTTTGGGAGTGGCATTGTACCCACGCCGAGCGGCCGGAGACTTGGCCGAACGCAAGTGAGCCAGCAGTCCGCCGCCAGATCGCCGGTCTGGCGCTTCAACCGAGTTCTACGGACAGGCGCCGCCGCCGAGACATAGGAAGAAAGGGTCGATGTCGGCGCCGTTGACGAGCCCGTCGCCATTCATGTCGCCGTGGCTGATGTCACAGCCGGGGAAGGCCAGGGCGTAGGCCGCCGGGTCGCCGAGGGCCAGGAAGAATGGGTCGATGTCCCCGCCGTTGAAGACGCCGTCGCAGTTGAGGTCACCGGGGCGGCTCAATAATAGGGTTACCTCGGCGTAGAGTGGTTTGTGATCCGAGGCACCATTGGTGTAGGCCGCCTGATCGTAATAAGAGTCGTTGATGGTAAAGCCCCGCGGCATGACGAACATGTTGTCTATCCCGCGCGTGGGTCGGCGGCCGTTGCCATTGATGAACCGCCACGTTTCAGCATAACCCGCATCGGTGAATTCTCTTTGTGAGGGAAGCTCCGGATCGGGTGTCTCGAAGTCGCCGCCGACGATCGCCTCCAGAGCGCCCCAATTGCTCTCGAGCAGCTCGGCTTGGGCGATGATCTGCCGCGACACGTACCCGAAGGAGCTGTTTACGAGATCTGAAAAGCGGGCGAATAGTTTATCGTACTGCGGGCCTCGGCGATTTTCCCCGATGAACGTCTCGTAGTGGCTCGTGAGAAACGCGACCCTTCCGCCGCCCACGAGATCATCCGCAACGACCCAATTGACATAGCGCAGCGGACCCAGGAAATGCACGTTGCCGGTGTTCGGGTCGCCGTGGAAGAACCGGTGCAGGTCGAAGAATTCCTGCCATCCCACGGGGCCGAGAAACTGTTCAATATCGACCGTCGTGGTTCCGAAGTCGACCGGCGAGAATCGATCGGTGTTCACGATGAACGGGTTCATGTTGAACACGTTCTGCGCCTCCCAGGAGAAGTACCGCCACTTTGTCCCCTCAAAAAGCTGTCCAAGTGCCGTCTGTTGCGTGATGCCCTGGCTGTTGGAGCGTCGCGCATAGGCCTCCTGAAACCCCAAGAAATCTGGTTGATTGGCTACGATCGACTCGAATACGAGATGGCGGCGCGTATTGATCCACTGGTCGATGGCATCGCCGGTAACGGCGACTTGGATATTGTAGGTGCCTGCCGTCATGGATTGGGCGCAGGCTCGATTCGTAACGTCGAATCCATCACCGACGCCCCAAAGGCCGGTGCTCACTGCGACCAAAATTGTTCCTCGAATGAATCCAGCGCTCATGGGACGTTCTCCTGTTCCGGCGGAACCTCGCAGGTGGGTTTTCAGTTTGCACACGTTGGATCGAGCCACTAATGAATAACGAGCCGGTCGTCGAGAAATTGCGGCGATCCCGATTACAAATTCGGCGTCCGCCCGTGACCGAGTCGGCAAGGGTCCGCTCTGCGGACCGTCCTGGGCCGGCGCGATGACCCGAACCGCCCGCAAAGCGGATCCGGCGCCCGCTCGCGTACGGCCGGCAACAACTCGGGGAGTGCCGCACGTGAAGTGCAGCACGCTTGGCGAGGGGAATCGGCGGCGCATGAAAAAAGAGAGCCCGGGCTCGCCGAAACCCGGACCCTCCAAGCCAGGCTGTCCGCTCTTACGAGCGGGACCCACAGCCTCGTTCGGGGTATCGTCGCTCACCCCTAAGTCCATGAATAAGCCGTCACCGGGTGCCTCGGCGATTCGACGAAGTGCAGCGCGAATATCAGGCGATGCGGATGGCGCGGACTGATTCGTGTTCCCCACCGTTGAAGCGCGGGGCCTCGTCGGCATAGAGGAGGTTTTCTTGCAGACCGGTGGGCAAGGATCGCGGAATAGGCCGCGCCGGTCGCCGGTTGGACGGGTTGACACGTACAGCGGCGGATTCTAAATTCGGCTACGCGGGTGACGGTAGCGATTTCGCGCGTAACCGCGGATCGATCGGGAGCCCGAGGAAGCCATCTTGCAGCCTGTCTTCGAAACGACCTGCCTGATCCTGTTTCTCATTCTCATGGTGATGCCGGGGCTCTACGGGCTTCACCTGTATCTGCTGATGTTTCTGGCCCATCGCCGAATGAAGCGGACACGGGCCGAACAGCGTTCGATTCAAGAGACGTTTCGAAAAGAAACGTCCGAGAATGACTGGCCGCGCGTCACGACCCAGATTCCGCTCTACAACGAATTGGCCGTCGCGCGGCGGGTGATCGAAGCTGTCGCGCGGATGGACTATCCGCCGGGCCGACACGAGATTCAGGTGCTCGACGACAGCAGCGATGGGACGCGGGCGCTGGTCGACCGCGTGTGCGCCGAGCTGCGCGGCAAGGGCGTCGATGCCAAAGTCGTCCGCCGACCGACGCGCGAGCATTACAAGGCGGGCGCGCTGGCCCACGGTCTGCGCGAGGCGTCCGGCGAGCTGCTGGCGGTGTTCGACGCCGACTTTCTGCCGCGGCGCGACTTTCTGCGCAACATGGTTCCGCTGCTCGCGACGGACGACGACGTGTGCTGCGCGCAGGCCCGCTGGGGGCATCTCAACGCCGACGAATCGTGGCTGACCGAGGCCTTGTCGCTCGGCATCGACGGGCACTTCGGCGTCGAGCAGAGCGCCCGCGGATGGAACGGATTCCTGCTGAACTTCAACGGAACCGCGGGGATCTGGCGCAAGTCGGCCATCCTCGACGAGCGCGTCGGCGGCTGGTCCGGCGACACCGTTACCGAGGACCTCGACCTTTCCTATCGCGCCCAGCTCGCGGGCTGGAGAATCGTCTACTGCCTCGACGAGGTCTGCCCGGCGGAGATCCCGGCCGACGCCAACGCGATCAAGGCGCAACAGCGCCGCTGGGCCAAGGGCTCGATTCAGACGGCGCGCAAGCTGCTGCCGGCCGTGTGGCGCTCCGGCCTCTCGCTGACGCGGAAACTGGAGGCGACGGTCCATCTGACGCAGTATTCGATCTCGGTCTTCATGATCCTGATGGCGTTGTGCGGCCGAACGCTGCTCGCACTGGTCCCGCCCGACCGCTATCAGGGTTATCTCATGTGGAGCTGGTGGCTGATCGTGCTGGCGGCGGTCGCGCCGTCCGTCGTCTACATCTACGCCCGCCGGGCGGTCGGCGGCGGACCGACCGGGCTGTGGCGGATCGTCAAGCTCATCGCGCTCGGCCTGGGATTGTCCGTGAACAACAGCGTCGCCGTGCTGGAAGGGCTGGTGCGCAGCGGCGGCGAGTTCGTGCGGACGCCGAAATCCGGCAGCGACGGGACGCGGCGCGGCGCGCGGCGCTACGCCGTGACGCGGTCGCGTCTGTGGGTTTTCGAACTGCTGCTCGGCGTGTTTTGTTTCGCGCAGTGGCTGGTCTTTCTACGGGAAGATCATTATGTGGGGGGCCTGATACTATTGCTCTTCGCGGGCGGGCTGCT
Source organism: Planctomycetota bacterium (assembly GCA_022574815.1). Taxonomy (GTDB): domain Bacteria; phylum Planctomycetota; class Phycisphaerae; order UBA1845; family Fen-1342; genus JACZRH01. The sequence goes on along the minus strand of JACZRH010000046.1, from coordinate 15,041 downwards.
CTCCCTGGGTTGGGCATCGCGGCCGCGCGCGAGCCATCGCCCCGCGGCCACGCTCAACGCCGCCTCGGCGCCGCACGACCGGCCGGAGGCGACCGCGGAGCCGGCCATGCGCCCGAACTTGTAACCCACGCGCGGGCCGATCATGCGCAGCGTGTCCTTCGTGGCGGCGTACGCACTTCTGGCGGTCTATCCGCTCAGCTTCTATCTGGCCTCGACATTCGACGTGGGGCTCGTGCGCGTATTGCAAGTCGGCTACGCGATCTCGTGCGCCGGATGGCTCATGCTTCTGGGGCGAGTATGGCGAGATGGAAGCAATCGACTCGTCGAACAACCGCCGGTGGGTGGTATCGTCTGTTTGCTCCTGGCCGCCGTTCTGCTCCGTTTGGCGCTTCTGCCGGCGCCGCCGTCGGACGACGTCCATCGCTACGTCTGGGAGGGCCGCGTGCGGATCGCGGGGTTCAATCCGTATGTACTCGCTCCGGACGACGAGCGGCTCGCGCACCTGCGCGACGACTCGTGGGCGCAAATCAACCATCCCGATCATCCCGCGATCTACCCGCCTTGGTCCCAGGCGCTCTGCGCCGGCGTCGCGGCCGTTTGCCCGCATCCGTTCGCGGTCAAGGTGCTCGTGCTCGCCGCCGACTTGTTGACGATTCTCGTTCTCGTCGCGTGGCTGCGGCGGCGCGGCGAGGACCCGCGCTGGGTCGCGGTCTACGCGCTCTGCCCGGTCGTGCTGTCCGCCTTCGCGCGCCAGGCGCACCTCGACGCGGTCATGGTGCTCGCGCTGGCGTGCTTCCTTCAGCGGTGCGACCGAAACGCCCGAGACGGACCGCGGGCCGGTCCTGCGTCGCGTGCGAACGGTATCGGCGTTCGCAGGGCCGTGCTGACCGGGGCGGTCCTGGGCTTTGCGGTCGGTGCGAAGTGGGTCCCGCTGCTGCTCCTGCCGTGGTGGGTCGTTTGGGTCGCGCTTGGAGCGGGGAAACGGATTCGTGACTTCGCCACGCCGGCGGCGGGACTTGCGAGCGCGGTGGTGGTTTTTGCGATACCGGCGTTGTTCTACGCCGACGCGGGCCGGGCGCTGATCGGCCCGCTGCGGTCATTCGCGGATAACTTCCACAATCTCGACGCCGCCCGGCAGGTGCTCGCATTGGCCCTGAATCCAACCACGCTGGAATGGACCGCCCGCGGCATCGTACTCGTCACGATCGCAGCGACCGCGTTTCGCCGAGTCGAGCCCGCTCGGGCCGCGCTCTGGACCATCGGCACGGCGATGCTCCTGGCACCGACCTTTCATCCCTGGTACCTGACCTGGTTGCTGCCGGCCCTGTGCGTGCGACGCGCGTGGCCCTGGCTGGTCCTGGCGGTCACGATGGTGTTCGCCTCCGAGGGCGATCATCTGCGCGAAACGACGGGCGACTGGTCGATGCCGGCGTGGGTCGTGAAGTGGGTCTTCGCGCCGTTCTTCGCCGCCGTGGCGTTGCAGGCGGCGTCGCGGCTGGCCCGTCGCGTCAGAGAAAGTCGGCGATCACCGAGTCAGCCAACAACAAGCCCGCCCGCGTGAGCCGAAGCGCATGTTCGTCCACCGCGAGCAGCTCCAACTCTACGTGCTTCGCGACCGCGTCACGAAACAGGTCCATCGGGTCGTGGCCAAACCGCTCGGCGAAGCAACGCCGGTCGATCCCCTCGATCAATCGCAACTCGAGCATCGCCGTCTCGCGCGCCGTGCGATCCAGCGTCAGTCGCTCATGCTCGATGCGCGGCGACCGCCCGGCCTGGATCGCACGAACGTATTCGGCCGTGTCCGGCACATTCTTGTACCGCAGCCCGCGCACGAACCCCGCGGCCGCCGGCCCGATACCGGCGTAGGTTTGGTTGTGCCAATAGCGCAGGTTGTGCCGGCACTCGCGCCCGGGGCGCGCGAAGTTGCTGATCTCGTAATGGCCGAATCCGGCCGCCCCCAGCCGGTCGATCGTCGTTTCGTACATCTCGGCCTCGACCTCGGCATCGACCCGCCTGACGAGGCCCTGCTGCAATTGTCGGAACAGCGGGGTGCCGCGCTCGTAGGTCAGTCCGTAACAGGAAAGGTGCTCGGTCCGCAGCTCGAGCACCCGCTCGAGGTTGGATTCCCACGCGGCGAGCGACTGGCCCGGGACGCCGAAGATCAGGTCCACGTTGATTCGCTCGATGCCGGCGGCGCGACAGGCGGCGACCGTATCGACGACCTGCTTGGGCGCGTGAATACGTTCGAGCACGCGCAGCTCGCTCGGGTCGAAGGACTGGGCGCCGATCGAAACTCGATTGACCGCGTGCCTCGCGAGCACGCCGGCGATTTCGGAATTCACGGTCGCGGGGTTGGCCTCGACGGTGAACTCGAGCGTGTCCTCGCCGCGGGGCAGAGACTCGAGCGCGCGCAGCAGTCGAGACAGCTCCTCCGGGGGCAGCGTGGTCGGGGTCCCGCCGCCGACGAAGAGGGTCTCGATCGCGATCTCGTGCTCCGCCGCCAACTGCTGCAGCTCCAGCAGCAGCGCATCGACCAGCGGCGCCACCGACCGGCGATCGATCACCTGCGAATAGAAGTCGCAGTAGCCGCACAGCGTGTGGCAGAACGGAACGTGCACGTAAAGCGAGCGAATCTCGGCGGACGTTGTCATGGCGCTCCGTTTCGCATAGCATAACGAGTCTAGCAAGCGAGCACTGTATTCCAAAAGACCGGCGCGCGAGCGCGGTGGTTGCGCCTGCGGCGACGAGGCGAGAACACCTGGGCCGGGCGGGTCGCGGGTGTGAGAGGGATTGTTGGAATGAAGGTTGTCCTGGTGAGGTTCAAGGACGAGCAGCGGAAAGATTTTCCACTCGAGGGCCAGACGACCATCGTGGGCCGCCGCCCGGATTGCGGGCTGCGGATCCAGACGAATGACGTGTCGCGCCAGCACTGCGAGATTCGCGTCAACGACGGGGTCCACGTCAAGGATCTCGGCAGTTCCAACGGCACCTACGTGAACGGAAAACGCGTCGCCGAAACGACGCTGAACGCGGGCGACCGGCTCGGTGTCGGGCCGGTGCTGTTCGTCGTGCAGATCGACGGCGAGCCCGAGCAGATCGAGCCGCTGGACGCCGACAGCGAACTTGCCCTCGCCGCGAGCGACGACGACGACGACATTCTCGATCTCAAAGATGACGATTTCGACCTCGACGACCCGATCTCCGCGCTCGAGGCCCTTGAGGATGATGCGGAAGAGAACGACGACGTCTAGGGTTCGGGGGCCGACGGATCCTCGCGCAAACAGGCTGCTCACGGGGATGGGGTCGTGGACGGTGCGGCCTGGGTCGCCGCGAGCAAAGCGTGCAATCTCAATTTCAAACGCCCCGCGATGTGCTCTCCGCCAGCCCGCGACGACGCCGGCGGCGCAGGATCATGCTGGTCGTTGCGGCACTGGTGGTCATGCTGGGGTTGCTGTTCGGGGCCGCGCTGACGTCGCGACCCTCCTGGTACGTTCCCACATCCGTAGATCAGGCCCGGCTCGCGGCGGACAAGCGTGACCTGGTCAATCTATTGGACGAAATCGGCGTGGCGCTGAACAGCGGGCGTTCGATCGATTTGGAGATCGGCGAAGACCAGCTCAACCGCTGGATTCGAGCCCGCTCCCAGTGGCCGACGCCACCACCCGCGGAGTTGCAACTATTTGATTTCCCACAAGTTTCGTTTCCAGGCCCGCAGCAGGTGCGCGCCGCCGCCACGATCGAATTCGCCGGTCAGCCCTGGGTGCTGTCCGTGACGGCACGAATCGAGCCGACCGCCGATGAGTTCATTTTGCACTGGGAAACGCTCGCGGTTGGGCGGATTCCGATGCCGCGACGGTGGATATCGCTGTTCCTGGGTGACGATGGCCACCGTGGCGGCCCCATTTTGAGAAACTTGGTGCAGAACGGCCACTCGGTCGTGCCGGCGCGGGCGACTTGGAAGAACGGAAATCGTCCATTTCGCTTTCGCGATATCGGAATAAGCCAAGGTGTCCTACGGGTTTCTCTGGTACCGCTGGGACCGGAACCGAAACGTCCTGCCGGGCCGTAGACGCTCACGCCAGGGTGTGTGGCGTCCGAGTCGCGTCTTCGCTCGCGACCAGCGCTGGCAACGTTCATCGATCCGGCCGCGACGCTGGCATGTAACTCTTATCGGGACAAGCGGTTACAGGAAACGTCTGGCGGGCGCCCGGCAGCAAGAGGATAATCAGTTTGGACCTAGAATGCGCTTTAACAGGGCCGCAAAGCTGTGCTATGATGCAGCACCGGAAGCCGCGCCCGGTCAACCTGGGGACAGCCCTTGATCGGCGTCGCTATGATGAGAACGATGGCGTGGCGCAGAAGGCCTCTCCGCTATCACGCCGGATTGCTTGGCTCGGAAAAAGATTGACCGCCCCGGCAATCCCGGCTCACGAGGCCCGAGCAGTCGCACGCTTCGGCGAGTATGCGTTTCTCCTACGGAGGTAGATTCAGAATGGCTCCCGAACCTCGACGCTTTTTCGGTTGGTTTTCGCTCTTTTCTCTGCTGGCTGTCGTTCCCTTGACGTGGCTCGCCACGCCCGGCCAAGCCGAGGAACGCAAGTTCGTCATCCTCCTGGGGCACCCGATCAAGGACTCCCCCGGATTGGTCGATTTGCCCAATCCCGCCACCATCTGGGACGCCTACTTCGACAAGGACAAGAACGCCGAGCCCGGCCAGCCGGGCGTGCGGGTCGACTCCTTCGCCGAATGGTGGGAAGAGGTGTCCTACGGCAATGTCACCGTCAGCGGCGACGTGTACGGCTGGACGCTGCTGCCGTGGCCCACCAGCCCGCCGGGGTTCAGCGGCGAGACCGGCTTCGGCTCCACGGCCGTGATTCCGCACGTCGATTTGCAGGGTGGGAGTTCCTATCAGGAAGGATCCGGCGAGGGCTTCTCGACCTTATCGCAGCAGTACGACTTCGACTTGGACGGCGTCGGCTCGAACCCGTTCTACGGCAACGAAGATCCGGACTTTTTTGACAACTGGATTTTCGGGCACCTCCACCGAGACCCGCAGGGCTTCCGGGTCTGGGCCCCCGGCGAGCGCTTCCTCGATCTCAACGACAATCGCGTCTACGACGCCGGCGTGTTCGAGTGGGCGATCGACAAGAACGGCAACGGCGAGATCGACATCGACAAGCGGGCCTTCAGCTTCCAGCAGTTGTTTGGGTGTTTGATCAACTATCCCGAAGAAGAAACCGACCCCCCGACGTTTATTGCATGGTTCGATGACGAGGCCGAGTGGTACGACTCGAACAACGACGGATTCTGGGACGTCGACGACCGCGAGCGTTTTTCGCGGTTCGAGTTCTTCCCGACCGCCGGCGGGTTCATGCCGGTGAGTTTCTTCCGCGGCGACTGGGGCGGGGCGGAGATGTGGTTCGACCGGAGCGATCTGCGCGAGGTCGGCAGCCGCGCCACGCAGGACGAACGCGTGCGCGGCGAAGGCAACGCCAATGAGGATGAGCCCCCGACGATTTGGGAGTTTCTGGTGCAGGGCCTTGACCCCGAGGACGATGACGTCGAGTATTTCGATGAGCAGTGGAACGAAGAATACGATTTCCCCGAGCCGTTCGAGGATTTTCTGCGGCACTGGGACGCATTCGCCCACGATTTCATCCCGACCACCGAAGAGTACATTCGCAACAACTACCCCGGCAACGCCGACGATCTGATCGCGCGCAGCGCCCACGGGCCGGGCCCGGCCAACGCCGGCAACAGCCGCTACGACGCGCCCGACAGTTGGGGCAACAACGGCACGATCAACAGCACGAACAAGGGCCAACTCATAAGACGAGGCTCGTTGTTGGTGGCCGGGGACGAAGCCGCCGAGCAGGTTGCCCGCGACGCCAAAATCGCCGGTAGCGTCAGCAGCCCGTCGCTCGTGCCGCTCTGGTATAACGAGTTCTGGGATGATCGTTACGGCAGCGAGCCGCGCGACTGGAATTTCGATGTCCCGTACGTGCGGATCTTCGATCCCAACGAGCCGCGGCCGCAGCGCGTCACGGACCCTGACCCGCTGGAAATGCCCTTCGAGTTTCTCCACGGCGGAATCCTCATCACGCAGGGCTTCCCGGGCGTCAAGTCCGACGGCTCGGACTACACGCGTGACGACGGCACGGTCCTGCCCGACATCAGCGACGAGCGCGACGGCATGTACGACGGCCTGCGCGAATTCGACGACCTGCCCTCCTCGATCTACCACGCCGGCCCGACCGGCGGCGGCGACCAGAACTTCGGCGAAGTCACGAGTTCGGAAGACGACTCGTCGTGGGGCCGGGACATCGGCGCGAACAGCCCGAATTCCAACTCGCCCGACGGCGTGGTCGAGGCCGCCGGTCCGCTGGCGTTTAACGTTCACGGCGACGGCGGATTCGACGGCGGGAACGTCCTCACCACCGAGTTCCTGACCTGGAACCTCGAAGGCGACCGCTTCAGCACCGACGAGCTGATCGACCTGACCGGCAACGGCGTGCCTGATGTCGTATTGTACCACCGCGACACCAACCTCGACGGCATGATCGACCTCGGCGAGACGCCCGGCGATGCCGGCGCCTTCGGCCTGCCGCGCGCCACCGAGTACACCAACTACGGCGTGGACGCGCTCCCCGGCACGGCGCCCGACGGCGGCCCCCAAAGCGACTACCCCTTCAACCGCTGGCGCATGATGGAAGACGTCGTCGCTGGGCTCGACGAGAGCGTCGACTGGGACGACTTCCTCGGCGGCCCGGGGCGGTTCGGCAACGTGGTTTCCGGTCTGGTGCTACTGCCGCAGGGCACCTCGCAGGGCATGTTCTCGTTGCCGGCGGGCAGCCCGTCGCTTCCGCTGCTTACCCGCGATCGGACGAATCCCAACGTACGCGGCGTCGGACATTACATCCCGATCCTCTTCTTCGACGGATTGGGAACGGAGATCGGCGGCGGCGGCGAGGGCGGCATCTTCTCGATCGGCGAGTTCAGCACGCCGTTTGCGGCCCACGAATACGCCCATATCTGGGAAGGGTTCCCGGACCTATACGACTACGACGTGTTCCGTAGCGGCGCGACCGGACAGATCATCAACAACCCGATCGCCGCATGGTGTGTGATGTCGGGCGGTGGACTCGTACATCCGGTTGCGATCCTCAAGGAGGACGCCGGATGGCTGACGCCTGTCGACCTTACCACCGCTCTCACGCCGTTGGACGAGACGACCATTACGATGAATGCCTGGGAATTCAACCCGGACAAGACGGTCTTCCGCTACGACAATCCGCTGTTCCCCGGCGAGCACTTCTACATCTGGCGCGCCGCGGCTGGCGTGCGCCAAAGCGGCAGAATCACGAGGCTGGCGTTCGACTTCCTGCTGCCCGGCGAGGGCATCGTCATCATGCACGTCGACCGCACCGCCAACCCCGAAGGCCTGCCACTTCAGCAGCGGCTCGGAACGCATTTCACCTACGAAATCGTGCAGGCCGACGGCTTGCAGCAGCTTCAGAACGGCGAGAACTTCGGCGACGACGGCGACGTCTGGCCCGGCTCGACCGAAAACGTCCGCCTCGATCGCCTGTCCGACCCCTCCAACCGCTGGTTCAGCGGCCAGGGCAGCGGGCTCGACATCACCAACATCGTCCAAAACGAGAACTCCTCGGAAGTAACCTTCCGCTGGGTCCCCCAGGACGTGCCCAGCTTCTCCTGGGTCCAGCCGCCCGGCGGAATCTCGGTCAACGGCATCTACCCGCTCAGATACTTCGCGTATGACCAGCACGGCGGGACGACGATTCAGTTCTTCGCGGTTCTGTCGACGCCGGGCTCGGAACTCACGTACGACAGTGGGATTCCTCTTGGACAAACCACGAAGGCGCCCGGCGACGTGGACGGCGTCTTCCAAGCCAACGTGAGCGTCCTGCTGGACGGGACCTACACGCTCTTCGCCAAGCTCATCCCCGGCATCGGTGCCGACCTCAAGCATGAAAACTGGAATTCCGCGCCGCGCGCCAATCTCAGCAACGTCGGCAACGGCACGTTGACGGTCGATGCCGTCGACGCCGTGATCTCCAAGCTCGAACGCTGGACCATCACCGTCGTTAACGATCAGCCGGTCGGCGCAGAAACCTGGCAGATCGTCGGGTCGCAGTCCGGCGCGCAGAACGCCGTCGCGGTCAGCGGCGTGCCGTATACCAGCGACAGCGTGCTCGGAGCCGACAACGTCATCCGCAACGCGCTGGGGTTCACCATCCGTTCGGGCAACCTGCCCTTCCGGAGGAATGACAAGTTCACTTTCCTCACCACCGGGCTCACGCCGCACAGCTCGGCGATCCTCATCGACAACGGCAACGTCGTTCTACCGCAGCCGCCCGTCGCGGTGGCCCGCGTCGAGAACGGCGTGACCTCCGGCCTGGCGCCGCTGGACGTCATTTTCCGGCACCATGATTCGCGCGACCCGCACGGCGCGGCGCTCACTTTCGATTGGGACTTCGGCGACGGCACGCCCGGCGTGCAAACGACGGATCCGGCCCGACCGGTGACGCACACCTACACGGTCCCGAACATGGACCCGTACGTGGCGACCTTGACGGTCACGAACGCCTTCGGGCTCGACGATACGGCGGAGATTCCGATCCAGGTGAACGCCGCCGCACCACCCACGGTGCGGGCCACGGCCGACCTGGTCACGGGCATTCGCCCGTTGCGGGTCCGTTTCACGGGCGATCTGACAACCGACCCGAACGCCGGCTTGCAGGGTCTGGACTTCGTATGGGACTTTGGTGACGGAAGCCCGCTGGCGATGACGGCGAACGCCGAGCACATCTATCAGAACGCGGGCAACTACCTCGCGACGCTGACGGTGACGAACCGGCCGTTCAACGAGTCCGCCAGCACGATCATCGAGATCCGCGTCATCGGCCCGGCCGAAGATCAGCCCCCGGTCGCGGGATTCGAGGTCGATCGGCTTTCCGGCCAGACCCCGCTGACCGTGCTCTTTGACGGCAATATTTCTATTGATCCGGAAGGCGGCGTGCTCGAGTACCTCTGGAACTTCGATGATGGTTCGCCTGTGATCCGCGGCGTGTCCGAAATCGAGCACACCTTCACGAACGCCGGCACCTACAACGTCACGCTCACGGTGGTCGACGAAAGCAATCAGCTCGACCGAGCCACGAAGGCGATTGTCGCGATGGGCGAGGAAGGCGCGAACGAAGGCAGCCCGGTTGCTCGAATCGTCGCGAGCGCCACGCAGGGTCCGGCGCCGTTCACCGTCGCGTTCGACGCCGGCAATTCGGTCGACCCGCAAGGCGGTCCGCTGTCCTTCGCTTGGGACTTCGGCGACGGCTCCGAGCAGGAGGTCGGCGAATTCGTGACCCACACCTTCACCGCGGCGCGGCGCTACACGGTCGTCCTCGCCGTATCCGACGTGGACGGAAACCAGGGTGCGACGACGATCGAGATCCTGGTCACGGTCGCGGCGGGCGATGATGCCGGTGCGGGAATCGCAGATTTTGATACGGTCATCCCCGAGATCAATAACTGCGGTACGACCTGTGGTCCGGTCGGCATGTTGCCCATGATGTGGACGCTGATCGGGATCGGCGGTATCCGTCGCATGGGTCGCCGTTTCCGGCCGTAATCTCGAACGCGGCCCCAAGCCCGCTTCTGAACGCAACAGGCGTCGTCGGCCACACGGCCGGCGACGCCTTTGTCTAAAGCACCGTGCGCACATCCGAAACACATGGGGAGGGTGGCCGTCTCGCCCGCGCTCCCCCTGCGGCGCCCGGTTCGCACGCGGGGTTTTGGGTGCTGCGAGCATTGCCGTCGGTGACGCTCTCGCTAAACTCAAAGGCTGCCGGATCAAGAGTGCAAAGGAAGGGGAAATGGATAACGGCCTTGCGTAGCGCACAGCAGGCATTGACCGAACGGATCAAACAGGTGCGGCGTCGACATTACGGTCCGCGCGGTAAGGCCGAGTTCGCCGAGAAGCTCGGCCTGTCTCCGGACGAGTACCAGCGTTTCGAGCGTGGCGCGATTCCGCCCGGCGACGTGATGGTGCGCATCTGTGAGACCACCGGCGAGGACCTGCAATGGCTCTTGACCGGCGTGAGCGCGCGCGGGACGGTGGTCATTTCCGGGGCCCGCGGGCGACACCAGGATCTGCTCGCCCGCATCGCGACCCTGCTCGACCTGAAACCCGGTGTCGCCGGCCCGCTCGACGCCTTCGTCGGTTTGCTTCAGGAGGGAGAGCATGTGCGCTCGGATGCCGCGACGGCGACGTTGCCCGATCCGTCCGAGCTGATCCCGATTTTAGAGGCCGACGAATTGCCCGATTCCTGGCCGAACCCCGACGACGACCCCGGGCGGTTTCCGCTCGCGGCGCCTCCGAAAGAGATCGAGTCCGTGATTCAGACCTGCCCGGCGGGGCTCACGGAAGCCGTCGAGTGCGTTGAGGGCGCCGAGCCCGACCTCCGATCGGTGAGCATCGTTACGCTTCGGACCGGAACAGAACACGAACGGCGTTGGGTGCGAAGCCGCGAACTGGCGAAATGCTTCCCGGGCATGCTCGGCGTCGATATTTCGGACGACGCCATGGCACCGGCGCTGAGCCCGGGCGATACCGCCCTCGTGGTCCCCGAAGTTGAAGCCCGTCTTGGCCGGCCGGCGTTGTGCAAGTTCGCCGGCGAGTCGGCGCCGCGCTGCCGCGTTTGGCTGGGCGAGCAGGGCGGCGAGGTCTGCCTGGGGCGCTCGCACGACGGGGCGGAGGAGAGAATGGTTTCCTCGGCGTTGTTGTGGTCGGTCGAGGTGCTCTATCGTGTGCGCTCCGCCGCGTGACTGGAGTGGGTGAAACGTGTCGATCGAGCGCCTTGGAAATGATGTTCGCGTGCGACCGGCCGGAAAGGTCGCGGCGTGCGTTGAGCTGCCGGGGTCCAAGAGTCTAACGAACCGCTACCTGACCTGCGCCGCCCTCGCCGACGGCGATACGACGCTTACCGGGGCATCGCTGTCTGACGACACCCATCAAATGATCGAGGCCCTGCGAAGCCTCGGAATCCGCGTCGCCACGGACGCCCACGGACCGGAGATTCAAATCGGCGGTTGTCGCGGGCACCTGCCGGCCGACACGGCCGACCTGGACCTCGGCTTGGCCGGAACGGCGATGCGCTTCGTCACGGCGCTGACGTGCCTCGGGTACGGCCGATATCGAATCGACGGCGCGCCGCGGATGCGCGCGCGGCCAATCGGCCAGCTCGTCGGGGCGCTCAACACGCTCGGAGCGGGGATCGGCTACGACGACGTCAGCGGTTTTCCGCCGCTGACCCTCGTCGCGCGCGGCCTGACCGGCGGGCAGGTCGTTTTCGACCGGCCGGTCTCGAGCCAATTCGTCAGCGCGCTGCTGATGATCGCGCCCTACGCGGCCACCGACGTCCTCGTTCGCGTCACCGGCGAACTCACCAGCCGGCCCTACGTGGATATGACCACCGGCGTGATGCGCGCAATGGGCGTCGAGACGCTGGCGTCGAACGGCGGGCGCTTCATCGTCCCAAGCACGCAGCGTTACCGCGCCGGCCGCTTTGCGATCGAGCCCGATGCCAGTGCCGCGTCGTATTTCTGGGCGGCCGCCGCGATCACCGGCGGGTGCGTGCGCGTCGCCGGACTCAGCCGCGCCAGCGCGCAAGGCGACGTGGCCTTCGTCGACGTGCTCGAACGGATGGGCTGCGAGGTCGAGGCCGGCGAGGACTATCTCGAGATTCGCGGCCCGGAGCCCGGTCGGCTGCGCGGCGTCGCGGAAGACCTGAACGCCATGCCGGACATGGTCCAGACCCTTGCCGTGACGGCCCTGTTCGCCGAAGGCCCGACGCACGTCCGCAACGTGGCGAACCTGCGGGTCAAGGAGACCGACCGCATCGCGGCGCTGGAAAGGGAGCTGACGCGGCTGGGGGCGCGAGTTGATGTGCATGCCGACGGCCTGACGGTTTTCCCGGCCAAGCGCATCACGCCGGCCGAAATCGAGACCTACGATGACCATCGAATGGCGATGAGCTTTGCCGTCGCGGGACTGGCGACCGAAGGCGTCACGATCAAGAATGCGGGCTGCGTTTCGAAGAGCTTTCCGGAGTTCTTTGACGTATTGGCCGGCCTCGACCCGACCGGCGAAGCTCGCAACCCCGCCGCGCCCTAGGGGCACTGCTCAACAGGCTCCGCGACCGGGCGTGGATGGGCCCCCGGCGGTTGCGGGCACGGCGTGCAGCAGCGGCGGCAGCGGATCGGGCTTGACGCCTCGGACCTTGGACCACAGTAGCGCCGCCTCGATCACCATCCAGACCTGCACGATCTCGACGATGACGCCGATGCTTAGCAGCAGCCAGTCTTGGGCGGCCCACCAGCTCTGCAACTGATGAACCATCGCCCAAGCGGGCATGATCAGCATGAGGATCGTCGGCGGCACCGCGAACCAGACCGGTCTGTTGTGGCGCTTCAGATAGAAAACGATCACGAGGAATGAGAGCCCAGCCAGCAGTTGATTGGTGGCGCCGAAGATCGGCCAGAGAATCAGCCCGCCCGATCCGGGGCTCTTGCCCGCGAAGAGCGCGATGAACCCGCCGCTGCCGACCGCGATCGCGGTGGCGACGTAGCGGCCTTGCAGCAGGGGCAGGCGCACCGCGCCGGCCAGCTCGGTGATGACGTAGCGCTGCAAACGCGTCGCGGTGTCGAGCGTCGTCGCGGCGAACGATGCCACCAAGACCGCCATCACCGCGATGCCGAGCGTGATCGGGATTCCGACCGTCGCAATCATGTTGGCGCCGCCCTCGATGAACCCACCGATCTTCTGCGGCAGTTTCATCGAGGCCCACGTGCCGCCGCCGTAGTACTTGTCCCAGGCGGCTGCTCCTACGACCGGGCTGCCTTCGGCGAGAACGGGCACATAGCGATGGGCATCGGCATCAAAGCTGTAGACGCCCTTTCCCAGACCGGCGGTGCAGGCCAGGATGACAATCACCGCCAGGCCGCCTTCGAGCAGCATCGAGCCGTACCCGATGGCCCGCGCGTCTGTTTCGCACTTGAGCTGCTTGCTGGTCGTGCCGCTGGAGACGAGGCAGTGAAAGCCGCTGACGGCGCCGCAAGCGATTGTGATAAAGAGGAATGGCCAGATCGGCGGTGCGTCAGGCGGGGGATTCGTGTTGATCGCGGGGGCGACGAATTCCATCCCGCCGCCGATCAGCGGCGTGAGCAGCAACCCGAGGAAGAGCACCGCGAGAGCGAGCAGCAACTGATGGCTGTTGATGAAGTCGCGCGGCTGGAGCAGCGTCCAGACCGGCAGCACGGATGCGATGAAGCAGTAGACCAATAGAAGGACCGTCCAAACCACGATTGCGTTCGCAAAAGGCGACTGACCGGCGGCCGCGGCGGCGGCGCCGTTGGCGGCCAATCCGAGTCCGAGCTTGGTCAGATCGATTGGAAAGTGATAGGCCCCCAGCCAGACCGCGAAATACATCAACCCCAGCGCGATCAACGACGGAATCAGCAGGTTTCCGCCGCGCTTGTAGACCCAGAATCCCACCGCGACGGCGATCGGAATCTCGATCCAGACCGCCAGGACCGAGACGGGATACGTGGCGAAAATGACGGCGATGACGAGCCCGAAAATCCCGATCACCACCATCAGCGCCAGAAAGAGCACGACCAGAAACAGGATGCGGGCACGCGGGTTGATCATCCGGCCGGCAACCTCGCCGATGGTCTGCCCACGGCTGCGCAGGCTCACGACCAGCGCCCCGAAGTCGTGCACGGCGCCGATGAAGATGCTGCCGACCAGCACCCAGATCAGGGCCGGCAGCCAGCCCCAGAAGACGGCGATGGCCGGGCCGACGATCGGCCCCGTGCCGGCGATGCTGGTGAAGTGGTGTCCGAAAATGATCGAGCGGCGGGTGGGCACGAAGTCGCGGCCGTCGTTGACCTCGACGCTGGGGCAGACGGCGTCGGCGTTCAGACGAAAGACCTTTTCGCCCAGCCAGCGGCCGTAGGTGCGATAGGCGATGATGTACGCGACGAACGCGCCCAACGCGATCAGCAGGGTTTCCATGCACGCGGCTCCCAGACCGGCGGCCCGCTTTCATGATAGCGGGCGCGGCGGCGCTGTGGCAATCAGCCGGGCGAGTTGACGACGCCGCGCGTTCGCGCCGCGACGGTGCGTACTTCACCCGTACGACCTGCTTTGCCCGCGGCGCCTGCGGCGGTATTGTTTGCTGGCGCTGGCGCGTTCTGAAGGGCCGGCGACGGAAAGGCCCGGAGAATCCGTGTGGTGAAGAAAAAGGAGCCCGATCCGGCGCACAAGCCGAGACGCAGTCGCATCGGAGCCACCGTCAAGGCGCTGTTGCGCACGCGGATCGTGGCTGGATTGCTGGTGGTCCTGCCGATCTGGGTCACGTTCCTGCTGATCCGGTTCTTCTTCGAGTTTATGCGCGATTCCTCGCGCTGGGTGGTCGAGTGGTTCCTGCGCAGCGAAGGCGTCGAAAGCGCCCTGCAAAAGCTCGGATTCCAGTGGCAGGCCTTCCCGTCTGTGACCACCGATGCGGCCGCCGGCGTCCATGGGACCACGCTCGAGGAAATGCTCGTCGAATACCCCTCGATCGACTGGGGCATTGCGATCTTCTCCGTCGCGTTGACGCTCTTCCTGCTGTACTTCATCGGCGTGCTCGCCGCCAACATCGTTGGCCGGCGGGCGATCGAGATCATGGAGGGGATTCTCGACCGCGTCCCGCTCGTCAAGACCATCTACCGCGCCACCAAGCAAATCGTCGGCACCTTCGCCGGCGAGCAATCGAAGGAGTTTCAGCGCGTGGCACTGATCCCCTTCCCACAGGAAAAAATGCGCTCGGTCGGCTTCATCACGTCGATCTTCAACGACTCGCTCACCGGCGAGGAGCTCGCCAGCGTCTTCATCCCCACCACGCCCAATCCGACCACCGGCTATCTGCAAATACTCCGCCGCAAGGACTTGGTCGAGCTCGACTGGAGCGTGGAGGACGCGG
>JACZRH010000325.1 GCA_022574815.1 Planctomycetota bacterium | reverse complement strand
GCGCGACGACGGTGCCGGGCGGGCCGGGGTCACGCCCGCGTCGGCATCGGCGTGCGATTCCAGGTCGGCCTTGTTGAGCACCACGACCGGGGCGGCGCCGCTGTTCCAGGCGACGGTCAGGTAGCGTTCGATGCGGCGTGGATTGAAGTCGCCGTCGAGTCCGCTGACCAGGAAGACGTGATCGATGTTGGCCGCCGCCACTTGCTGTGCCCCGCCGGTCCCGGCCGCCCGGCGCGCGAACACGCTGTGGCGCGGCAGCACGGCGTGGATTGTCGCTCGGCCTTCCGCGGGCCGCGGCTCGACCGCGACCCAATCGCCGACGGCCGGCAGATCAGCCGCCGAAGCGGCCTCGAAGCGCAGCTTTCCCGAAATAACGGCGGTCATCGCTTCGTGTTCGCCGCAGATTTCGTAGGTGAGTCTTTCTTCGCGAACCACCCGGGCCGGGCTCAGGCCCCGCCGCTCGAACGGTTCAAAATGCGCCTCGAAAACAGGGCTCCAACCCAGTTCGGCAAGATTCATTGTCGCTTTCCCGTATGGGGCCGGTCGCGTTCGGCAGAGTCTCGATCGCGCAGCGGCGCCAGAAACCAACGCTGGTCATGGGCATGGGCTGGGTGCCCGTGCCGACGATGGGGTCAAGCCGGCGGCCGGATCGAGTATCAAGAAAACCGGCCGCTCCGGAAGGAGCGGCCGCATGGGGGATTCAATGGAGCGCAGTCGCGGGACCTACCGGTGGCGTGACAACCTGGCAATTTGAAGAATGGCAGTCATCGAACACCTCCTGGGTTATCGCAGCGCGAACAGCAACCCACGACTCAAACGCCGATTATTCGCGATTCGTGACCGGATGTCAAGGCGGCGTGGCGCGGGTTTTGCGATCACGCGTTTCCGCTATAATCCCGCTTTCATAACGAGCATCGGGCCGAAAAGCAGGAGACACCGGCATGGCCGATCTGAAACACGGTACGCATCCCATCGTCATCGAGGAAACCCCCGGCAAGAAGGCGTATTGCCAATGCGGCTGGTCGGAAAATCTGCCGTACTGCGACGGCTCTCACGCCCGCATGGACACCGGCGCGGCGCCGATCGTGTGTGAGCTGACCGAAGGCGGCAAGAAAGCCATCTGTCAGTGTCACCAGAGTGCCAATCTGCCGTGGTGCGACGGGACGCACTCGCGGCTGGCGTAGGATTGGAGCGGTTCGAAGCGGGGCGGGGATGACATGACCGAACCGATACGGATCTGCGAGGTTGAGATTCGCGTTCGATACACCGAAGTGGACGCGATGGGCTACGTGCATCACGCCCGCTACCTCATGTATTTCGAGATTGGGCGGACCGAGCTGCTGCGCCGCAACGGGGTCCGCTACCGCGACATGGAGCGGCTCGGGTTCTTCTACGTCGTCGCCGGGGTCGAGTGCCGATTTCGAGCGCCGGCCCGCTACGACGACCTGCTGACGCTCACGACGACCACCGAGAAGCTGACCCGGGTCCGCGTCGAGCACAGCTATCGCCTCGAGCGCGACGGCGAGCTGCTCGCCGAGGGCCATACGCTGCTGGCCTGCGTCGGGCGCAACGGCCGGCCCACCGGCCTGCCCGAGGAGTTGCTCGAGCGGCTCGGGGCTGGCACGGTGTGAGGGTGGGCACTAGAGTTACGGTTTCGATCGCGTGGAGCGGCCGCGAGCGGGCGTCTCGCGCGTGTGCGATCCAAATGGAGACAGGCTGATGAATCGCGTACACGGGTTCCCCTTCGTTTTCGCTTTGTCGCTACTAGCCGCGAGTTTCGTTACCGCCGCGGCGCAGCACAAGAAAGAGGACGCCCAGCCGAAATCGGCCGCCGCGGCGCCGCGCGTGTGGCTGTCGATCGAAAGCGGCGGCGAATTGTGGGGCAAGATCGTGATCGAGTTGAACGAGGAGAAGGCGCCGACCACGGTCAAGAACTTCTTGCGCTACGTGGACGAAGGGTTCTACGACGGGCTGATCTTCCACCGCGTGATGCCCAATTTCATGGTTCAGGGCGGCGGATTCACGCCCGAATTCGAGGAGAAGTCCAAGGGCCGGCACGAGCCCATTCAAAACGAGGCCAAGAACGGGCTGAAGAATGCGCGCGGGACGATCGCTATGGCCCGCACCGGCAACCCGCACTCGGCCACGTGTCAGTTCTTCATCAATGTCGTGGACAACGCCTCGCTCGACGATCCGGGCACGGGCCGATGGGGCTATTGCGTGTTCGGCAAAGTCGTCGAAGGGATGGACGTGGTGGACCGCATCCGGCGCGTGCCCACGCGACGCAATTCGAAGATCGGCGGCCAGCCGGCGCCGCTCGAAACGGTCGTGATCAAGAAGGCCGCCCGCGTAAACGCCGAGGCCGGGGAAAAGGGCGACGACAAGAAAAGCCAGAAGAAAGAGGACGCCGGGGGCGGCAAGTCCGGCTAGCGCGCCAAGTGCCGTGGTGTTCGGCGACGAAAACGGCGATCGGGCGCGGCGGACGGAGGCCGGTGCCTTGCGAACATTCGCACTGTTCTGCCTCTCCACTTTCGCGGCAACCGCTGCGGGCTGCGCCGGGACGCGCGTCGCGTTCGACATCGTTCAGGGGAATGAAGACCTGGGCCGCATCGTCATCGAGCTCACCGACGCCAGGACGCCCGTCACGGTCGCGAATTTCCTGCGCTACGTCGACGACGGGTTCTACGACGGCACGATCATCCACCGGGTCAATCCCGAATACGTGATCCAGGGCGGCGGGTACACCGCCATCGCCGAGCTCAAGACCGAGGGCCTGCGGCCGCCGATCAAGCTGGAGGCCGAGCGCGGCCTGCGCCACGTGCGCGGCACGATCGGAATGGCCCGCGAGTTAGAACCCGACACGGCGAACTCGCAGTTTTTCATCAACGTGGTCGACAATTCACCCAAGCTCGATTTTGACGGCCCGCGCGCGCCGGGCTATTGCGCCTTCGGCCGCGTCGTCGCGGGCCTGGAGGTGGTGGACCGCATCCGAACCGTGAAACGCACATGGAACCGGGAATACCCCGACAAGATCCGCTCGCAACCGCTGGATCCGCCGATCGTCAAGCGCGCGTACCGGCTGGGGGCGTCGCGGTAGCCTGATCAAAGGAGAGAGCCAGTGGCAGGGCCGAAAGTCGAATTGGACGTCGAGCAAAGCGGGGAAGACCTGGGAACGATCACGCTCGAGCTCGACCCGGAGAATGCGCCCCGTACGGTGGAGAATTTCCTGCGATACGTGAACGACGGGTTTTACGAGGGCACCATTTTTCATCGCGTGATTCCGACCTTCATGATTCAGGGCGGCGGGTACAAAAAGCCGGGCGTTTCAAGAGCAAAGGACCTGCACGAACCGGTCGAGAACGAGGCCGCGAACGGCTTGACCAACGTCACCGGCGCGATCGCTATGGCTCGCACGAGCGACGCGCACTCGGCCACGTCGCAGTTCTTCATCAACGTGGCCGACAACGCCTTTCTCAACCATCCCGGCAACGACGGTTGGGGGTATTGCGTCTTCGGAAAGGTCACCCACGGCATGGACGTGGTCGAACGCATTCGCAAGGTCGAAACGGCGAGCAACCCGGAGATGGGCGAAGACTCGCAGCCGGTCGATCCGCCCGTGATCAAGGCCGCGCGCGCCATGTGACCCGCCGCGCGATCGCTCATGCCGGCGGTCCGTCGAAACGTGTAGCACCGACGCTCCCGTGGCCGGCGTTGAGCCGCGGCTCGAAAGGCCGAACTCGATGATAGCGGAAATGATTCTCGATTTCGTATGTTTTCCGGCTTTCTCGCGGCGATCGAAATGACAATGTTCGGCTCTTCGCGTTCCGGGTAGGTTCAACGCTCTACGCGGTCCCACGCCTGCTGCAGACTGGCGGTCAGCTCCGGGCCGACATCAGCCGCCTCGCGCACCACGATCATGTGGCTGATGCGCGGCATGGCGCCGAGCGTCTTGGCTTTCTCGATGCGGCCTCGAAACGGTTGGTCGCCGAGGTCCAGACCGACGCGAATCTCCTTGCTCTTGATGGACGCGACCGCGAACTCGCGCTTGCCGCGGAACGAGACGTACGTCTTGGTGGGGTGGACTTCGACGCGCGGGTTCCACTTGCGCACCGCGGCCTACGGCCAGTTTTCGCTCAGGCACTTCTTGGGCGTGAGCGGAGCCGTCAATTTGAAGATCCCGTACAGCACGCGCGTCCCGAAGGGCGGCTTGCCGGTCTCGACGATCGCCTTGAGCGCGCGCGCGATCATGTTGCCGCCGCGGCGCATCTGCTTTTCGGTTTGGGTACCGGCCGAGAGGTCGTCGCTGATCAGCGTGAATTCGACGCCGCCTTCGACCTCCATTCGGGCGGCTATTCCATGCTCATGGTGCCGAGCGTGATGATCCACTACCTCGAGGACGAGAGCCGCGACCCGGTCGGTCAGATCCCGAAGAGCATCGCCTACTACGAGACGCTGAAGGCCTGAGACCATGAGCAATTCCCCCACACGGAGGCACTTCGTCAAGACCCTCGCCCTCGGCGCGGCCGCCCTCGCCCCCACGCCTCGCAGTCACGGCGGCACGGTGGCTGCCAACGAGCGCCTCGGCATCGGCGTGACTCAGTTCCATCGCCTCGAATTGTTCGACGACCTTTTCGTAACCGGCCCGGGACAGCACCACATGGGCATCCGGGTGGTTCATCTGGGGCAAGACCACCACGTGGCTGGAGCCGACGCCCTCAAGAACCTTGCGATAGTCCGCAGGCAGCGAGACGCGGCCCTTCGCGTCCACCTTGTGGGTCGAACTGCCTGTGAAGAACTTCAACACTTTCCCACGCCACCCCATCGTCTTACACTGGTCGCTTCAGGCTGGAACAGGGTTCGAAACGAGAAAGGGCGGACCGGGCTTTTGCCTATCAGTCCGCCCCCTGTCCCTCAGTCCGGCTCGACCCTGCCTTGTGTCTGGATTTGTC
>JACZRH010000324.1 GCA_022574815.1 Planctomycetota bacterium | reverse complement strand
TACCGCGCCATCGCTACCGCCAAATCCGGCAGGCGGGGGCCGGTGGCTGTCACCATCCCGCTCGACGTGGCTTGCACGACGATCGCTCGGCCCCAGGTCGCCCTGAGCGTCGCCACGGAGTTCTCCATCGATCCGTGGGCCGTCAAAGGTGTGGAGCAGGCTCTGCTGCGCAGCCAACGGACGGTCGTCTTTGCCGGCTCGGGCGTTCGACAGGGCAACGGTCCCGCGGCGAACGGCGTTTACACCACCATCGCCGGCGTGAGCCCCAACCGCCTGTTCATGCACCAGAGCGTGCAGCAGGTCTACGAGCAAAAGACCGGCCAAAAGGGCACTTGGGGACAGATCGACGCACACTTTCGCAACGAGACCTTCGCCTATTGGAAGCAGAACCCGCTGGATGCCGGCAAGCTCTTTGCCCTCAAGGCCTACTGGTTCCTGACTTCACGCAACTACGACGACATGATGCCGACGGTCCTCGAACGCGAGTACGGCGTGGGAAAGCTGGCCATGAAGCTTGCGCCGCTCGCGACGCCGTACCTGATGGGCGCGGCCCTCGCGGGCGTCTTCGGTGCGATCTCTACGCGCAAGCGGTGGGGTCTCGAACTCTTCCTGATCGCGGTGCCGCTGATCACGACCATCCTGTTCTTCTACTCGCCGCGGTACCGTCTGCCGGCCATCCCGGTGCTGTGCGGGCTGGCCGCGTATGCCTTCGTCCACGTGCGAAGATTGGGCTTCTCCAGGATCGTCGTAGTCATGTTGTGGCTGGTTCCCGTGGCGCTCCTGTGGATGAACACCACGCTGCCCCTTGGCGAGACCATTTTCGACAGCAAGGAAATAATGCGCGACCGCTATTCGAAAATGCTCTCTTCGGCGCAGGTCCACGTCGGGGACCTGAGGATCACACAAGACCGGCCGGAGGAGGCCATGCAGCGCTACCAAGCCGCGCTGCGCGCCCGCGGCGACAACGCCAATGCCCATCGCAAGCTCGGCTTCTTGCAATTGATCGGCGGTGACGTACAGGCGGCGGGAAAATCGTTCGGATCGGCGGTCTCGCTCGACCCCGCCGACCCGCTCGCGTACCGGCACCTCTACAACATCGCCGGCATGATGAACGACGCCAAGGGCGCCCGCTTCATGCTCGAGCTGCTGCGCCAAGTCTCTCCGGATGATGGGCAGGTTCGCTTCGCCCTGGCTTGGTTGCTGGCGACCTGCCCGCTGGACGAGGTGCGCGACGGCAAAGCGGCCATTGAGCTGGCCAACACGCTGGCCGAGTTTGAGGATCTGGACAAGTTCGGCGTGCTCGGCGTCCGCGCCGCGGCGTACGCCGAAGCCGGCGATTTTGAACGGGCTATCGCGATTGGCGAGCAGTCGCTGGAACTGGCGCGTGAGACGGGGGATGAGACGTTGATTGCCCAGGTTGAGGTGGGCGTCGAAGCGTATCGACAGAACAAGCCGATGCGAGCCGGCCCGTTGCCCTTGTCCGCCGCACCGCCCATTCCGGTCCCGAACGCCCCCACTATTCCAGCGCCACCCCAAATGCCGAAGGAGTGACGGCTCGTGAATGCGCCCCTAATCCGAGCCCGAAGCGCTAGCGAGGGTTGCGGCAACGGCGCGCAGTCGTCCCCCAAACCCTCGTTGGCGCTTCGGGCTCTGAGAACGATATGATGCCGTCCTCGCGTACGGAGAGACGCCGATGAACAAGCTTTCGAGCGGCGGCGGCTGGCCCGCCGTGCGCTACTCGCTCGACATGGCCCGTAAGTCCGGCGGGCTGGTGAAATTCTACCGCGCCCTCGCGACCAAGAACGCCTGCAAAGCCTGCGCACTCGGCATGGGCGGACAGCGCGGCGGCATGGTTGATGAGCTGGGCCATTCGCCCGAGGTCTGCAAGAAATCAATGCAGGCGATGGCGGCCGACATGCGGCCGGCGATCCCGCACGAGTTCTTCGAGCACAACACCTTCGAAGACCTGCGCCAAATGACGTCGCGCGAACTCGAAGGCGTGGGCCGCCTGACGCACCCGCTCTATGCCGGGCCCGACGACGAGCGCTACGCGATCATCTCGTGGGACCGGGCCCTCACCGCCTGCATCGCCCACCTCAAATCGACCGAGCCCGACCGGAACTTCTTCTACGTCAGCGGCCGGTCGTCGAACGAAGCCGGCTTTCTGCTCCAGCTCTTCGCCCGCCTGTACGGCACCAACAACGTCAACAATTGCAGCTTCTACTGCCATTCGGCCAGCGGCGTCGGCCTCAGCAGCGTGACCGGCCGCGGCACCGGGACGATCATCCTGGAAGACCTGAATCAGTGCGACCTCGTTTTCCTCATCGGCGGCAACCCCGCGTCGAACCACCCGCGACTGATGCGCCGACTGGCCCAAGTGCGGGATCGCGGCGGTCGCGTCATCGTCATCAATCCAATGGTCGAGACCGGACTGGTCAACTTTCGCATCCCATCGAGCGTGCGCAGCATGCTGCTCGGGTCGGAGATCGCGAGCAAGTACGTGCAGCCGCACATCGGCGGGGACATCGCCCTGCTGACGGGCATCGCCAAGCGCATCGACGAGCTGGGCGCGACGGACACTGGTTTCGCGCGTGAATTCGCGGAGGGGTACGACGAGTATCGCCACTCCATTCGAGCCGCGGACTGGGAAGACATCGAAACGCGCTCGGGCGTCGATCGCGGAACGATCTATTACGTCGCGCAGCTCTACGCCGAATCACAGGCGGCGGTCTTCGCCTGGACCATGGGCATCACGCACCATTCGTTCGGCGTGGACAACGTGCGCGCGATCGCAAACCTGGCGCTGCTGCGCGGCATGGTGGGCCGCCGGGGCGCGGGCCTGATGCCGATCCGCGGGCACAGCAACGTGCAGGGCATCGGCTCGGTCGGCGTCACGCCGAAGCTCAAGGAGCCGATCCGAATCGGGATCGAGGAGTACTTCGGCGTAAAGCTGCCCACGACGCCGGGCCTGGACACGCTCGACTGCATCGAAGCGATGCAGGAAGGAAAGCTCAACGCGGGCTGGTGCCTGGGCGGAAACCTCTACGGCAGCAACCCCGACGCCGCCCGGACAGTGGCGGCGTTCGAGCGGCTCGAGTCGTTGGTGTACCTGAGCACGGCGCTCAACACGGGGCACGCCTGGGGCCGGGGGCAACACACGCTGATCCTGCCGGTGCGCGTGCGCGACGAGGAATCGCAGCCGACCACGCAGGAGTCGATGTTCAACTACGTGCGGCTGAGCGACGGAGGCCCGGCCCGGCTCGATGGGCCGCGTAGCGAGGTCGAGATCATCGCGGACATCGCCCACGGCGTGCTGGGCCATGACGATTCGGTGGATTGGCGAGCGTTGGCCGAGCATCGCAACATCCGCCGGGCCATCGCCGCCGTCGTGCCCGGGTACGAGAAGATCGGCCGGATCGACGAGACCAAGGAGGAATTTCAAATCGGCGGGCGCACGTTTCACGAGCCGGCCTTCGCGACGCCCTCCGGCAAGGCCCGCTTCCACGTCGTCGCGCTGCCCGACAACGGTGTGCGGGGCAGTGAGCTGCGTCTGATGACGGTCCGCAGCGAGGGACAGTTCAACACCGTCGTCTACGAGGAAGAGGACCTATACCGTCATCAGGAGCGGCGCGACGTGATCCTGATGAACGAGGAAGACATCCAGCGCCTCGGGTTGCAGCCGGACCAGCGTGTGACGGTCCGCAGCCGCGTGGGCGCGATGCACGACATTCTGGTCCGCCCGTTCGCGATTCGCGCGGGCAACGCGGCGATGTACTACCCGGAGGCCAACGCCCTCGTGCCGCGCCTGTCCGACCGCGCATCGGGGACGCCGGCGTTCAAGTTCGTACCGATTGAGGTAAATGGGGAGAAAGAATGTCAGGATCAGGATGAGTTTTCCGGCGCAAAACAATCATCCTGACATCCTGGCCATTTTTCAGGTCCGGTCCACTTCAACGGGTCAGGTTGATTTGTGAATAAATCGACCGGAACCTGACCCTTTTTCTCGGGGTTTGACGGCGGCGAGCAGCCGAGCAACGGCCCGAGCGGGTTGAGCTTGTTCTCGGTGGACAGGTGCCTGTCGTACGCGGTAGACTGCCGTGGTGAAGAGGGCGGCATAACGGCCTACTGGATGCTCGGCTAATCCGAACGAACGAAGGCCGAATCGTCCCAGGTAAGGCCCGTTCGGTTTCGCTCTTGAGACCGATGCGTACCGGCGTGATGAACGGGACCATTCGTACAGCGGATCCCGCGGAACTGGCCCATGGGTAAAGGGAGCAACAAAATGGCCTTGTCCAAGTCTCTGGGGACTGCCGCTGCGGTCGCGACCATCATCAGTGTCTCCGGATCGGCCGTGTTCATGTTAATGAAGATTCAGCTCGACTCCGTGAGGGCTCAGCTCGAACGGGTTGAAAGCGAAAAGCAAGACCTCGCAGACACTGCGAATGAGCTTAGACGACGTCTGAGGATTCAACAAAACTCGGACAACGGAGAACACGAAGAATCATACATCGGCGGAGAAGGGCAAACCTCGCGGCCGGCTCTGGACTTGAAGAAACCGTCGGACTTCACCATACGGCTCTACCATTCACGCACGTCTCCAGGAGGTCGCAGCAATCTCTTGGATCTCAAGGCACGCTTGCGCGATAAGGGCTTCCAGGCGGTCGAGATAATCTTCTGGAAGAAGGGTTCCGGCCGCGGCAACAAGTACTTCGGAAACGACTTGGCGATTGACGTCGTCCCCAAGAAACGGAAACGCGTTTACTATCCCAGCGAAGCGCAGCCGGTGCTTGACGTGCTCAAAGAGCTGATCCCTTCCGGGAATCGGCGGTACATTGAGCGCGGGAAGTCAACAAAGCAGCATGATATTGAGGGCAGCAAGTTGGACCGGTACATCGATGTGATCATCCCGCCGTAGATTCCGCCGGGATCGGGGAGCTGCGTGCCCGGGCAGGGTCCGCTCGGTGGAAACCT
>JACZRH010000045.1 GCA_022574815.1 Planctomycetota bacterium | reverse complement strand
GAGCTCCACAACGGCGGCGGCCGGAACGTCACCTGCCTGCAGGATGCGCCCTATATGGCGCTCTACGAATGCTTCGACAGTTACGCCGCCTTCGAACGGTTCCTAGATCTCGGGGGACCAGATCTTATCCCCTCAGCAAAGATGCTGGTCTCCGAATACTGCCGCTACGCCCTTCATCGCGCATGGTTCTACTACCCCGATGCGTTGCCGAAGCAAGCGATCGCCACCAAGCAGCGCAACGGCGAGATTGACCGCGCCTTGTCCTTCCCGGTGGAGGATCTTTACCCGGACGGCCAGCCGGCCGGCCAGGTAGGGCAGGAGATCTATGGCGCCGGAGCAGCCATGGTCTTCGCTACTCGCGCATACCACCCCGTGCGCGGTGCGCCATTCGTGATCTTCTGCGATTATTTCCTGCGCGCTGTCACCCGCATCGACGAACGTACGCTCAGTCTGAAGATCGATGGCGAAGATACCCACGTTGCTAACTTCACCTTGGTAAGAAACGGCCAAGCGCCGTTCCCAGATGTCATTGTCCGCAAGCTCTCCGGCGAGGCCATTTCGGCCACCAGAGCTACGGCAGACGAACTGTGCTACGACGTGCCCCCCTACACCGGTCTGGTCCTATCCTGGGGCGGATAATTGGACGATGAGGTAGCGCTGGGTCCATCCAGCATTGGGCTATTTTCGCTTCGGTCGCCGCCCGGACGTCATCGGGTCCGGCTTTGGTGGCGCGTGCCATTGCTGGGGCATGACCGGTTTAGGTGTATTGGTGCCCATGCCCATCGCTCCTGACTTTTGCCGCGACAAACCCGATGTGTCAGCCCGAGCCGCCTCCTCCAATGTCGCCCCGCCACGCACCAGGTTGATTTGATCACGCAGCCGCCGCGCTTCTTCGAAGTCCTGGGCCTCCGCCGCGGCCATCATTCTGCGTTTCAGGTCTGCGATGTCCGGTGTCATGTCCCTTTCGAACCGGCAACTTCATCGCAGGTTCCGGGGGCGCGGGCCCGGCTCGAGGTCCGCAACAAGATCGTCGACCGCGGCAAGGGCATCGCGACGTCGGAAGACCTGGACAACGCGATCGACGCGATCGCGTCCGCCGTTCCCTCGCTGGCCTGGATTCGCGCGGCGACTACGCCGGCAGAGGATGCGGGCGGGGGGGGGGACGCCCCTGACATCCCCGCCGGCGGCAGCATTCTCGACCTGGTCGACGACCCCGGCCAGCAAGCACGCGTGTCGTCCGACGTCGAACGGCTCGCGGCGGCGGCCGGCGACAGCGCGTCCAGACTGTCGGCCGCGGAGCGCGGCCGGCTGAATGCCGCTCTCGAACGGATCGACAACGAGCTCGGTCAGATCGCCGACGCGCTGCTCAAGCACGCCGACGTGCGCCGGCTCGAGACAGCCTGGCGCGGGCTCAAGTTCCTGATCGATCGAATGGACTTTCGCGAGGGCAACGTACGCCTGTGCATGGTCGACGCGCTGCGCGACGAGGCCGTCGCAGCCTTCGCGGATCACGTCGTCACGCCGGCCCACGGCGGCGATATCCCGACGCCGGGTTTGATAATCTTCGACCACACCTGCGGCAACAACCCTGCGGACATCGCGATGCTCGACGAGCTCGCGCAGCAGGCCAAGAGCCTGCCCGTCCCGGTCGCGTTCGCGCTCGACGTTTCGTTCTTCAACATCAAGAGTTTCGGGCTGCTGAAGAGTCTGCCGAACCTGTCCGGACTGGTCGAGAGCTTTCAGTTTGCCAAGTGGAAATCGCTGCGCGACAAGCCCTATTCCAAGGCCCTGGTTCCGACTGTCGGCCGGTTCGTGCTGCGGGTCCCGCACGAGCCGCGCGGCGACGGCAAGGGTTTCGTGTACACCGAGAAGATCGAGAAGGCGCGCGACGTGCTGTGGGCCGGCGCGCATCTGGCGATCGGGGTGTGCGCGGCGCGCTCGTTCGCGAATCACGGCTGGCCGACGCGGATGCTCGGGGCCGAGGCCGGCAAGATCGAGGACCTGCCGGTCGTGCCCAACCCGAAGAACGAGAGCAAGCCCTTCGGCCCCGGCGACTTGGCGCTGCCCGATCGGCGGATCGAGGAATTGCCCCTGGTCGGCATCAATTTCCTGCAAAGCGTCAAGGACAAGGATTTCTGCTTCCTGCTGGGCGGCGTGTCGGCCGCGCGGCCGGTGGTCGCGCAGAATTTCACGGAGAACCAGGCCCGGCTCGAGATCAGCCTGCCGTATCAGCAATTCTCGAACATCACCAGCGCCTACATCTGCGAGGAGCAGCCCAAGCTGCACCACCTGCCCCCGGCGGAAATCCAAAAGCACCTGATGCTCGGCTTGAAGGAGCTGCTGAAGATCGCGGACGACGATCCGGACGAATCGATCATGGTCGGCGTCGGCGAAGCGCCCGACGCGCCGGGTCAGACGGTGGTGCAGGTGCGCGTCACGCCGCCGGCGCGGATCGTGCCGGGCGGGCTGCACATCGAGTTCGGGTTCGCGGTGCCGAAGTAAGGCGGGCCAGCCACAGAGGGCACAGAGAACACCGAGAAGTCAATTCCATCGCGTAATGTGGATTTCGCGTTTCCGGGTCGGCCGCGTGCTTGGAGCGGGAACTGCCGAACAGGGTCATTCCGAGCACCGCGAGGAATCTTGCCGAATCCAAGGAAAGGTGCTTCACCCCACTCTGCCTGACGTTAAGAGATTAACCCTCCCGGTCGTAACTCTTCAATTGAACCGGATCGCCCCGCCGCAATTTCCAGTTTTCTCCGCGCGTTCTTCGCGCTCTCCGCGCCTCTGCGGTTCAACCGAATAGCCGGCCTATGGCTATGGACAAGGCCCGCCGCCGAGGCAGGCGAAGAACGGGTCGATGTCCGCACCATCCACGCGGCCGTCGCCGTTCATGTCGCCCAGCAGAATGTCGCAGCCGGGAAACACGACGGAGTAACCGGCCGGGTCGCCGAGCGCGAGGAAGAACGCGTCGATGTCTCCGCCGTCCGCTCGGCCATCGCAGTTGAGGTCGCCGAAGCGGAACGAGCCGAACTCGTCCGAGCCCATATCGACGCGCCCGTTCCAGACGCGCAGCTCGCCGTCGATGTCGGCCTGGCCGGCGTGGAGGGCCGCGGGATCGCCTGCGTCGATGCAGGGTGAGTCGAGTCGCAAGTGGAAGTTCAGCGGCGAACTGACGAATTGCGGAGGTGTAACGATATTCCCGACGGCCCAACTGAGCACCGCGTTCGGGGCGATGTGGATCGCCGCCGGGCCGCCCCTCACATCGCTGTAGAAGACGTCGACTGTCGAGGAGTCCAGCAAAGCGAGTTGCCCACCTTCCGCGGCCGAGTTGTCCCAGATGATGGAGTCATTGACCAGGACGGCGCCCCATTCGGCGCCCAGCACGCCGCCGCCGAAGCTCATCGCCGAATTGGCCGCGACGGTGCAATTGGCCAAGGTGTGTTGACCTGTCCCGGAGTAGGCAAGGCCGCCGCCCGAGCCCTTGGAAGTCCTGTTTCGTACGATGGTGCAATTGCGGATTATTGACGCGCTTGAATCGCAGAACACACCGGCCCCGATGCCGTCCTGTAAGATCCAATTGTCTGAAATCACGCAGGAGTCCACAATCGTCGTAAACCTCCACCATGCGTAGATGCCCGCTCCGGCCGCACCCTTGCCGGAGGCTACGTTCCCGCGAATGGTGCAATTCCTGATTGTGACACCAAGGGCGCAGGAAACGCCGCCGCCACCGTAGAGCGCCTCGTTTCCTTCGATCACACAGTTGGCGATCGTGGAGGCCCACCATAGCGAGACGCCTCCGCCGAAACTGCCGGAGACGTTGCCGGCGATACGGCAATCTTCGATAGATAATTCGGCCCTGCGCGACGATGCAGACATACCGCCGCCCCTACCGGCCGCGGTGTTGTCCGTGATCGAGCAGTTACGCAAGGTCGGCTGCCCCTCAATAATAAGAATGCCCCCGCCGCTGCCGAAAGTCGTCTGATTGCGAGTGATCGTGCAGCCGGCGATGGCGGCTTCTCCGCCGCGTAGGAGGAGTCCGCCACCGCCGTTGCTTGCGGTGTTGTCCGCAATGGTGCAGTTGCGCACGGTCGGACTGGCGCCCGTGTCTGCATACAGCCCGCCGCCCGAATTGTTGGCTTCGCAAGAGATGATGTGACAATCGCGAATCGTGGGGCTGCCCGTAAGCACTAGGATACCGCCGCCGGCTGGGCCGCCGATGCTTTCCGCGCTCGCCAGGCCATCGCTGATCGTGAGGCCCTCGAGGATCGCCTCGGGCGGTTCGTCGTTTTGGAAGATAAACCCGCGGTCTTGGCGTTGGCAGTCGATCGTCGTACTGCCGGGGCCGTGCTCTGAGCGCACCGTGATCGCTTTGCCTCCGAAATCCAACCCAATATTGCCGAGACCGGAATACCGCCCGTCGGCGACCAGCACCGTGTCACCGTTAACGGCGGCGTCGATCGCGGCCTGGATGTTCGGAAACTGGCTCGGCACGCGCAGCGTATCCGCGTCGACGCGAGCGGCCGCCAGGGCCGTCAAAACAAGGATCCAAATGTGAACGTACGTTTTCACTCGTTGTGCAGACATCGGCTTTCCTCCGAGTGGCCTACAGACGTGACATAGACAGTCTATGGCCGCCAGCGGGCGGGGTCAACCGATTCTCGAGCGCCGTACGGCCGGCAGCCTGCCATCAGGGACGCGCGCCGCGCCGCGACCGTCTTGAGACCGAGCCCGCAGCGCCGGCGGAAATTTCGCCCCCCATGAACTTAGCTGCCTCGATTGATTGGATCGCGGCCTGTTCGATCAATCCAGCCAGCGCTTGTCCTTCAGCTTCTTGGGCAGATACTCCTCCGTAATGAAGCTGAAGTGCTTGTTCGATAGCGCTTCGAGCTCGAGCTTCACGCCCAGGGCCTCCATGTGCTTGATCTCCCGCTGCCACAGACGCTTCTGAAACCAGGGGTAGTTGCGAATCTCCCTCGCTCGGCGGCGGTCCTCGTCGGTCA
The DNA here is from genome assembly GCA_022574815.1 of Planctomycetota bacterium. GTDB lineage: Bacteria > Planctomycetota > Phycisphaerae > UBA1845 > Fen-1342 > JACZRH01. The sequence continues at coordinate 17,248 of JACZRH010000045.1, read as the reverse complement.
GCGGCATCGGCACGTGCGACGGGATGTCGAACCGCTCGGCGTCGAAGCTGCTCATGCCGATGAAACGCGCCGCGGGGATCGCCATCCGCTGGCTCTCGAACGCCAGATTGATCGAGCCCTGTTTGAGGACGCTGTAGATGTAGTAGCCCCACGGGTCGTTGTCCACGAGCACGTATAACGGCAGCTTCAGTTCGTTGTGCATGCGGAAGATCAGCCGCCGCACGCCGCGCGGCGGCTGGCCGCCGCCGTGGATGATCATGCACTTGTGTTTTTCCCAGAAGCGGTCTTTGTTGAAGCGCTGCCAGACGGCGCCTTTCTCGATTAGCAGGATGAACTTCGCCTTGCACTTGACAAAGCGAATGACGTCGGACTCGACGATGCTCGGCACGCCCCAGCCGCCGGAACCCATAGCGGTCAGTTCGATCGTGTCGCCGTTATCGTTGACGGTCATGGGCCCGACCATGGTGCCCTTGGTCTCGGCGTGGACGCCGAGCTCTTCGCGCAGGGCGCCGACCGTGACCTCGATGTCCTCAATGATCGGGTCGGACTCGGACTGTTCGTTGAAGACCAGCTCCTTGGGGCCTTTGCCGTTGCCCGATTTGATCGGCATCTTCAGGTTGTAGAACAGATCGCGAATGCTGGTCGAGTCGTTCGCGTCGATCAGCCGCCTGCAAACCTCGGCGACGCGCACCGTCTGCATGAATTTCTTGGCCTGGCTGCCCTCGCCCTTGCGGCGGCCGAGCAGGCTGAAGAAGAACCGCCGTTGTTTGCCGTCGAGCAACTCGATGATGCCGCGCTTCTCGTTGAAGCGCACATTGCTGAGCGTACGGGAGGGGATGTCGATGAACGGGTCCTGGCACTTGCCGACGAGGCCGGCGATGCCCTTGGCCATGCTCTCGATGCGCTTGCCGGCGGCGGCGCGGTCGCGCTTGACGGGCTTTTTTCGGGTCGCTGTTGGGCCGGCGGTTTTGGTGCGTGGCACGACGTGCTCCTGCGGGGTGCGGTCGAGCTTCCATTCTCCATCACGCGGTTCGAGCCGCCATGATAGGATCCGCCACGAAATCGTCCACCTGCACCTCGCCAGTCTCAACTGGCGCCGCGAAGAATGAACCGCACGTAAACGAAAGTGTCGCTTCGGACGTCACGGCTTTCCCTGGCCCGGACGGCGTCCGGGGCGGGGCTGGAGCATCCGGTCGACGCGCCGGTCGACCTCTTCGGCGCCATGTTCGCGAATCCGCGTTGCGCGGGAGCGCATTCCCGCAATCCGCCCTTCGAGCTGCTCGGTGATCGTGAGCCGAAGCTGCTCCCGCAGTTCCTCGCGCTCCTCATCGGCTTCCGCCGTCCGGTAGGCCTCTGCCACCTCCCGTAGTCGGGGAGGCTCGGCCGCCAGGTCGCGCTCGGGATCCAAAAGTCGCGCGAGACGCTCGTCCGTCCATGTCTCGCCATGCTCCTCCAACTGCTCCGCCCGCAGATCGAGGATTTGACAATCCAGCCGCAGGTTCTTCGCGACACGCTCGCGGATCGCGTTTTCCATTCGGCCGCGGACGTCGGGCTTGTCGCGGGCCCGATGCCAGGCCCGCACGCCGCGGCGAATGCGGTGGTCGTTCTCGGCGTGTTGCACGATCAGATCGCCCAGCGCGGGGTTGTTCGCGAAGACGCGGCGAAGTTGCCGCAACCACGGCGCGAATTCGCCGAGCTTCTCGCGGAACTGCCGCGGATTCCGTTCCTGAAAGCGCTTCAACAGCCGGTAGACATCGGGCACGCGCTCGCGCGCGAACGCGAGCAACTCCTGGTCCTCACCGGGTTGCAGCGGACCCCGGTCGGCCTCGGACGGACGACCCGGCAGCAGACCCGGCATGCGCGAGCGACGCCGATCGCCGCGATGGGGCCGCGACTGCGGGCCGCCGCGCCGCGGCTGAAAGCCGCGCCCCCCCCGCTCTTTCCGCGCGCCGCGCCGCAGAGACCGCCGTGCCTCATCGCGCGTCGCAGGCCGGTCCTGCCCCAAAGCCTGCGCAATCGGCGGCACCGGGCCGAGACCCAAAACACAAGCCAGCGCCAGGAGCAAGAGTGGTTTTGAGGCTGCGAAGTTCGGCATGTCGACACCCGGCTTTCCGGGTCAGGCTCCGATCATCATGGATTGCTTGAGCCGGTCGAACAGACTCTGCAGCTCTTCGTCGTCATCCTGATCACCGTCGAGCCCGTCCACGAGCCATCCGTCGCTCATCAGTGTCGCAATATGGTCGTTCGACTCGGCCAGCGCGTCAAACCAATCGTCCAGCACCAGCGCGTCAGCGTTCGGCGCATCGACCAGTCGAACCTGCTCGGTTGACCACGTGAGCATTAGAACCAGCACGATCGCCGCGGCCACCGCACTCACCCGCGACAAGCGCCCCAGCAACGCGGCCCGCGATCGCATCCGGCGCCCCTCGAGCAAGACGGCCCTCGTCACGCGGGCCACGGCAGCGCGCGAAGGACCCGGCGCGGACAGTCCCTCCAGGATCGCCATTTCGCGATCGACCGTGCGTTCCAGTTTGTCGAGCGGTTCGCTCACTCCCTTACCTCGTCGCGCATCGCGTCGCGCATCCGCTTCAGCGCCCGATGCGCTCGGGCCAGTGCGGTCCCCAGCGGAACGGACAGCACTTCGGCAATCTCGCGAAATGACAACCCCGAAAAGTGCCGCAGCAAAATAATCTCTCGTTCCGCATCGCTCAAACTCGCCAAGACTCCCTCGAGCCGCTGTCCGATCTCGTTTCGCTCCAGCCGCGCGTCCGGCCGATCGCCGTCGGTCGCGGCGAAGTCAGGAGCCGGTCCGTCGTCGTCGCCCGCATGGAGCGACGCGGTTGTGCCGCGGCGTTTGCTCTGCCGGGCCCGGTCGCGGGCGAGGTTGGCGGCGATGCGAAATAGCCATGACTCGAACCTTCCGCTTTCGGTGTATCGACCAATGGTCCGCACGACCCGCAGGAACGTCTCCTGCATGAGGTCTTCGGCCACGTCGCGCGAGCCGGTCATCCGAAACAATAGCCCGAAGACGCGTGGACTGTAGCGCTCGACCAGCGTGCTCAGCGCGCGCGCTTCGTGGCGGCGGGCGCGTCGGACGAGCTCGTCCAGGCCGGTTTCGTCCACACCGTCCTCACACAAGGCCAAACGCCAGGCGTCGGCGTCGATTGCGAATGGCACAACAGGCGGGTGATGCCGGCAGCGCAGCCGGGCTGGTTCTGGTATTATCGGCCGTTGATGGCCGGCCGGCGCTGTTCGTCGTGTGTCTCGTCGTGGTCCGGTATCCGAATAGCCGCTCGAAACCCAGCGTAACGAACCGCACGTGCTGCCTTCACGTCAATCTTCGCGCAGAGCGGCCACGCCATTGGGTAGTATCAGAGATTGTACCGCCACCGCCGACGTCGCCGCAACGTGCCTGACGCGACGACCGCGCGAGCTTTGCCGCATCCGGGAAGGTGCCGAGCTGGTCCGCCGGCGTCTCAACTCGGCGGCCTCGTTGCCGGGTTCCCAGCATCGAACACGTGGCGGCCCTCTGTAGCCTGTTGGACCGCGACAAATGGGAAGCATTCTGACGATCAGACGTCGCCTGACCGCCAACATCCAGCTCTGGAGCCTGGCGAGTGTTCGGTGCGCAGCTTTTTGTTGACACGGCCGCCCGGCGCGTTTAAACAGAGTGTTTGGATCGGGGCGCTTTGGGGGCCAGCCAGGGTTCAGGCGGCTGTCTGCGGAGAATGGCGTTGAAACCTCACGTGATCGTCGGTGGTGTTGTCGGTGCCGCGCTGGTCGTGGCGGGATTCGTCGCGCCGGCCATGCGCTCCTCGGCGAGCAAGACTGCCGCAGCGGCGCTCGCCCAGGCTGGGCTGGCTCGTGAAGCGCTGGGCGATTACGACCTGGGCTTGCCCTTGCTCGATGCCCGGGCCGATCTGGCGACCCTTCGTCAGCAGAACATGTCCGAACTGCGCGGCAGCGCCGCGGACCGTTTCACGGCTCTGGATGCGAAGCTGGCTGACATCGCGCGGCAAGCCCGGATCAGCGGCGCGACGTCGAACGTGCCGCCGCTCGGCACGGATTCGGCGAGCCTGAGCGGCGCGGTATCGGCGACGGTGCGACTCGTGCAAGCCAACGACGCGGCACTCGACGAGGCCCTCAAGCTCGCCCGCGACGCCGATCAGCAGGGCGGGAACGTGCCCGGCGTCGCGTCGGTGGTCGGTGATATCGAGTACCTGCGCGCGGCGCGGGCGCTGGCCGAGGCGCAGCGGCTGCGAACGACGCTGGAGGCCAAGCAGGCGGGGCTGCTCGCATTGGCCTTGGGGTGGAAGCGTGCCCAGGGCAACGCAGACTACTACAAATCACTGGATTTTTCTGGTGCGCTGGAAGAGTTGCGCGAAGGCGTTGCTGAGTTCGAGGAGCGGGCGCTCGGCGCGGCCGCCGAGCTGACCACGCTGCGCCGGGCGATTGCCGAGCGCGAAACCGAACTGGAGCAGGTCCGGGCCGAGCTGGCCGAGACGCGGGGGCGGCTTTTGGAGATCGAGACGCGCGGCTTTACCGTCGGCGGCGACGATTCGTTCGCCACCTATCGCGCCGCGTACCGCGAACAGTCGGACAAACTGCGCGCGGCCCAGCGCCGCGAGCAGGACCTGCGCTTCGGGGCCTTGCGCGGCGCCCAGCTCGACGCCGAGGACCTCGTCAGCGGCCCGCTTCGCGGCGGCGAGCTCGTGGAAGGGTCGGAGAAGTTGCGGCGGCGTCTGGTGGTGGCCGAGCAGCGGGCGGAGAAGATCGCCGCCGGCATGTCCCGGCTGTCCGAGAAAGTCGAATTCGTTACGGGCACCCGCAGGAACGCAAAGGAGGAAGAACAGCGCTACGAGACGCAGCGCGGCGGGACCCGCACCGGACTTGATCGGGCGCGCGCCGACGTGAACCGGCTCGCCGGCGAAGTCGTCGAGAAAGAGAAAGCCGCGATTCAATCGGCGCAGGCCGCTGTCTCCGCCTATCGCAAGGCCAAGACCGCGATCGCGAACAGGATCAAACAGGCCCGCGAGACGCGGCGGGAGCGGGATCCGAAAAACGAGAACGCGCGGCTCAAGTGGATTGTCGATGACCGCTACAGCGAGCCATTTGGAAAGAGCGCCGAGGCCGCCGCCCGCCTGCTCGAGGCCCGAACGCAAACTCACCGCTATGAGTGGCTGCGGGCCCACATCGACGCGCTGCGGCAGGACTCCACCACGACGGGCGTTTCGGTCGACCTGTCGCAAAAGGAGAGCATTCTCGAGGCGGCCCGCGAATCGGCGGCACAAGCCCTCAACGAGGCTACCGCACTCTTCGAGGACATCGTGGGGCGTAGCCCGGACCAGACCAAGTGGATTCCTCAATCCTCGCTCGCAGCCGTTTATTATCTACTCTCGAAGGTCGAACCGACCGAGGCGGACCTGCATTTCGGCAAGGCCGTGGAGACCATCAAGAGCGCGCTCGAGGGGCGTGAGCACAGTCCTTACCTGGCCGACGCCGCCAAGCTGCGCGACCTGCTCAAGATGCTGAATCCGGCCGCGTTCGGCGAAGGCGGCCCGGAAGAGGGTGACCCCGAAGACGATTTCAGCGACGACAACGGCTAGTCCGGCCGGGCGGCGCCGCGGCGTTAGCGCGCGCGGAAAACGCGCGCCTTCGTCCCCCCGCGGCCGACGCGCACGCGAACGGTCCGCAGGCAGCGCGGGCAGCGGCCCAGGTACGCGGTCTGATCGGGGCGTCGGTAAATGCGCGTGTAGACGCCGCAGCACTCGAAGTGTATGCCGATGTACCGGCGTCGCCCCTCGGTCGAGCTCGGGTTGGCTCGTCCTGGGTCGTTTGAATCGAGGTTGCGCACGCTGGTTCGTCCCTACCGCGGGTGGCGCGGAGCGCGCGCTCTATCGGCGATTCGGTCGTTCGTCTTTATGGCGCACCCAGGTTGGCGGTCATAGAAACATTCAGGCGAATAATCAGAGCGACTTGCCGATCTCGATGAATTGCCGGACGGCGCCGCGGTCCTTGCGCCCGGCGGACTGCTCGACGCCGCGGGCGACATCCACGCCGTCGTAGGTTCCGTTCGCGACGGCGGCAGCGAGGGTTACGGTGGTGAGGCCGCCGGCGCACCAGAGTTCCGGCCGTTCGGACTCGGCGTTGCTCCACGCTTCGTTGCAGCGCCGCGATATCGCCGCCAAGTGGTCGTAGCCCGGATGAGCGCCTCTTTTGGGCGCATCGAGAATGACGGCGGCGATGCGGAGCCCGGTCGAGCCGGCCTCCCGGACGTAGGCGATCAACGCGTCGCCCGAGTCGGACGGCGTGAGCTCCCAGGCCTTGATGATTCGTACATGCGGAAGCGCGGCGGCGAGGCGAGCGAGGTAGTTGACCGATTCGTGGCCATGAAGCTGGACCCACGCGACGTGGCAATCTCGGCAGGCGGCGGCGAGCTCTTCGAGCGGCGCGTCGCGAAACAGCAGCACCGGCCGCGTCGGCGTGTCGCGCAGTTCGTTGATAATCTCGAGTGCGACGTCGGCAGCGACCGCGCGCTCGCTGGGCGCTCGAATCAGCCCGATGAAATCGGCGCCGGCCTGCGCCGCCAGCAGGGCATCGGGCAGGTTCGTGATCCCGCAGATTTTCACGTGCATGGCAGGCGTTCGATTCGTGCGGTTTCAGCCGCGGCTCAGTCAACGCGGAAACTCGCCGGCGTTTCGACTTTCGTCGCCGACTGCTTATGATTCTACGCCATGTTTCTGATTGTCATCGGCATCTTGTCGATCATCCTGGCTTTTCAGAGGCCGCTGTACGACGGCCTGCACGCGCCGCGGCTGGTGATCTCCGCCGTCGCGATCGCCACCATGCTCCCCGCGCTGATCGCGTGGATGGTCAATCGGCGCGTCGTGTGGCTGCTGGAGCGCAAGCCGGAGACGCCGGGCGACGGCCAGTTCGCGCTGGGGCGTGGGTTGACGATCGTGCAGGCCGTGTTGGGTGTGAGTCATGCCGCGCTCCTGCTGGGTACCGACTGGATGCTGCTGTGTGGGCAGTTGCCGATGGTCGGTGCCTGGCCGGTGGTCCCCGGGCTGCTGGCGACGCTGCCGTTTCTGCTGGCGCTGTCACTGGTCTGGATCGTGACCTATCCGGCTGACCGGGCGGTGCGACAGATCGCGCTGGAGGTCAACATTTTTCGCGGCAAGCCGGTACGGCCGGTCTGGACGGTGGGACAGCACCTGCTCTTCAACCTGCGTCATCAGGTGCTCTTCATTCTGATTCCGATGTTCCTGATCCTCGCGGCGCGCGACGTGATTACGATTTACTCCAAACGGATCGTGGACTGGGCCGGCCACGAGCGCGTCCCCGACCTGCTGCTGGGCGCAACGGCCGGTCTGGTCGCCGTGATCGCCCCGGTGATTCTGCGCTGGGTGTGGGTGACGCAGGACTTGCCCGGCGGCCCGCTGCGCGACCGGCTGGAACTGATGTGCAAGCAGCTGCGTTTGCGCTGCCGGGCGATACTGGTCTGGCGCTCGGGAGGCGTCATCGTCAATGCGGCGGTGATGGGACTGATCGGCCCGCTGCGCTACATTTTGATTACCGACGCAATGCTCGAGCAGATGGAGGACCGCAAGATCGAGGCGGTGTTCGGGCACGAGGCCGGGCACGTCAAGCGGCACCACATTCTTTTCTTTTTGCTGTTCGCGCTGATCAGCGGGTGTCTGGTGACCGTCCTGACCGCGCGAACCAGCCCCGGCCGGGCGGGCCCGCCCATCGACCGCGCCATGTTCCAAATCATCGCGACCATCGGCGGCGTCGTGCTGCTGCTCAAATGGGGCTTGCTCTTCGGGTGGATATCGCGGCGGTTCGAACGGCAGGCGGATGTGTTCGGCGCGCGGACGCTGGCCCTGTCCGGCGTTCCGTGCTCCCTGCCGTGCGCCCTGCACGCGCCGAGCGAGATCGACTCGGCGGGAACGCAGGCGAAAGAGACCTTCGTCGGACGCGCGCTGTTAGGACGCCGCGCTCCGCTATGCAGCACGGCGGCGAACATTTTCAGCGATGCCCTGCATGATGTGGCCGTACTGAACGGCATTCCGCCGGAGTCGCGCAGTTGGCGACACTCCTCGATCGCGTCGCGGTCGCGCTTCTTGCAAAAGCTCGCCGGCGATCCGGGCGCGACGCGCCGCTTCGAGCGGTTGGTCAGTCGCATCCAATGGGGGATCTTCCTCGGCGCCGTGCTCAGCGCGCTCTGGGCGGCCTGGGAGATACGGCTCTGGACCGTGCTGGGCCGATTTTGGCCGGGCAACGCTTAGCCCGGAGCTTTTTTCGCCACTGAGAGCACAGAGAACACAGAGCGTTATTGGGCGAGCCGTTACGCCAGAACGATCATGCTTTGCGTGTTCACGGTACGCGGGATGGATCGCAGTGCCTATCCCATTACTACCGGGAGCACGGATCGGGAACGTCATGCTGAGCGAAGCGAGGCATCTGGCCAAGCACGCGGCGAGATTCCTCGCTACGCTCGGAATGACGATGTTCGGCATTTCTCACGCCGAGTAGCGGCCCTCACACTCCCACTCTGTGTCCTCTGTGTCCTCTGTGGCAATTCATCTTCGTTGAAGATTCACGCTCGCCGGCCGCGCGGCTCATGCGCGATCAGTTCATTGCCCAATCGCCGCCGTGGCTGGCGCGGCGCTGGCAGCGGTCTAGCGCTGCCAGCGTGCGCATGTGTTCCAGGAGCATCTTGGCCCGCGTCGGGGCGTCCGGCTCGGAGAGCAGGCACTGCCGCAGCTCGGCAATGACCGGCAGTCCGCTGGCGATCACGTCGGCGACGTCGCCGAGCGGCAGATGCGCGTCGAAGAGCTGTTTCCAGTTGTCGGCCGTCGCGGGGTCGGCGGCGTCGTTGTCACGGATCATGTCCCGCAGGCTCTTGCGCAGAGCGGCTAGACGCCGCTTGGGGGCTCGCGAGGAGGTCGGCAGCCGCTCGACTTCCGCGCGACGGTAGGCGCGCCCGGAAAACTCCTTGACGATACGGGCTCGCGACTCGCCGCGCAGCAGAATGTTGTACTTGCCGTTCGACACCCTTTCGGAGGCCACGATGCGGCCCACGCAGACGACCGCGTGAATCGGAGCGCGGCGGCTGTAGTACACCGGCTGGAAGCCTTCTTTCAGCAGCGAGATCGCGATCACTGAATTCCCCGCGAGCGCGTCGGACGTCATTTCGACATAGCGCGGCTCGAAGATGTGCAGCGGAAGCACGGCGCGCGGAAAGAGCACGACTTCCGGCAGCGGGAAGATCGGCACGCACTCTGGAATGGTGGAGTCTTCGCCGTTCATGGTCCATTTGAATCATATCCACTCCCACAGCGATTCGCTCTGCGTGCAAGGATCTTTGTGGCGAATCAAGTTGCGCGGCGGCGCGGCGGCAGCATCTGTTTCAGCCGCCCGGCCGTGCGAAATCCGCGGCCCGCCACGTGCGACAGGTGATAATCGAGCAACTCGAACCAGCCGCGCGCGTCGCCGGTTCCGAGCTTCGCATCGAGCAGGTTGCCGCGCACTTTGCGTTTCTCGGTCTGGGCGGTTTGGCAATCCCGGCACAACAGCCCCCCCGCGGCCGACCCGAAATACGCGGCGGCTCGCGGCGGGCGCGGGCGCCCGCAAGTTACGCAATTGCGAAGATTCGGCTGATAGCCGATCGCGATCAGCAGCTCCATCTGAAAGCGGACGAGCGCGCCGGCCGCATGCTCTTGTGAGTTTCCTTCGAAGTCGTCCAACTCGCCCAGCAGTGCCAGCAGCGCGTCATACAGCGACGCATGTGGATCGTCCTGCTCGGTCAGCACGCCGACGAGCTCGGCGGCGTACAGCCCGCAGTAAAGGCGGAGCATTTCGCGCCGCAGGCCCGGGAACGTGCCGCGCTGGACCCATTCGGCCAGCGTCCCGAGCCCGGCATGTTGCCGAGCGGGTGCGTAGCTCAACTCGCCTAGCTCCAGCAGGTCGAGCCCGATCGCGACGCGCGTCTTGGTTCCGCGGCGCGAGCCCTTCGCGATCAGCCGCACCTGACCGGCGTCGGCCGTGAACAACGACACGATCTGCGAGGTTTCGGAGAATTCGGTCAGACGAATCACGATTCCTCGATCGGTCCGAACGGCCATGCGCGGACATCCTTCCAGGCGCCCTGCGAAAACACCACCTGGTCGATACAATACCCAAGCCGCGGAAAAACCGTGCAATAGCGGAGGATTTTGCGTGACACAGCCGACCAAGACCGACGCGTTCTCGCTCGACGCGCTGCTCAACCGCCGCGTCGTGCTCGACACACAGGGCCCGCTGGTCTACATCGGCCGGCTCGCGGCTCGCGACGAGCACGGCTACTGGCTGACCGAGGCCGACGTACACGACCGCACCGACGGGCATAGCACCAAGGAAGAGTACATCTCGCAGGCCCAGGAGCTCGAGCGCACCGGCAGCCGCAACGTCAATCGCCGGCGCGTGTTCGTCGACTGCCGGGCGGTCGTCAGCATTTCCGCGCTCGATGACGTCGTGTCGCAGGCGCCGCTCGGCGAAGACGGCGCGTGGACGCCATGAAACTGACTCGCCGGCGGCAGATCGTGAGCGCCCGCCATCGCTTCGCCACCTCGCAGGGCGGCATCACCGAGAAAGAATCGATCGTCGTGACGCTCGAACACGACGGCATCATTGGCCGCGGCGACGCCGTCCCTTCGGCGTTATACGGCCAATCGCTGGAAGCGTCAGAAGAGGCGCTCGACGCGATGACGCCGCTGCTTGGCGACGATCCGTTTGCCGTCGAAACGCTGATCGGCCGACTCATCGAGCGGTGCGACGCGCAGCGGGCCGCGATCGCCGCCGTCGATTCGGCCCTGCACGACTGGATCGGCCGGCGGCTGGGGCTGGCCGTCTGGAAGCTGTTGGGCCTCGAACGGCCGTGCATTCGCACGACCTTCACCATCGGCGTCGCCGAACTGGACGAGATTCGCGAGAAGGTCGACGAGGCGCTGGCGGCCGGGTACGAAGCGTTGAAGGTCAAGGTCGGCGTCGAGCAGGACCACGACGTGCTCGCGCTCATCCGCGAGCGCTTCGACGGGCCTCTGTTTCTCGACGCAAACCAAGCCTGGGAGCCCGGCGAGGCCGCCGACAAGGTCCGCGCTTTGGCCCGCTTTCGACCGACGATTATCGAGCAGCCGCTGCGGATGGCGGAGTGGCGCCGCATGGCGGAGCTGCGCGAGCTCGGCGTCGCGCTGATCGTCGCCGACGAGAGCTGCCAGCGCCCCGCCGACGTCGTGCGGCTGCACGGGATCGTCGACGGGGTGAACATCAAGTTGACCAAGTGCGGCGGGATTCGCGAGGCGCTGCGGATGATCGTGCTCGCGCGGGCGCTGAACATGCGCACCATGCTCGGCTGCTTTCTGTCGAGCAGCCTGGCGATCGCGCCGGCGTTGGCGATCGCCACACTCGTGGACTTTGCCGACCTCGACGGGCATTTGCTGCTCGCGGACGACCCGTTTCGTGGGCTGACACGCGAGGGAGGGCTGATCGCGGTCGGTGATACTCCGGGGTTGGGCGTCGATCTCCGAAAGGCCGACGCGAGGCCACTCGTCTCTTCCGGGAGCGGAAACGGTTGATGCCCCGCCGCTCCGCGCTAGAATGGGTAGAATACTGCTCGGAGCGAGATATGTTGAACAGCGTCATTCCGAGCGCCGCGCGGAATCTTGCCGGGGGTTGGGTCCGATGCTTTGCTTCGCTCAGCATGAGGTACAAGGGTAGTTCGAACGCCCGGAAATAGGTTGTCATGAGCCATCGAACCGAAAACCCACGCGCCGCGACGGCGGTTGCCACCGAAGTCGGACGTTCCGCGGTCGGCCGGGAGTTGGCGGCCGAAGCAGCCGCGTCGCTCGGCGATCGACCGGCGAACCTGTGTGTCCTGTTCGCGAGCGCCCACTTCGAGGACGAATTCGAGCAAATCGTATGTGACGCGCACGAGGCCCTCGGGGCGCCGGCGTTGATCGGCACGACCGCGGAATCCGTAATCTGCAACGCGCACGAATACGAAAATGAACCGGCGGTCGTGCTCTGGGCGGCGCATCTTCCGAATACCCGCGCGGTCTCGTTTCACCTCTCGCAGGATGATCTCGAGCGGCTCGACTCGCCCGACGCGCTGTGCGAACACCTGCACGTTCAGCCGCGGGACGCGCCGTGGTTCGTCCTGTTGGGCGACCCCTTCAGCTTCAACATCCTCGAATTGCTCGACCGGCTAAGCGAAGCCTATCCGGGCCGCGCAGCGATCGGGGGAATGGCGAGCGCGGCCGAGCGGCCCGGGCAGAATTGCCTCGCGTTCGACGGCCAGACACTCCACCACGGGCTGGTCGGCGTCGCGCTTTCGGGCGACGTGCAGATCGATACCGTCGTCTCCCAAGGCTGCCGGCCCATCGGGCGCCATCTGGTCATCACCAAGGCCGAGGAGAACATCATCTACCAACTCGGGGGCAAGCCCGCGATGGCGGCCGTCAACGAGGTGCTCCAGAATTGCCCGCCGCGCGATCTCGAGCTTGCCCGCCGAGGCCTGCTCGTCGGCCGCGTGATCAACGAATACCAGCGCAGCTTCGCGCGCGGCGATTTCCTGATCCGCAATCCGATCGGCTTCGACAGCGAAAGCGGAGCGATCAAAGTCAACGATTTCGTGCGCACCGGGCAGACGATTCAGTTTCAGGTTCGCGACGGCGACGCCGCTGACGAGGATCTGTCCATGCTGCTTACCGCCGACGTTCCGGCGCCCGCCGCCGCCGCTTTGGCATTCAATTGCAACGGCCGCGGCACGCGTTTGTTCGACGAACGTCACCACGATGCCCGCGCGATCACGCGCGCCCGGGGCGGTTTGCCGATGGCCGGATTCTTCTGCGCCGGGGAGATCGGCCCGATCGGAGAGCGGAACTTCTTGCACGGGCACACCATCAGTATCGGGTTTCTGCGGAACGCCGCAGCGCGCAGCGATGTCTGAGCCCGTATGCGTCGCTGGGGCGTTTCGCTTTCCGGCGTGGCTTCGCATCCGCCGGCGCCGCGATTTTGAGCATATCCTTGCGCGCGGGGCGCGCAGCTCGGACGAGCGCTTGAGAATCTGGGTGTCGCACAACGGACTCGAAGTCTCGCGGCTGGGGCTGATCGTGGGCCGGCGCTTCGGCAACGCCGTGCGCCGCAACCGCGCCAAACGCATCCTGCGCGAGGCCTTTCGGCTTTCGCGCGCCGACCTGCCGGCGGGACTCGACATCCTCTGCTCGCCGCGAGCGGGCGTCGAACTCGAATTGCAGAAGTGCATGAGGTCACTGCAAAAGATTACCCGTCGGCTGGCAAGGCGCCTCGCCTCGTCAAGACCGGTCGGCGAAACGCCGGAGAACGCAACCGCATGAACACCGGCGAAGGACCCATCCTGATCCTGACCGCTTCGGCGGGCGCCGGGCACGGCGTCGCCGCCCAGGCGGTCGAGAGCGCGATTCGCGCCCGATGCCCCGACGCCGACGTCGAGGTCCTGGACGTTCTGCGGGTTTGCAACTCGTTCTTTCGAGCGGTGTACGCGCAGGGATATCTCGGCCTGGTCAGGCACGCCCCGGCGGGAATGGGAATGCTGTACGACACCATGGACCGCCCCGACCTCGGGCTGCGCGAGACGCTACGGGTCGGCTTTCAAAACATGAACCTGGGAACCGTGCGGCGATTCCTGCTACGCCGGGAGCCGCGGCTGATCATCAACACGCACTTTCTTCCGGCCGAAGTCGTGGCCCAATTACGCCGCGAGAAGAAGATTTCTTGCCCGCAGGCGACGGTGACCACCGATTTCGAAACCCACCGCCTGTGGGTCCAGGAACCGACCGAGCGCTACTACACCGCGACCGAGCAGGGCAAGGCCTACCTCGCAACCTGGGGCGTCGATCCCGCCCGCATCCTGGTCACCGGAATTCCCGTGCGGCCCGGGTTCGAGCAACCCTCCAACGGCAGCGAGTTTCGCAAAGCGCACCAGCTCGATCCGCAGCGTCCCGTAGTCCTGTTGCTCTGCGGTGGATGCGGCGTGGGGCCGACCGAGGAGTTGCTGCGCGAATTGCTGTCCATGCCAAGCGAACCGACGATCGTCGTCATTACGGGGCGCAACGAGAAACTCAGGAAACGCCTCGAACGCCTGACCGCCTCGTCCGACAAGCCCGTACGCATCGTCGGCTTCACCGACCGCATGCACGAATGGATGGGCGTCGCCGACCTGATCGTCAGCAAGCCCGGCGGCCTGACCGTCGCCGAGGCCACCGTTTGCGGGACGCCGCTGGTCTCCGTCAACGCGATTCCCGGGCAGGAAACGCGAAACAGCGACTACCTGCTCGAGAACGGAGCGGCCATCAAGGTCAACAACACGCGGCTGTTGGGATTTCGCGTCGCGCAGCTGCTGGAGGACCCCGAGCGGCTCGCGACCCTGCGCGACGCGGCCCGCGCCTTGGGCCGGCCCGGGGCGGCGGCGCGCATCGCCGCCGACGCCCTGTCGCTGCTCGAGGAGCGGAGGAATTGACAAATCGCCGGGCGCGTCCAAGAATCGTGGGTGGAGCGGTGCGGGCGTTTCCGACCAGCGGCCGGCGAGTCTAGAGAGTAGTGCTATGAGATTTCTCGTCGCGATTCCGGTGTACAACGAAGAACGGCACTTGCCGCGCGTGCTGGACGCGGTCGCGCGGTACACCGACGACGTGCTCGTCATCGACGACGGCTCGACCGACCGCACGCCGGCCCTGCTGCGCGCGATGCCGACCGTCCACACCATCACGCACCCCGAGAATCGCGGGTACGGCCAGAGCCTGATCGACGCCTTCCGTTTCGCCGACGAGCGCGGCTACGACTGGGTCATCACCATCGACTGCGACGAGCAGCACGAGCCGGCACAAATCCTCGAATTCGTACGCTGCGCCGCCAAGGGCAAGGCCGACGTGATCAGCGGGTCGCGCTACCTGCGCGAACATCCCGGAGACAGCCCCGCGCCCGAAAACCGCCGCCGGATCAACCAGACCATCACCGCCGTGATCGACCAGATTCTCGGGCTGCGGCTGACCGATTCGTTTTGCGGATTCAAGGCGCATCGCGTCGCGGCCATGCGGCGTCTGCAACTGGACGAGCCGGGGTACGCCTTTCCGCTGCAATTCTGGGTGCAGTGCGTCCGGGCCGGTCTGCGCGTGCTGGAAATCCCGGTCCGCCGCATCTACCTCGACACGCAACGCGAGTTCGGCGGGACGCTCGACGACCCGGCGGCGCGGCTTCAGCACTATCTCGAGGTCCTCTTGCGCGAGCTCGGGACCGAAGCGGCCAAACCCGCGCCAGCCGAACGGATTGAGCCGTGGCGCTGCTCACCGTGCGAATGATCGATCGACGAAGACTGCGCGCCCCCCTCGATCACCGGGGTATTCTGATTGAACCCGCCGGTCCGGAGTTGCGTGCCGCGCTCGAACGCAACAGCGCCGCCGGCGCGGACCGCGTGCGGATTCTCGATACGACGGTGGGGAGCTTGCGCGAGAGCCTGCGCCGCACGCTCGAGCTCGAAGGCCCGCTGGTCCTCAGCGGTCATCAGGCCGAGTTCTTTCACGCCGGAGTGTTTGCCAAGACGGTCGTCACCGAGGCGCTCGCGCGGCGCGTCGGCGGGCGGGCCGTCTTTCTGACGGTCGACAGCGACGTCGTCAAGAACGATCGGCTGGCCGTTCCGCAGATCACGACCGGGGGGTTGCGGCGGGTGGAGGTGGCGACTCCCGGCGTGCGGACGGCGTTCCCCCGCGAGTCGCAGCCCCGCGTGTCGCGCGAGCACTGGCTCGAGTTTTTCACGCGCGTCGCGTCACTGCTCGATCATTACGATCAATCACTGCTGCGCGCGTTCTCCGACGGCTGGCTGGACACCGACGAAACATCGCTCGACTTTTGCGACGCGATGGCCCGCGGCCGGGCCGCCACCGAACAGGCACTCGGCGTGCGCGACGTACACGAAATCCGAATGTCGCGCCTGTGCGAGACGCAGGTGTTTCGGGCCTTCGCCGCCCATCTTCTGCTCCACGCCGAACGCTTTGCAAGAGACTACAACGCGGCGCAGCAGGCGTTTCGTTCGCGGCACCGCATTCGCGTGACCAACCGCCCGGTGCCGCCGCTCGCGACGCGCGACGGGCGCATCGAGCTGCCGTTCTGGATCGGTCGGCCGGGCGAGCCGCGCCGCAGGCTTTTCGTTCATCCACGCGGCGATGCGCTCGAACTGCTCGCGGGTGACGACGCCGTCGGCGCACTGTTGCGCCCCCGGCTCGAACGATTCAAGACGCACGAACAGCCCTGGGAATTGCAGTCCGAGGGCTGGCAACTGCGCCCGCGGGCGCTGGCACTTTCCGGTTTCGCGCGGCTGCTGCTGGCGGATCTGTTCATTCACGGCATCGGCGGCGCGAAGTACGACGAAATGACCGAGGACTTCACGGCGCGTTTCTTCGGCGAGAGGCCGCGGCCGATGGGTTGCGTCACCGCAACACTGCGCCTGCCGCTGCCGACGCACGGCGTATCGCGCGACCAGATCATCGCCGCCCGCCGGCAGAGCCGCGACATCGTGTACAACCCGCAGCGCTACCTGCCGGACGCGCCCGCGGATTTGCTCCAACAACGTGCAGAGCTGATTCGCCAGGCTACGGAACTGCGCGCCGCGCGCTCCAGCGACCGCGCGAAACGCCGGACCCTGTTCAATGAAACGCGCCGCAGCAACGCGCTGCTGCTACAATCGGATCCGTGGCGGGCGGCGGAGTTGGGGCGGCAGCTCCAGACGCTCGAGGAGCAGTGGCGCATCGACCACGTCGCGCGCGACCGCGAGTACTTCTATGCCTTACACGTGACCGGGACCATGGCCGAGCTCGCCGACGCCTTGCGTTCGAATCTGGAGAACAACTGACGTGCAAGAATCCTCCCACGCGACCACCGCGATGACCCCGGATCCCGCTCGTGAGAACGAACGGTGCCGCACGATCATCTTTGACGGCGAGTGCCCCTTCTGCCGACGACAGATGGCTTGGATCGCCTCCCGCGCTGTGCCCGGCGACTTCGACTTCGTCCCGCGCCAGACGCCGGGCCTGACCGAACGTTTCCCCTTTCTCGCGCAGAGCGACTTCATCGCCTCGACAGTGCCGCGGGCCACGTCGTCTACGTATGTAAAATCTCGCTGCTGGGTACCGTCGCCGAACACCGTGATGGCCTCACCCTCCGCGATGCCCCGAACGAA